>JAFEBN010000228.1 GCA_018242645.1 Planctomycetota bacterium | reverse complement strand
GGGCTGCGCCACCGAGCGGCCGAAGTTGACCGAGCAGCAACTGGCCGACCTGCGGATGGAGACGCTCGAGCAGATTCGAACGGATCAGGTGATCGCGGCGTCGAAGTTTGTGAAGCGGATGAAGGCGGAGCAGGACGCGTACGAAGAGGCCGCGGCACGCGGCGAGCATCCGCCGGAGCCGGTCTTCAATGTGCTCGTGATTTCAGGAGGCGGCGACTGGGGCGCGTTCGGCGCGGGCGTGTTGAAGGGATGGGGCCACGTGACCGGCGACCGGGCGCGGCCGCAGTTTGATGTGGTGACGGGCGTGAGCACGGGCGCGCTCATCGCGCCGTTTGCCTTCCTGGGGACCGACGGCGATTACGAACAGATCTGCGAGCTGTACCGCAATCCGAAGCAGGATTGGGTGCAGCTCAAGGACTGGTTCTTCTTTCTGCCCTGGCGCGAGAGTTTTACAACGACCAAGGGACTGCGCCGGGATGTCGAGAAGGCGCTGAACCGAGCCGCGATCGAGCGGATTGCCGCGGGGAGCAAGGAGCAGCGCTCGCTGATCATCGGGACGACCAATCTCGACTTCGGGATCAACCGCCCGTTCGCCCTGGGCGAGATCTGCGAGACGGCGGTGGTGACGGGCCACGACGAGCCGGTGTACGACGTGCTGATGGCCTCGAGCGCGGTGCCCGCGGCGTTTCCGCCGCAGGTCATCGACGGCTCGCTGTACG
Organism: Planctomycetota bacterium; assembly: GCA_018242645.1. Taxonomy (GTDB): domain Bacteria; phylum Planctomycetota; class Phycisphaerae; order Phycisphaerales; family UBA1924; genus JAFEBO01. Next base: position 29,993 of record JAFEBN010000228.1, on the reverse strand, counting down.
TGGACGGCGGGACGACGGCGAACATGCTCGCCGGCGCCAATATCCGCTCGGAGAAGTCGCTGGTGGGCATGTGGAAGAAGACGTTCCCGAGCCGCCCGATGTCCAAGGTGCGCATCTGGGTCATCGTCAACAACCAGATGGCGGACGTGCCCAAGATCGTGAGCCCGACGTGGCCGAGCATCACGGGCGAGTCGCTGACCACGATGACGCGTTTCAGCAACATCGCGAGCATGCGCCTGCTCGACTACCAGGTCGAGCTGCTCCGCAAGGTGGACGGTCTTGATGTCGAGTACTTTTACATCGCGGTGCCGGATTCGTTCCGGGTGCCGGTCGAGGGGGCTTTCAAAGAGGAAACCATGCGTGCGCTCTCGGACCTGGGCTACCAGCTTGGTTCGAACGGAAGCAGCTGGAACAACCGGATTCAGTTCGACTAATGGCAACCACCGAGAAAGCTCTTCAGTCCGTTCCGTTACTCCGCGGCCGCGTCGTCGACATGGTTCCGCTGACGCTGGATCATGCCCCGGCGCTGCTCAAGCACACCGCCCGGGACACATTTCTCTATTACAAGTACGACGATCCGGAGTGGACGCCGGAGGGAATGCGCCGGTTTGTCCGGGAGTGTCTGGATACGCCGGATCGTGTCCCGTTTGCAACGGTGTTCAAGGCCACGGGCGAAGCGATCGGCAGTTCCTCGTACTGCGACATCCGGCTTGCCAACAAGGGGATCGAGATCGGCTGGACCTGGCTGGCAAAGGAGCACCGGGGGACGAGCGTCAACCCCGAGAGCAAGCTGCTCATGATGACCTATGCCTTCGAGACCCTGGGGTGCGAGCGCGTGCAGCTCAAGTGCGACGCGCGGAATATTCTGAGCCAGAACGCGATCGCCAAGCTGGGCGCCGTGCGGGAGGGCGTGCTGCGGAAACATGTGGTGGTGCGCGAGGGGTTCATTCGCGATTCGGTCATCTTCAGTGTGCTGCGGGAGGAATGGCCCCGCGTCAAAGCCGGTCTGGAAGCTCGCGTGAAGGGCTGATCATGTGGCCGTGGCGAACGATGAGCGCGCGGAGATGAATCGGCGAGCGCTTTTCGGTACGCTGCGCGTGTGCAGCAATCGTCGCCCCATTCGACCAAGGCACTTGTCGCCGCGTGGCTCGGCTGGGCGTTTGACGGCCTGGACGGCTATCTGTACATCATCCTGGCGACGCCGCTGGTCACGCGGGTAATGACCGAGCAGAACGGCGCACCGCCTGATCCGAAGGACGTGGGGTGGCGGGCGGCGCTGATCCAGGCGACCTTTCTCGTGGGCTGGGCGGTGGGGGGCGCCGTCTTCGGGCGCATCGGAGACAGGCTGGGGCGTGCGCGCACGCTGACCTTGACGGTGCTGACGTACGCGCTCTTTACGGGCGCCGTGTATTTCGCGCAGACCTGGTGGCATCTGCTCATCTTCCGTTTTATCGCGGCCCTGGGCATCGGTGGCGAGTGGGCCGCGGGATCGGCGCTGGTGGCCGAGACCCTGCACTCCAGGCACCGCGCGTGGGCCAGCGCGACGCTTCAGACGGGCTACATCGTGGGATGCATCGCGGCGTCGTTTGTGGCCAAGGCCATGGCGGGACTCGACCCGCGCGTGCCGTTCCTGGTCGGGATCGTGCCCGCGCTGCTGACGCTGTGGATTCGCTTTGCGGTGCCCGAGCCGGAGCACTGGGTGCGGGCCTCGCGGGAGGGGCCGCCCCCGAAACTGCGGTCGCTGTTCGTCGGGCCTCTGGCCAAGACCACGATCCAGCTCACGCTGCTCACGTCGATCGCGCTCACAACGGCCTGGGCGTTTCTGTTCTTTGGCCCGCAGCTCGTCCTGCGCACGCCCAAGGTCGCGGCGCTGCCAAAGCCCGACGCCCAGGGGATTGTTTCGGACATCTCGATGCTGTATCTCACGGTGAATATCGCGGCCAACTATTTCGCGACGTACCTGGCACATTTCATCGGTTACCGCTCCGCGTTTACGGTGCTCATGGCCGCGGGGCTCGGGTCGTTCCTGTGGGCGTTCCATCAACCTCCGAGTTTCGAGCAGATTCCGGTCTTTTACAGCGTCATCGCGTTTTTCGGGCTCGGGCTGTTCGGCCTGTTTCCGCTGTATATCCCGCCGCTGTTCCCGGTGCTGGTGCGAACGCTGGGTGCGGGCTTCACGTACAACGTGGGACGGCTGGTATCGGCCGCGGGAACGCTGCTGGCACTCTTCGCGGGGCAGAGTTTGGCGACTGCCGACGGCGTGTCGCACGCGCTGTGGTGGATCGGGCTTCTGTACATTCCGGGCGTGCTGGTCTGCCTGACGCTGCCCGAACCGCCCCGCGGTGAATCGCCGGCTTAGCCTTTGCACCCCATGCCCGTTTCACCATTCAAACTCGAGGAGCTCGCGCGCCTGCTCGACCAGGGCAAGTTCGCCCAGGTGGAAGCGGGTTTGCACAAGCTGGGCCGGATTTCTCCCGGGGATCCGAACGTCGCGGCGCTCCTCACCGATCTCTTTGCACAGACCGCTCGATTTGAACAGGCCGTCTTTGCCGCGGAAAGGCGTGCGGCGCTGCTTCCGCATGATCTCGGCGCGCAATCAACGCTGATCGAAATGCTCTTCGCGGCACAGAGGCCGGACGAGGCCATCAAGCGTGCCCGGGCGCTGTTCCAGGGCGCTCCGAAGAACGCCGGGGCGGTGCTGACGTACGCGTCGGCGCTGCTCAACGGTGGCCGTCCGTGCGAATGTGCGGCGGTGATCGGGGAGGCTCTCGCGGCCGGGCTGAAGGGCGATGACCTGCGCGGCGTCCGGGCATCGGCGAACCTTGCGATGGGGCGCACGCGTGAAGCGAGCGTGGAACTTCGAGAGATATTGCTTACCAGTCCGGGTCACCGATCCGCGCTCAGCCTGCTCGCGACCGTGCTCAACTATGTTGTCGACGCCGATCCCGAAGACCACTACCGGGTCCACGTGGAGTACGGCAAGGAGATGGCGAAGCTGCAGACGCCGGCCCGCGAAGCTCCGGCGCGCCCCGGGAATCTGCCCCTCACCGTGGGGATGCTGTCGGCGGATCTGCGCGAGCATTCGGTCTCCCGGTTTGTCGAGCCGATCGTTCGCAATGTCGATCGCGGCCGCATCCGCACCGTCCTTGTCTCCATGGGCGCAAGGCCGGATGCGACGAGCCAGCGGCTCGCCTCGCTGGCGGATTCGTGGCGCGATCTGCGTCCGATGAGCTGGCAGCGGCTGCGCGAGATCTGCATCGAAGAAAAAATCGACGTCATGATCGAACTTGGCGGCCATATGACCAACACCCCGCTGCCTTTCATGATTCCGCGGGTGGCGGGCGTGCAGGGAACGGCCATCGGCTATCCCAATACCACCGGCCTTCCGACGATCGATTTCCGTCTGGTCGATTCGATCACCGATCCTCCGGGCGTGGCCGATCCCTTCGCGACCGAGAAACTGGTTCGGATCGACCCCTGCTTTCTCTGCTTCCAGCCGCCCGAATCTGCCCCTGATGTCTCGCCTCTTCCCGCGTTGAAGAACGGGCACATCACCTTCGGCTCCTTCAACGCCTTCAGCAAGCTCAATGACGAGCTGCTTGCGGACTGGGCGGAATTACTCCGGCGGGTCCCGGGCTCCAAGCTCTGCATCAAGGGCCTGGCGGCGGACGATCCCGGTACGAAGCGCGACCTCGAAACGCGAGCGGCCCAAGCCGGGATCGCGCCCGAGCGGCTCACGGTGCTGGGCAAGGAAGCCACGACGCGATCGCACCTGGAACGGTACTTCCAGGTCGATATCGCCCTCGACACCTTTCCGTATCACGGCACCACGACGACGTGCGAAGCGCTCTGGATGGGCGTTCCGGTCGTCACGCGCAGCGGCACGACCCACGCCTCGCGCGTCGGCACGAGCCTGCTCAGCGCGGTCGGCCTGACGCACATGATCGCCACCGACCGGAACTCATACCTGGCCATCGCGGAATCGCTCGCGAAGGACCCCGCGGCGCTCGCGACACTCCGGGCCACGCTTCGGGATCGGGTCGGCAAGAGCCCGCTGTGCGACGGTCCGGGTTATGCGAGGCGCTGGGAGAAGGCTGTGATCGAGGCCGCGAATGCGACGGTTCCGGCCCCCGTTTGATCGCCCGCGCCCGGCTCACGCCGTACCGTATCGCCCGTGCCCGTGAGCCCCGCCAAATACCAGCAAGCGATGCAGTTGCTCCACGCGGGGCGGTACGACGCCGCGATCGAGCAGTTGCAGGCGCTGCAGCGCCTCGACCCGCGCGATACCAACGTGTGCAATGCGCTGGGGAAGGCCTTTGCGGAGACCGGTCGGTACGACCAGTCGGTGTATTACGTGGAGCGCTGCCTGGCGCTGAATCCGGCCGACCGTGTTGCCGCGGGGAATCTGATTCACATGCTCGGGCTCGCGGGCAAGAAAAAAGAAGCGGCGGCACGGGGGGATGAGCTTTACAAGCGGTTTGCGGGCGACGGGCACTTTGTGCTGGTGCTTGCGTCCACGCACGCGGCGCTGGCGCATTACACCAAGGCTCAGAAACTGCTCGCGGAATTCATGAAGGTCTACGGGCCGTGGCCGGCGATGGTGCGATATGGAGGCAGCATCCTGCTGAATCTCGGCCTGCTGAAGGATGCGGAGCACGCCTTCCGCGAAGCGCTGCGGATGGTCCCCGATGAGCCCACCTCGATCGGGCTGCTCGCGGCGACCCTGAACTACGCGCCGTGGGCGGACCGGCGGGAGACCTTCGAACTCCATCGCCTGTTCGGGCACAGCGCCGAAGCGGGGCATCCGCCGGTCGATCGCTTTGCGTTTCCCAATGAGGCCGATCCGCAGCGACCAATCCGGGTCTGCGTCATCTCCCCGGACTTCCGCGAGCATCCCGTGGCGCGCTTCGTCGAAGCGATCATGCGTTTTCGCGATCGACAATCGATGCACCTGACCGGAATCTTCATGTATCCCACCGACGACGAGGTGACGGCGGAGCTCCGCGGGCTCTGCGACGGCTGGCGCACCATCCGGACGAGCAAACCCGGGATCATCGCGGAGATCGTGCGCGAAGAGAAGCCCGACGTACTGGTGGAGTTCAGCGGCCTGACGGCCAATTCGCCCCTTTTCTCGATGTCGCCCCGATTGGCGCCCGTGCAGGTCAGCGCGATCGGCTATCCGCACACGACGGGAATGAACGTCATCGACTATCGGATCGTCGACTCGCTGACCGACCCGCCGGGCGAGGCGGACGCGTACGCGACGGAGAAGCTGGTCCGTCTCGACCCGTGCTTCCTGTGCTACACGCCACGTCAATTGCCCGAACTGGGGCGGCCACCCTCCGAGGCGTCGGGCGTTGTGACTTTCGGCTCGTTCAACAAGATCACCAAGTACACCGACGAGGCGTTTGCGCTCTGGGGCAAGGTCCTCGAGCGGGTTCCGGGTTCGAGGCTGCTGATCAAAACGGCGGCACTGGATGGCGAAGACGTGCGGAACATCATGTTCGCGCGGCTGGAGCGTGCGGGCATCGCGCGGGAGCGGATCGAGTTGCTGGGGCTGCAGGAGAAGCCGCAGCAGCATCTTCGCATGTACGACAAGATTGATGTGGCGCTCGATACGTTCCCCTATAACGGCACGACCACCACCTGCGAGGCGCTGGCGATGGGCGTGCCCGTGATTGCACTGGCGGGCGTTCCTCACGCGGCGCGCGTGGGCGTGAGTCTGCTGCACGCCGGCGGGTTTGTGGAAAACCTGGCGGCGACGCACGAGGCCTACGTGAATCGGGCCGTCTCGCTGTCGGGCGCGCTCCCCGATCGGCGTGTGGTGCGAGAGCGATTTCTTGGCTCGTCGCTGTGCGATGGCCCCGCGTATGCGCGCCGATGGGGAGAAGCGGTGCGATCGATGTGGCGTTCGTGGTGCGAGGCGAAGGCTTCGCGCGGGGGGTAAGGTGGATATCCGCCGGCAATTCCAGGCTGCGATCGCCGCGATCAATCACGGCAAGACCGAGGAAGGCCGCGCGCTGCTCGAGGAGATTCACCGAATCCGGCCGGATGATGCCGACGCGGCGATGGCGCTGGGAAGGCTGGCACTGGGAGAGCGGGACTTTGCCCGCGCGCTCGCGCTTTACGAGCCGCTTGTCGGCAGGCCCGGTCTGGGTGCGCAGCCGGAAACGATGGTCGTGCACGTGCTTTCGCTCGCGGGCAAGCACGAGGAGGCTGTCGCGCGTTCGCGGGCATTCCTTCGTTCGCATCCGCACGATGCGACACTGGTGGCGATGGTTGCCGCGGCCCTGGCCTCTTCGCACCGGTTCGACGAGGCGGAAGATCTGCTGCGTCGCCGGTACGAGATCCAGGCACGGGCGGACATTGCGGCGTCGCTGTCGTCGGCGCTGCTCAACCTCGGTCGCTGTGACGAAGCGGTCGCGCTATTGAAGGATGCGCTCGAGCGATTCCCGGGTGATGTGGGATGTCTTGCGGCGCTCGCCAGCGCGACCAATTATCTTTCGTCTTCGCGCGAGGAAACCTATCGGCGGCACATGGCGTTGGGGCGCCTGGTGGAATACGCCCTCCCCGTCATCGATCCGCTCTCGTACGAAAACAGCCCCGATCCGGAGCGGCCGCTGCGCGTCGCCGTTGTGTCGTTCGATCTTCGCGCGCACTCCGTCGCTTACTTCGCGGAAGCAATCCTGCGCCACCATGATCGATCGCGGATGTCGATCACGGTGTTTTCAACCACGGCGCAGGAAGATCACGTGTCGGACCGTCTCCGGCCCCTGGCTTCGGCGTGGCGCACGCATCTCTCCGGAGAACCGAGGCTGCTCGCACGCGACATCTGGTCGACGAAACCGGATGTCGTGGTGGAGCTGGGCGGACTCAGCGGCGGTTCGGCGCTGGCGGCGCTGGTGCCGCAGGTCGCGCCGGTTCAGGTCACCGCGATCGGCTACCCGAGCACCACGGGTTTTCGCACCGTGCAATACCGCATGGTGGATTCGATCACCGATCCGCCGGGCGATGCCGACAAGTTTTCGGCGGAAGAACTTGTTCGACTGGACCCGTGTTTTCTGTGTTTTACACCCCGCATCGTGCCCGAGCCGCGCCGGTCGCCTGCGGGTGCGGGCGGCCCGGTCTTCGGGAGTTTCAACAAGATCACCAAGTACTCGGATGCTTGTGTGCGGGCCTGGGCGAGTGTGTTGCAGCGCGTTCCCGGTGCGCGGCTGTTGTTGAAATCGCCACCCCTGGACATCGCCTCGGCGCGTGAGCATCTTTCGGCGCGCCTGGCCGGGGCCGGGGCGCCGCCGGATCGCGTGGAACTGGTGGGCCGGCAGGAGGGCGAAGGCGATCACCTGTCCATGTACGAGCGCATCGACATCGCGCTTGATTCGTTCCCCTACAACGGCACCACGACGACTTGCGAGGCGCTGGTGATGGGCGTCCCCGTGGTTGTGCTGGAGGGGACGACGCACGCGGGGCGTGTGGGCGCGAGCCTTCTTTCGGCCGCGGGCTTCCCCGAGCTGATCGCGAAAACGACGGGCGCGTACGTCGAGAAGGCCCTCGATCTTGCATCGGGCGTGGAAAAACTCCGGCAGGAGCGGGCCGGCCGCTCGCGGAAGATGCTGTCGTCGGTCTTGTGCGACGGCCCGGCGTACGCGACGCGCTGGGGCGAGTCGATCAGGACGCTCTGGCGCCGGTGGTGCGAGCGGAAACGTGCTCAAGCTTCGCCTTCCGCACGCCGGTAAAAACCAGCGCGGGCGGAAGATTCATCCACACGCTGCGCGTGCGATGCAGATTGTCGAGGTAGCGGGGCAGCTTTGAATGGAACCGCCGTCCGGCCGGCGTCAGCAAGCCCATCTGGTAGCCGAACATCACGAACCGGCCGCCGGGACGAAGCACACGCATCGTCGATTCGATGATCCGATCCTGCAGGTCATCCGGGAAGCTCGCCCACGGAAGACCGCTCACCACCACGTCGAGTTGCTGGAGCCCTTCGCGTTCGGCGAGTTGATCGACGATTTCGGCGCTCTCTTCGTACAGCTTCACCTGCGGCAGGCGTTCGCGGCAGATCTTGGCCAGGTCGGCGCTGCGCTCGATGGCGAAGAACTTGGTGCCGGGCTTCATGCGAGCCAGCAGTTCCTTGGTCACCACGCCCGTACCGGGGCCGAACTCGACGATCGAACGAGCCTTGTCGAAGTCGATCTGATCGGCGATCCGCTTGGCGAGTGCGGGCGAACTGGCCGCGACGGCGCCCATGCGACCCGGGTTGGTGATGAACTCGGCGAGGAAGCGGGCGTGTGCCGCGAGCGAGGCGGAGACGCCGGCGCGACGGGGCTCGACGATGCGATGCCCGGACGCGTGTCCGTTGGCGTGTCCATTGGCGCCGGTGTGCTGGGGGAAGTGCGTGCCGTGCGGATGAGAGTTGCTCGATGAATTCAAGGTGTACGTCCCGCGTCTTGGCGCGCTAGTCAGAAGCAAAGGCTAGGCGTGGAGAGGGCGGTTCGGCACCTGTCCCGGCTATTCAAATCGAGCGGCTGCGCCCGCCCAAATCCCGATCGCCGGTTGTAGCTGAAGGATCGATAATCGCCTGGGGATCGGCCGGAACGAGCATCCGGAAGACCGAGCCGCGCCCTTCATCGCTTTCGATGACCAGTGCCCCGCCGTGGTCCTCTGCGACGCGACGGGCCACGGGCAGGCCCAGGCCCGTGCCCCGGAGGCCCTTGGTCGTGTTGAACGGCTCAAAGACCCAATGCTGCTTGCCCTTGGGGATGCCCGGCCCGTTGTCGACGACCTGCAGCACGGCCCAGAGCGTACCGGCCTGTGAGCCCGGCGAGGGAGGTTCGGGGGTGACATCGACCTTGACCTGCGTGGCGGGCGTTCCCACCGGCGCCATCGTGTAGCCGGCGCGCACGGTGACGACGCCTTTCTCCGGCTCCACGGCTTCGACCGCGTTGTTGAGCAGGTTCATGAGCGCCTGGTGCATCAGGCCCGGGTCGATCGCGATAGGGGGCATCTCGGGATCGATGTCGACGATGATCGCGACGTGCTTGGATTCCGCGGCGTGGCGGAGCAGCTCCAGGCAATCGTCAACCAGCTGCTGCACCTTCGTGAGCTCGACCTCCGGTTTGCGATGTCGCGAATAGGCGAGCATGTTGCTCGTCAGCCCGCTGATGCGGTCGAGGTTGCGTTTGAAGATGTCCCAGCCGCCCTTGGCGATCTTGAGGTCGTCTTTTTTCAGCCCGAGTTCAACCACATCGGCGCCGCCCCGGATGCCCTGAAGGATGTTCTTGATGGAGTGTGAAAGGCTGGCGACCGTCTCCCCGACGGCGGCGAGACGCTCGGTCTGCAGGCGCCGTGCGTAGCCCTCGGCGTTGGCGAGAGCGAGGCCGGTGTGCTGGCCGACGGCGTTCATGAGGGCGAGCTGCTCGGCGGTGAAGGTGTAATTGGCGAGCGTGCTGTCGATGTAGATGGCGCCGAAAGTAGTCCCCCGGAAGCTGATCGGAGCGCAGATGGCGGAGCGCACGTGCATCCGCTGCACGCTGTCGCCCGCCGCGAAGCGAGGATCGTTCATGGCGTTGCTGCTCAGCACGCCCTCGCTCTTTTTTACCACGTGCTGCAGGATGGTGCGGGGGACGTGGATGCGGGCTTCTTCTTCGTTGGCGGGCGGCGTCCGGTATTTCACGACCGCCGGACGGGCCTTTTCGATGTCGCCGGCTTTGGTGAGGACGATGAAGCCCCGCTCCGGCTTGAACTCGCGGAAGACCATTTCCATGACCGACTTGAGCAGCTCCTGCTTGTCGGTCAGCTGGCTGGTCAGGCTGGTGAGCTGGTAGATAACGCGGAGATGCGTTGCCGCGGCAGCCCGGGGTTCGGGCTCGGCCATGACCAGCGATTCCTCGTTGGCGTTGACGGCAGACTTGGGGCTGAGCACATCACCCGCGAGCGTTCGCTCGATCGACGCCTCGACCTGTCCCGGCTTCGCCAGCCGGATGATCTCGGGGTCGTTGGTTTCCGTAAAGCCGAAGACAAAGAGCGTCGAGCCCACCCGGATCTGGTCGCCCGGACGAAGACGCACGCGGTCCTTAATGCGCTCCGCGTTGACATAGGTGCCGTTCTGCGATTGGAGATCGCGGATGTACCACGCACCGGAATCGGGCGTCATCTCGGCGTGGCGCCGGCTGACGGTGCTGTCGGTGATCGGCAGCGCTTCGCCCGAGCGGCCGATGAGCTGGGGCTCGTGGTCGGGGAGCTGGAAGGTTCGCCCCTTGTCCGGCCCTTGAATCACGGTGAGGATCAGCACGCAACAATCGTATTGACCGAAATGCACCGCAGCACGGGGAGCCGCATGGACCGCACAATGATCGATCAGTATGTCGCCCTGGCTGATGAGCTCAAGGCCTGGATCGCGGGTCTCACCCGCGATCAACTCAATGCCCACCCCGTGCCGGGCACGTGGAGCATCCAGCAGGTGGTTTTTCACACGCTGGACAGCGACCTCGTCGCGACCGACCGCATGAAGCGGATCATCGCGATGGACCTGCCCCTGCTCATGAACTACGACGAGTCGAGATTCGCGGGGCTGCTGTTCTATGACAAGCGGGATGCTTCGCGAGCGGGCGAACTGTTCTCCATCAACCGGCGTCACACCGCCGAGTTGCTGCTGCAACTGCCGGACGAGGCATTTCAGCGCGCCGGCGTTCACAGCGTGCGGGGGCTGATCACACTGGGTGAACTCGTGCAGAACTACATTGAGCACGTGAGCCATCACCGCAAGTTCATCGTGGCGAAAAGGCAGGCGCTCGGTAAACCCCTCGATATCTGACGATCATGTCGTTATGGTGAAGCGGAATCACGATTCCATGGATCGCGACTCGTAATCACCCTGAGAAGTTCATCGACCGTTGGTTCTGTCCAGTTGTCTTCAAGCCATTTGCGAGCGAGACTGCCGCTCGATTGTTGAATCGCGTGGAAGCAACTGTCCGCCCACGATGGGCTTTCGCGGCAAAGTCGAAGCAATTGAATTACGATCTCCGGACAGGACCGCATGTGGATGAAGGAGTAATCCACGATCGTTTCGGTCAGTAGATTTTGTATATTCGGCAACGACGCACAAAGAGTATCGAGCACGATGTCTCTTTGTTTGTGCTTCGGCAAGGAAGCCCATAATCCGACGTGAGTTACAGCAAGCACCGTCGCGGCGGAATGCCAATCAGACCGAACGAGTCTGCAGAAAATTTGAGAAAGTTCTGCACATGCGCCATCTAGATCTTCCGGTGACGAGTCCAACACAATCACGGTGCTGATGTCATCCAATCGCGCATGCAAGGCATCTGTGTCACGTTGGCTCAGAATGTCATCGATTGGTTTGTCGCTCATGGCGGAATGCTCAAGAATTGCCGCTTACCCCGTCCCATACATCCGATCCCCCGCATCTCCCAGCCCTGGCGTGATGTACCCCTTGTCGGTCAGTTGCCGATCCAGCGCGGCCGTGTAGACCATCACGTCGGGATGGTCCTTCAGCAGCCGCTTCACGCCCTCGGGCGCGGCGACCAGGCAGATCATCCGCAGGTCTTTCGCTCCGGCTTCGCGGAGCATCGAAATCGCCGCCGATGCCGAGCCGCCCGTCGCCAGCATCGGATCGACCAGCAGCACCGGCCCGGCGTCGAGATCGCGCGGAAGCTTGTTCAGGTAGGCAACCGGCTCGAGCGTGTCGTGATCCCGGGCGATCCCGAGGTGACCGACGCGCGCTTCAGGCATGACGTAGAGAATGCCCTCGATCATGCCAAGCCCGGAACGCAGGATCGGCACCACCGTGATGTTCGCGCTCAAACGGCGCGCCTCGGTTGTTTCGAGTGGCGTCTTGACCTTCACGGGCGAGACCGGGAAGCTCCGGGTCACTTCAAAGACCATCAGCCCCGCAATCTGTGCGAGCAGGCCCCGGAAGGAACGGTGCCCCGTCGCCTCGTCGCGGATCCACGACATCTTGTGCTGGATGAGCGGATGGTCGAAGACCACCAGGTTCTTGAATTCCGGGTGTGCGGTCGGCATTGCTCCAGCATATGGAACGTAGCATTCGCGCACCGTGGCCGTCACCATCCTCGTGAACCCGAATTCCGGCAAGGCCAAGGCCCAGGCCGTTGCCGACCAGTTGATGCAGGGTCTTGTCGCGCGCGGCATCGAGTCGCGCACACGCTCCACATTCGACACGGTCGATTGGGAATCCGAACTCCGCGGCACACGGGCATTGGTCGTGGTGGGGGGCGACGGCACCGTCAACCGCATGCTGGATGTCTGCTCCCGCGCCGGGGTGCCGATTTACCACTACCCCGCGGGCAACCAGAATCTGTTCGCCCGCGCCTGCCGCCATCCGCGCAATGTCACCGCGGCGCTCGGCGCCATTGAAAGCAACCAGCGAGCGACGCTCGACCTCGGGGCGGTTGCCAGGATCAGCCAGTTGCCCGCATCGAGGCTCTTCGCACTCATGGTCTCGGTGGGGCCGGACGCGGCGGTCATCGAACGACTCGCGTCCATCCCCCGAAAGGGCGGGGGCCATTGGCACTACGCCAAGCCCGTACTTGCCGAAGCCGGAGATGCCCTTCGGGTCCCTCGGGCGACGCCGCTTCGGGTCTGGGTGGATGGAAAGAAGCTGGCGGACGATGCCGGGTGGCTCGTCGTTGCCGCGAATCCGCCCTATGCCCTGGGATTGGATCCTTGTGCACCGATCCATCAAGCCGCCGATGGCCAGCTCGACATCGTCTTCTTCCCGATGCGCTATCGCCTGGCGATGCTCCTTTGGATGGCCCGGTGCATGCTCGGCAGCGCGCTCCAGCACCCGGCCGCCGTACATGGCCGCGGCAAGGCGGTGGTCGTCGAAGGGGAGGGGCCTTGGCAGCTCGACGGTGAAGCCGGAGGGCGGCTGGTGCCGGGCGATCGGTTGCGGATCGAGTGTCTTGATCGTCCTATAACGTATCTGAAAGCAAATTAGACGATTTTTGTTTGTATTTTGATCGGATTTTGGGGACAATTTCCAGCGTCGCTGGCGGCGGCTGGTACGATTCCAGTTGGAATTCACCGAATCGGATTCGGTGACACGCCACGTCGTGGTGGCCGGGCGCATATTGGTCCGGTGTTGGAGTTTGGCCGCTCGCGGCCACCAGGGAATGGACGGCAAGCCGATCACCCAGTCTGCCTCGAAAACGGGAAACGCCCTGCGTCTGGACCTGTCAGACGCGACGGGTCGGGTCGCGCCCACGGCCATGCAATGGCTCCTCGACCGTCTGGGCGAAGCCCTGCCCGAGGCCTGTCGCCGCGAAGCCGGGCGGAACGGCGGCGTGGCCCGTGGGGGCGAAGTACGCATCCGTATCGTCGGCGATGACGAGATGGCGCGGATGCACGAGGAATACGCCGGCGTCCCGGGCACGACCGATGTGCTGACGTTCGACCTTTCCGGCGACGAGAGCGAAACCCCGCCCCTGGACGTGGACATCGTCACTTGTCTTGACGAAGCCCAGCGCCAGGCCGCCAGGCGTGGCGGCGCTGACGCCCCCGAGCGCGAACTGCTTCTGTACGCGCTCCACGGCGTGCTTCACTGTCTCGGTCACGATGACCACGAAGAGAACAACTTCGAGGCGATGCACCGCGCCGAAGATGAGATCCTGACGCACATCGGCGTGGGACCGATCTTTCGCGGAGAGGAGAAGCAATGAGCCAGCTGCTTTCTCCCGGCGCCTGGCTCTTTGTCGCGATCGTGTCCTTGGTCGCGACCGCTGTGTTCGGCGCTATCTTCCACTCGATCCGCGACCTCTCACGCTCGGCCCTTGAAGAAATTCTGAGCCACCGGGCCGATCACAGGCGTGCGAGCCGCGTGCGGTACATCGTGGACGACCCGGACGGGCATGCCGCGGCGGTGGCGCTCGCGCGTGTCGTGTTCTCGATCATTTCCGCGACCGGCTTTCTGATGTGGATCGTCGACCGGACCGCCGGATCTTCCCACGCGACCGTCTGGCTGTGGACCCTGGCTGGGATCGGCACCACCTGCGGCATCATCTGGCTCGCGGGCACCGTGCTGCCCCAGAGCATCGCGCGTCATCTCGCCGAGCCCACCATCTACGGCTTTGCTTCCCTGGTTCGTGCCATGCACGTTCTGACGACGCCCCTTCGGATGCTGGTGCGCGGCGTCGATGGCGCCGTCCGGCTGATCGCGGGCAAGGAAGTGGTGGGGGATGTCGAGGCGCTTCAGGCCGAACTGCTCGACGTGGTGGCCGAAGCCAAGGAAGAAGGCCAGCTCGACGAGATCGAACAGCAGATGATCCGCGCCGTGGTGCGCTTCCGCGATACCACGGTCCGGGCGATCATGACGCCCCGCACCGAAATGGAAGTGCTGGAGCTGACCAACGACCTGGGCCGGATCACCTCGATGATCCGCGAGGGTGGCCACAGCCGCATTCCGGTGTACACCGATTCGGTCGATCGCATCATCGGCGTGTTCTATATCAAGGACCTGCTTCGCTGGCTGGCGGGCGCGGGCGGCAGCCGCGCCGGCAAGACCTTCGAACTTCGCGCCCTGCTGCGCCCCGCGATCTTCGTTCCCGAAACCAAGACGATCCGCGAACTGCTCGACGAAATGCTCGAGAAGCGCGTGCACATCGCCGTCGTGCTCGATGAATACGGCGGTACCGCCGGCGTGGTGACGCTCGAAGACATCGTCGAAGAGTTCTTCGGCGACGTGCAAGACGAATACGAGAAGCCCGAGGATGTGCCGGGCGCGAAGACCGACGAGGTGCGCCGCTTCGCCGAGCTCGACGGCCGCTCCTACATCGCCGACGCGAACGAAGCCATCGCGCCGCTGGGCCTGTCGATTCCCGAGAGCGACGATTACACCACGGTCGGCGGGTACATCTCGGTCACGCTCGGACGCATCCCCGAAACCGGCGAACGCTTCGAGCTTGCCGCGGGCAAGCTGCCGATGCTCGTCACCGTGCTCGAATCCGAACCGACTCGCCTCGTACGGGTGCGGATCGAGGGTGTACCCGAGAAGGTCGCACCCGAAGCGCCGCCCGCCCCTTCGCTTGATTCATCCGCGAATCTCGCGCCCGTTGAGCAGTAAGTGGCCGGGTCAGGTTCCCGATCGGCGAAGCCGCTCGACGGCGACCTCCACCCCCCGCTGGAGTTGCGGGTCGTTGCCCCGGCAATACGGGATTGGCCGCTCGACGGTGATGTCGGGCTCGACGCCGTGACCCTCCAGGATCTGCCCGTCGACACGGACATCGCTCACGGCCACCAGGAGAAGCGAGCCATCCGAGAGGAGTGTGCCCCGTCCGCCCAGGACCGCGCCGCGGGTCTTGGTACCGACCAAGGTTGCCCGGTGCATCGCCTTGAACGCGTACGCCAGCATTTCCTTTCCGCTGCGCGAATCCGAGTCGATCAGAACGACCATCGGCTTCTTCCAGGATGTCGTTTCAACCGGGCCGGACCAATCGGCTCCGCGTTCGCGGAAGACCATGTTCGGCACAAGCGAGCCGAACAGCTCCATGTACTTTGCCTGAGCCCCGCCCCAGCCCGCCCGCAGATCCAGCACCAGGGCGTCGCAGTCCTTCAGTTCTTTGTCGAGCAATTTGGCGAGCCGGCGCTGGTACGACTCGTTCGCGTACGAACGCACGCGGACGTAGCCGATCTGCTTGCCGTCCTTTTCGATCACCTTGGCGCTGCCTTTGAGTGCCCGCAGAAACGTCCGCTGAGGCTGAAGGCGCTGAGGCGTGAGGGTCACCGTGCTCGTCGGTCCGTCTTTCGTTCGTCGAATTGTGACCGCAACCGGTCGCCCTTCTTTCTCTTTGAACGCGTCCACATCCGACCACGGCTTGCCGTCAACGGCGATAAGTTCATCGCCGACCAGCAAGCCAGCCGCGGCAGCGGGGCACGCGTCATACACATCGGCCGCGAAGACTTTTCCGTCGATGACCTTGGTCGCCACGCCCGCGCCGACAAACGACACCGGCCCCGAACCCAGACCCGGCTCGTCCGCCGGCACGCCCCGCGGATAGAAAACATCGACAAGCTCCCAGTAGGCCCGCTGGCTCGGAACGAAATGAGCGGTGTGCGAAACCCCCAGCCTGCCCAGCGCCTTGTTGATGACTGCCGAGGTTTCTTCCGGCGTTTGTGCCGCCCGCGCCGCGGGGAGCAGTTCGTCGCGCACGGCGCTCCAGTCCACGCCCCGCATGTTTTTGTCGTAGAAGGTAGTGTTCACGCGCTTCCACGCTTCAAGAAAGACCTTTTCATCCGCAAGGGCGGACTGGGCCCCCAGGCAGGCCAGCGCGACGAATACTCGGATCTTCATGCTCCAGACGATGCGCCAGCCCCGAGCTTCCGGCGGGAGCCCCAAAGAGGTTTTCTCTAGGATGACGCCATGAAACAGCAAGAGATGCTCGCGGAGATGGTGTTGTCCGGTCGCGACCTGTTTGTGCGCTATCTCGCCGGGTTTGACGATTCCACGCACACCAGGATTGCGCCGGGCTGCCCCAACCACGTGGCGTGGTGCCTCGGGCACTGCGCGCTCGTCATGTACCGCTTCGCGGAGAAGCTCGACGGAATGCCTCTGCCAGCGAGCGACTTCGTGGTTGCGGATCTGGGCGACCCGCAGCGTTTCGGCACCGAGTCGGTCGCCTTTGGCAGCGCGCCCAAGCTCGATGCATCGGCGTTTCCCACGTTTGCCCGTTGCCAACAGATCTTCTCCGACGCGACCGTGCGACTTGCGAGATGGGTCTCCGGCGCCACGACGGAGCAGCTCGAGCGGAACACGGTGTTCTTCCCGCGCTTTGAGGCGCCCGCATGGCGCGTGGTGCCGCGCGTGGTGTTTCACAGCGGGCATCACTGCGGTCAGGTGGCCGACCTGCGCCGGGCGCTCGGGATGAAGTCGATCTTTGCCTGATCAGCCGTTGATGGCGCGATCGGCTTCGTCCAGGAGATGGTTCGCGATTTCGGTCGTGGGGGCTTCGGCAATCAGCCGCATGATCGGCTCGGTGTTGCTGCCCCGGACGTGGAGCCAGGCCCGCTTGCTTTCGATATCAACGCGGACGCCGTCCTGCCGGTCGAGCCGTTCCTTGGCGAAGTGCCTCGCGACTTTCTCCGCCGCGTTCTTGGCCTGCGCCGTATCAGCCAGGTCCACCTTGCGCTTCACGATCGAATACGCGGGTACATCCGCGACGATCTGCGACAGCGGCTTGCCGAACATCTTGATGAGACCGATGGTGAGCGCCATCGCGCTGAGCGAATCACGGACGTACGTCACTCGGGGCCAGATCACGCCGCCGTTGCCCTCGCCTCCGACGATGGACGTGTCCTTCTTCATGGCGGAGACGACGTTGGCTTCGCCGACCGCGGTCCGCAGCACGGTGCATCCGTACCGGGCAGCGACATCGTCGATCATGCGGCTGGTCGAGAGGTTGGCCGCCAACGTGCGCCCCTGGGTTTTCTGCCCGGCTCGCTTCATCGACTCGAGAATCGCCAGCGTGCCCAGGACTAGGGTGTATTCCTCACCCACGTAGCGGCCTCGCTCGTCGATGAGCGCCAGTCGATCGGCATCCGGGTCCTGCGCGAATCCGGCGGCACACCCGTTCTCACGCACCGCGTCGCACAGGCCTCCGGGTGCGGACAGGTTCTCCAGCGTCGGCTCCGGCGGGTGCGGGAAGAGACCGCTGGTCTCGTTGCCCAGGTGGCAGAACTCATCCACGCCGAGTGCTTCGAGCAATTGCTGGCATCCCTGCACGCCCGAGGCGTTGACCGAATCGGCGGCAAACTTCAAACCCACGCCGAGTGCCGGCGCATCGTCGGTCAGGCCCACTTCTTCGATGGCCTGCAGCACGCGGGCAACGTGATGAGCGTCGGCGGTGTTGTCGGTGCAGACGGTGCCGATGCCGTTCCATTCCAGGAATGAGGGTGTGTTGGCGCGGAAACGCTCCACGATTTTGCTCGCGATCGATGCGGCCGGCGCACACGCCGCAGAGCCGAAGGAATCCGCATCTTCCGCGAGCAGGCACTTCAGGCCGTTCCACTGCTGCGGGTTGTGGCTCGCGGTGAGCACCATGCCCGCAACAGCACCCTTGGACTTGCCCGCGAGCGCATCGGTCGCGATGGCGACGGTCGGCGTCATGGCGACGCCGATATCGACGACATCAACACCCGCGCCGACGAGGCCGGCGAGCGCCGCGTGATGGAGCATCGCGTTGCCCGCGCGTCCGTCGCGACCCAGGACCACGGTCGCCTTGCCCCCGGCACGCTCGCGGAGGAAAGCGCCGAAGCACCCGGCGAATCGTGCCGCGACCTCGGGCGTGAGCGATCGGCCGACGATTCCACGGAGGCCGGAAACGGAAAGCATGAGCGGGGCGTCGGAGGTGGTCATGGAGTGGAGATCCTGATGCGCAATTCCCGAACCAAACGCGCTGCAAACGGCGTATTCAAGTTCCGAAAACTACGAGGGTAGGTTTCGGCGATGGACCGGAACGGTCGATTGGGGACGGGGGTGGGGGGTTCCCACCCCCACTAGGATCGCGGATGTACGAGATCACCGTCCAGACCGAGTTTTGTGCGGGTCATTCGCTGGTCATCGGCGGTCAGCGTGAGAAGCTGCACGGGCACAACTGGAAGGTCAAGGCGGTGATCGCCGGCCACTCGCTCGATCACGACGGCCTGCTCTGCGACTTCCACACCGTGGAAGAAGTGCTGCAGGACATCTGCCAGCCGTTCCACAACGAAAATCTGGACGATCGCGAGCCATTCGTGAGCGGCGTCAACCCGACGGCCGAGCACGTGGCCCGCCACATCGCGACGGAAATGGCCTCGCGGCTGGACGAGGCTCTCAAGCCGCACGCCCGGGTCGCGAGCGTGAGCGTGACGGAGGCCCCGGGGTGCATCGCCACCTACCGGGTGGAGAAGTAATGTCGCAGGCGGAATCGAATTTCATCAAACCCGATGCGTCGGTGCCACCCGCCCCGCTGTCGATTTCCGGCGAGGCCCGCCAGGACGCGACCTGGGATGGCCCGCGCTTCTTCAACCGCGACTTGTCGTGGCTTGAGTTCAACCGGCGCGTTCTCCGCCAGGCGGCCGACCAGCGCATCCCGCTTCTGGAACGCGTCAAGTTCCTCGCGATCTTCACCAGCAACCTCGACGAGTTCTTCATGAAGCGTGTCGGCCTGCTGCGCCGACTCATGCAGAGCGAGCCCAACTCGCTGAGCCACGACGGCATGACGCCCCGGCAGCAGCTCATCGCCATCCGCGCCGTCGTGAACGAACTCATCGCCGAACAGGGCGCGATCTACACCAACGACGTTCTGCCGGCGCTCACGGCGGCCGACATCCACATCGTCAACTACAAAGACCTCTCCGCCCGCGACAAGCGGTACGTGGACGAGTGGTACCGGGCTCACATTTTCGCCTCGCTCACGCCGCTGGCGGTGGATTCCGGGCACCGCTTCCCGTTCATTTCGAACCTGTCGGACAACATCAGCGTGCTGGCGTCGCCCCCGCCTCGCGCCGGGCATCTCGCCGGCGCCGACAGCGACGAGCCACGCTTCGCGCGGGTCAAGATCCCCGTGGGTGCCGGCGTGCGGCGCTTCGTGCCGATCCCCACCCGACCGGGCGCCCGAACAAGCAAGCGCACCGATCGCTTTGTGCCGCTGCTCGATGTCATCAGTCACAACCTGAACGATCTCTTCCCCGGCGTGAAGATCCTTGAACAGGCCGCCTTCCGCGTGACGCGCTCCGCCGGCGTGCAGCGCGACGATGTGATCGAGATGGGCACGGGCTCGCTCATGCGGTCGGTGGAAGAGGATCTGAAGCAGCGCCGCTTCGCCCGCGCCGTGCGGCTCGAGCTTGATTCCAACGCGAGCCAGGAACTGCGCCAGTGGCTGCTCGACAAGCTCAGCCTGGTGCCGCAGGACATCTACGAGCATCCCACCATCGACTTCGCCTCGCTGTTCGAGATCGCGGAGGTCGACCGCCCGGATCTGAAGGACCGTCCGTATCGGCCGGTGATTCCGGTTCGGTTCGCATCGGCGATGAAGGGTGCAACCGGGGCGACCGGTTCGGCGGCAGCGGAGTCCGCCGCGGCCAACTTCTTCGCCTGCATCCGTAAGCAGGACGTGCTGGTGCACCACCCATACGAGAGCTTCAAGCACTCGGTGGAGCGGTTCATCGCCGCTGCGGCAGGCGATCCAGATGTGGTCGCGATCAAGCAGACGCTGTATCGCACGACGCCCGACTCGCCCTTCGTCGAGAACCTGATTCGTGCCGCAGAGAGCGGCAAGCAGGTGGCCTGCCTCGTCGAACTGCGAGCCCGGTTCGATGAAGGACGCAACGTGCGATTCGCGCGCCAGCTCGAAAAGGCCGGCGTGCACGTGGCCTACGGCGTGGCCGGGCTCAAGACGCACTGCAAGACCTCGCTGGTCGTGCGCCACGAGCGCACGGGGCTGCGCTGCTACGCCCACCTGGGCACGGGCAACTACCACCCCAAAACCGCGCAGTTGTACACCGACGTGGGCTTGTTCACCTGCGACCCCGAGATCACCGGCGACCTGGTGACGCTCTTCAACTATCTCACCGGCATCTCCGCTCCGCAGAACTACGCGCACCTGCTGGTGGCGCCGTTCACGATGCGCCAGCGGTTCAATTTCCTGATCGATCGCGAGATGGAATACGCCCGGCGCGGTCAGCCCTGCGGCATCACCGCCAAGGTCAACGCGCTCGAAGATCGCGAAGTGGCCGAGAAGCTCTATCAGGCGTCGCGCGCGGGTGTGCCGATCACGCTGATCGTCCGGGGTTTCTGCTGCCTGCGCCCGGGCGTGCCCGGCTTGTCGGAGAACATCCGCGTCGTGAGCGTCATCGGCCGGTTCCTCGAGCACTCACGCATCTTCCACTTCCAGAGCGGCGTCGAAGACCCGCTCGACGGCGAGTGGCTCATCAGCAGCGCCGACTGGATGTACCGCAACCTCTCCAATCGCGTCGAGGTCGCCGTGCCCATCCGCGATCGCGATGCCCGCCGCAAACTGCACCGGATTTTCGAAGTCTCGTTGCAGGATCAGCGCAACGCGTGGGATCTCCAGCCCGATGGGACGTACATCCAGCGTCGCCCGGGGGAGGACGCGGAGCCCGACTCGCCGCAGGCTTCCGGCACGTTCAACACGCTGATGTGGGAAGCGGGCGGGCAATAAGGCCGCCCCGCGTCGGAATGGGTTCGGTTGGATGCAACGCCTTGTCAACCATGGGGTTGCGCATCCGATCCGCTGTCTCTCTGCACAACCCGACGAGGTTTTCCGCTTCTTCCGGTAGCGGGGGTTCCCCGCTCAGTGCGGGGGAAGCTCCATGAACGCGTCGCTGATGATCCGGGGAGGGGCTTGGCTGGTCAGTGCAATGGCGGCATCCGCCTGGGGTGCCCAGGTCGCGCGGACCTCCCTGTACGCATCCAACGTCGCCGACAAGTCCGATTGGGAGCAGGAATGGCAAGCCGAAGGACCACCGGATTCGGACGGGCAGGACCGCCTCTACGCACAGGTCATCCGCGGGCTGACATCGTCCCAGGAACTGACCAACAACGGATGGCGCACGAGCGCCAACGCGAGTTTCGATTTTGACGAGGCGGCCTGGCGCATCACCGCGATCTACGTGAATGTCAAATGCCGCTTTGATGCCAACAGCTCGGGAAACTCGGTG
Source organism: Planctomycetota bacterium (assembly GCA_018242645.1). Classification (GTDB taxonomy): domain Bacteria; phylum Planctomycetota; class Phycisphaerae; order Phycisphaerales; family UBA1924; genus JAFEBO01. Next base: position 8,303 of record JAFEBN010000228.1, on the reverse strand, counting down.
CGCCTGCGGTCGTACGACACCGGATCCGGCGCGACAGCCACGAGCCCGACCTGGAGTCAGTCTTCTTCCGACGATGCCATGAACTGGAGGTTTTCCGGAGACGGCTGGAACATCGTTGATCAGCGCGCATCGTGGACCGCGTCGAACGTGCGTGACCTGGATATCGCGGTCCGTCGCCAGAGCGGTTCGACACAATTGCGAGTGGATGCGATCCGTGTGATCGTGGAACGCACCCTGATCGACGCCGACAACGACGGCGTAGCGGACGCGTACGACAATTGCCCCACAACTTCCAACCCCGACCAGGCCGATAGCGATAAAGATGGGGTGGGCAACGCCTGCGATAACTGCGCGAAATACAACCCGACCCAGGCCGACAGCGACAAAGACGGCGTTCCCGACGCGTGCGACAACTGCCCGAATACCCCCAACGCGAACCAGGCGGATTGGAACAACAACGGCATCGGCGATGTCTGTGAAGACGCCGACGGTGACGGTGTGATGGATTCGGTCGACAACTGCAAGTCGAAGAAGAATCCCACCCAGTCCGATTCCGACAAAGATGGCGTCGGCGATGCTTGCGACAACTGCGTGTACGGCTTCAACCCGGACCAGCGCGACAGCGACGGCGACGGGATCGGCGATCCCTGTGAAGACAATGACGGGGACGGCGTCAGAAATGTCTTCGACAACTGCCCGAACACGCCCAACGCGGATCAGAAGGACCGCAACGGCAACCACATCGGCGATGTCTGCGATGACCCCGACCGTGACGGCGTGTTCGATGCGATCGACAACTGCCCGGACATGAGCAACGGTCAGCAAGCCGATGCGGACGGCGATCGTGTGGGTGACGTGTGCGACAAGTGCCCCGGAATCATCAATCGCCGCTCGGACTACGACAACGATGGTGTCGATACCGCCTGCGACCCCGACGAAGCGGTCGTCGCGGACCCGGTCGGTGCGGTCGGGCGGCCCTCGTGGTACAAGCCCGGATACGCCGACGGGACGTGGGGGCAGACCATGTTCGGCTATACCAGTTCGGGCACGGGCGGCGGAGGTGTCGTTGCCTTCGGACGAAAGTCTTCCGGCGGCGGTTCAACAGGTGGCGGGTTCGCGAGCGCGACGACTTCGCTCGTTTTCGATGGCGAGACGGACCTGCCGACCATTGAGGGCACCATGACCGGCGAAGCGAGTCTCGTCGGAGGCGGCGACTCCGGTTGGGCTTACAACGGGCTTTGGATGACCTTTACGGTTGTACAACCACGCTACTACCGGCTGGAGCGGTGGGGTGCGGGTTCCGCGTCGCTGTCCGCCGGATGGCCGCGGATGCTTGACAGCAAGCGACTTCCCCCCGGGGATTATGAGATCAATATCGGTATCACTTCTTCGACTTCCGCGCCGGGCACTCGCCTCGGCGGCATGCGGCTCGAGATCCTGACCGTGGACCCGTGCCCTGCGGACATCAACGCCGACGGCCAGGTTGATGACGAGGACTTCACGCGCTTTGTCGCCGCCTACGCCGAATTGATCGTGCCCGAGGCCGATCCGCTCGCGGATTTCAATGGCGACCAGCGCGTGGATGATGCCGATTTCTCGGTGTTCATCGCTGCCTACGACGCGGTGATGTGTTCCTGACGCACGTCAAGGGCGCGAGATCGCTCCACGCATACGCCGTCTGCGGGTACGCCTTTCCCCCGAGCGTCAGCACACTCTCTGCGACGGGCTGGCCGCCCAGCGCACGATAGAACGCGATCGCCGGCGCGTTGTTTGTCAGCACCCAGAGCACCAGCGAAGTCTCGCCAAGCTTCTTCGCTTCTTTCGCGAACGCACCAAAGAGCGCCCGCCCCACACCGGACCGATGCAGGTCGTGCGCCACATGGATCGCGAAAAGTTCGAACGGGAAATTCCTGATGACGTGTTGGGGCACCGGGTCGCCCGCGGCCGACGCCGCCCGCGTGGGCCCGCCCCGCACAAAGCCGGCGATCGGATTTGCGCGTCCCGGCCAATCGGCCACCAGAAACGGCATCCGAGGTTGCGCGTGCTCGCCGCTGCTGGTGAAGTGGCGAGCGTGATACCCGGCGATGCCCTCCGGTGACAGCTGCGCCAGAAACGCATCATCGAGCAACCCTCGATAGGCGTGCATCCAGCAAGCGTGCTGCATGGAGCCCGCGCCGGCCATGTCGGCGGGGCTTGCGGCGCGGATGTCGAATGTGCGCGTCATGACCCCAGATTAGCTCAGAGCGCCACGACCGTGTGCACAGCACGTGTTGTAAGCTGCCAGGATGAGCGCGGCCGCTTGTGTGATCGCCGGGTGGGCGTTTCTCGCCGGTGGCCTGTTATCGCATGTTTCAGTGCATGGCGGGATCTGTCGAGCCGCGTCCGTCGTTGTCCGTCGTGCCACTATGAGATGACATCAATTCCGGGACGACGGCGTCTGCGGTTCGCTGTATTGCCAGCACTATCCCCGCGCATACAGGTGCACCGCCGTATGCCGGTACACGTGCGTTTCCGGTCCCTTGAGCCCCGGAATCTTCAGTTCGACCGGCTTCTGCGGGCCCTTGGCCGGCGAGACCGCGGGCGCGGAATCTTCAATCACCGCTTCAACTTCGAGCGGATCGATCTCTTCCCATCCATCGCCGAACGGGTCCTCGTCGCGTGCCGTGCCGGTGAGAAGTGAGGCTCGCTTGGCTTTGCCGCTCTCATTGGGCGAGCGGCGGCGTTCGACGCGGCCTTCGTCCTGCCAGTCGGTCTTCTTCCAGCGTTCCTTGTCTTCCTTTGACCACTTTCCCTTGGGCTTACGCGCCGGCGCTTCGGGTTCCGGCTCGGTTTCGAAAAACGGCCATGGCGTGCGCACGATGATGAAACCGTCGGGCGTCAGGTTCTTCGCGAGTTCCTGCATCGCGCTGGTGATGCGCCGCCAGCCCAGCGGGTCTTGCGCCAGCGGGTAGGGTGGGTCCAGGAAGATGATGCGGGCTCCGGCCGGGCAGCGAGCGATCGCGCCCATGCCGAGCGTGTCGCCCTGTACCAGTTCGGCCCGATCCCCCACACCAAGCGTGTCGATGTTCTGCTTCAGGATGCGGGCGATCTGCCGGTTCTGCTCGACAAAGACCACGCGTTTGGCCCCGCGCGAAAGGGCCTCGAGCCCCACGGCCCCGGTGCCCGCGAATCCGTCGAAGATCTCGCTGCCCTCGATGTGGCCGCGCAGCAATCCGAACACCGATTCCTTGACGCGATCGGGGATCGGCCGCGTCACGTCGCCGTCCGGCGGCGTGAACAGTTTTCGCGATCGAAATTCTCCGGCAATGATGCGCACAAGGAAGGTTAGCCGAGACAGCACGCCCAAACCGCTCGCCGGGCGCGCGCCGACGCGAGGCAGATTTCTCTGCTCTCGTCTAGCGCCCCGTGGGCGGAAATCCAGGGGGCGCTCGTCGGCGCCTCTCTCCATGCTCGTGCGGCCGTGAAGGGTTCAACCCTCAGGCCGGGAATGGACGCGGGCGACGCTGGCGTTCGGTGGGATCGAGGCGCGGCGGGCGTTTCTGCCGCCGGCTCGGAGTTACTTCGCGAGTGTGTCGATCGAGTAGGTCAGGAACGGCGGACGCTCGAGCCCGGTGACCACCCGCCAGAATGGTTCGCCGAATTCATCGGCCAGCCAGGAGCGGAAGGGGCCCGCCTCGTCCTTGGAAACATCGAGAAGCGACGGTCCGCCGACAAAGACGGACCGGTGAATCAACAGCAGGTCATCGGAAACGTACTCGGCTTCCGCCGCGACGCCGCAGAGCGCATCCACGAGCTGCGCGAACAGTTCGGGCTGAACCCTCATGAGCAGGTCGGCGTCGTGCCAGATGTAGTAGCGGAACTTGGTCGCGGGTTTCCCGCGCACGATCATGCGGTTTCGCAGCAGCGCCGCAATGCCGCCGGGTCCGTCGATGCGCCGATCGAGCAGCGGCCCGGGCACGGCGCGCTCGAGCTGGTAACAGAAGGATTCAAGGTCGGTGATGAAGCGGCCGTAGAACGGGCAAACTTCCGTATCCCGCTGCATTCCGAGGAACTGCCCGAGGCTTGTTGCGAACTGCAAACGCCTGCCGGGGAAATCCGACGACGCAACCAGGTGGTTTTCTTCCAGCAGCTGCGTCACCTCGGGCTGCCAATCCGCGATCAGCAGGGGCGACTCGGGTTGTCTGGAAAGTGCGCTCATCGGGGCTTTTGTTCGACTCTGGGCGCAAACACAAGAGCGGCCGGCCTTCGCCGACAGCGGATAGCACGACACCACCCCCTGAAGCAGGGGGTACAAACAAAGCCACAACTGTTGCGAGACCCGTCGCTATTTGCGCGCAACGGGAACGCTAAGCCGCGGCCTCTGACCATGAGTAATGTGCCTCAGGAACCGGGGGGGTGCCACCGGTCCGGCCGGTTTGTTCCGCGAAAGTTGCGCAATCCGTATATCCACCCTGAACCCAACCGACATTTCGGGACCTTCACTGGTTATGGAAGCCTTTTCAACCCTCCGCAAAAAGGTGGGCAATTCACCCGGGCTTGGGGCGTTTCAAGGTCGGCCGACCAGGATGGTTAGCATATGAACATCATCGCCAGCGACGGGAGGAACCCTTTGGCTCACACGAACGCCGGTCCGGAACAGGTGGTTGAAGCTGTGGAACGGGTCGGACGCCTCCCGGCGATTCCCACGCATGACTGGTGTGAACAGGCCGCGGCGGTGGCTGGAAGCTCCCTGTTTGTGCCTCCGGCTTCCGGAGTGGTGGCCGTCGGCGTTGGGTCGCTGCAAGGCGACAACATCGATCGACTGGAAAGCGTCGGCGTGTACGGCGTGGGAAGCCAGGCTGGAGAAACAGACGAGATTCGAACGCGGCTTCGCGGAATCGGGTTCTTTCCGGCCGGCGTCAACACAGACAAACTGAAATCCGACCCGACGGTGGCGGTCGCGCCCGTGGCCCAGATCCGCGAGGCCTCATCCTGGAAGAGCTCCGCCATCGGCCGGCTGCTGACTTCTCGGGGGTTGACCGCGGTGCTGATCGGCGCCGGGCTCATCGCGGATACCGACCCGTCGCGGGTCCTCTGGGTCTTAGGGGCAGTCGAAGACTCGGGGGTCTACGTCGGCGACATGGTGTTCGCCATGGTGATTCTGCTGGCGATGCTGCGCCGGGCACGGCTGGCGCTCTCCGGCGTCGGCCGCAACTCGTCCGACTGGATCAGCCCGCGCGAACAGGAGATTCTCAAGCATCTGGTGCTGGGCAAGAGTGTCCGGCAGATCGCCGAAGAGACCGGCCGCAGCGCGCACACCATTCATGATCACGTCAAGAGCCTGCACCGCAAGCTCAACGCGACCAGTCGCGGCGAGTTGATCGCTCGAGCGCTCGGTCATGTGACCCAAGGCGCCCGCATCCGCGAGGCGAGCCGGAAAATCCGTCAGACCTGACCGCGATTCTTTTCTCAGGGCGAAGCATTCGAAACTGAAGGAGCGGCCTCGGGCTGCTCCTTCTGCCTTTTGGCCATGAGGCGCCGGATATCTTCGGCGATGTTTCCCGCGAGGGACGGATCGTCCGAGATCTGCACTTCGATGCGGCTGGGACCGTCTGCCTTGGTGTCCTCGGTGAGCGATGCCAGATAGGTCGATTTGGTATTGGGCCGCCACCCAAACTGATAGATGCGTTCCACGATCACCAGCACGCGCGCCGTGGTGTCGCGCGGCGCTTCGAGCAAATCCCCCGGGTGCTCGCGGGCCTGATCGGGGCGGATCTGCCCGTCACCCGCGGCCTTCGCCACCTCCGGCACGAACGAGATTTCGACCCGCCGCTGCTGGTGGTTGATCGTGTCTTCCCACTCCTGGCTCAAGCTCGTTTCCTGGTCGTTCCAGGGAGTGAAAAAGCCGCTGCTCGAGGACGCACGCGTGGTCAGCACTCCCGCCCGCGCATCGACACGGTCCATCGTGAACCGGTAGTTGTGAAGCACGTCGCGCGCCGCGGCAAATGCCGCCGGGTACTCCGACGCCGGGATAAACACGTCCGGCGACTTCGTCGCGCACCCGCCGAAAACGGCGGTCGCGGCAAGGCACACCAGCATTGGAACGTTTCCGTAACGCATCAGCGTGAGAATAGCAGGCACGGGACGGGCAAACCCTCTTGACGAAAACTCGGCGCGATGTCACGATCGGTCGTCCGGGGTCCATCGCTTGATATGCCCGGACATGCCGCCTCGGGAGGACTGCATGTTCGATTCGCTCGTGGGAGCAACGACCGACACACTGAGCTGTGTTCCGATCACGCTCGCCGCCGACGCCGCGGCCCCGCTCATCGATTCCGGCAGCACGGCCTGGATGCTCATGTCTTCGGCCATGGTGCTGCTCATGGTGCCCGGGCTCGCGCTGTTCTACGGCGGCATGGTCCGGCGCAAGAACGTGCTGACCACGATGCTCCACTCCTTTGTCGCGATGGCCATCATCGGGCTGCAGTGGGTGCTCATCGGCTACTGCCTCGCCTTCGGCACTTCCTGGCACGGGCTCATCGGCTGGAACCCCGACTATCTCGCGTTCAACGGCATCTCGCACACAGCGCTCTACGGCGACAAGCACGTCCCCGAACTTGTTTTCGCGATGTTCCAGGGCAAGTTCGCGATCATCACACCGGCCCTCATCGCCGGCGCCGTTGCCGAGCGAATCAGCTTCCGCGCGTACGTCATCTTCATCGTCCTTTGGTCCACCTTCGTGTATTGCCCGCTCGCCCACTGGGTGTGGGCCAGTGGGGGCTGGCTGTTCGAAAAGGGCGTGCTCGACTTCGCCGGAGGGACCGTTGTTCACATCGCATCCGGTGTTTCGGCGCTCGCGCTGGTCCTGCTCGTCGGGAACCGGCGGGACTATCCCGACGGCGCGATCATGCCCAACAGTCTCGTGCTGACGCTGACCGGCGCGGGTCTGCTCTGGTTCGGCTGGTTCGGGTTCAATGCCGGTAGCGCCGTGGCGGTCGAAACGCCGGTCGCCGGCAGCACCGCCGTGCTGGCGTTCACCACGACGCAGACAGCCGCGGCCGCCGCGGCGCTGGTCTGGATGCTCCTCGAGTGGAATCACACCGGCAAGCCCACCAGCCTGGGCGTCGCCTCCGGCATCGTCGCGGGTCTGGTGGCAATCACGCCCGCCGCCGGTCACGTCAAGCCCGTGTGGGCCATCGTCATCGGAGCGGTGGGTTCGGTGGTGTGCTACTTCGCCGTGCAGCTCAAGGCCCGCCATCGCAAAGATGACTCCCTCGATGCCTTCGGCGTCCACGGTGTGGGCGGCATGTGGGGTGCGATCGCCACGGGTATCTTCTGCTTTATACCCGCCGCGGGCCTGATCAACGGGGGCGGTTTCCGCCAGATCGGCCTGCAGTTGCTGGGCGTCGGCGTCACGGTCGCCTTCGCCTTTGTGATGACAATCATCATCGGCAGCATCGTGAAGGCCACCGTCGGGCTGCGTGTGACCGACGCACAGGAACGCGACGGTCTCGACATCACCATCCACGGCGAACGGGGGTATCACCTGTGAAGCTCATCATCGCGATTATCCGGCCCGAACGCTTGCAGGCCGTGCAGGATGCGCTCCAGAAGACGCTGGACGAGGGCGACAACTACCGGCTGACCGTCGCCTCGGTCGACGGCCACGGCCGCGCGACGGGTGAAATCGAGTACTTCCGGGGCCAACAGGTCCGCACCCGCATGGCCCAGAAGACGCAGATCACCATCGGCGTGAACGACGCCTACGTCGAACGCGCCATCGATGCAATCCTCAAAGCCGCTCGCGGCACCGAAGGCGGCGAGATCGGCGATGGCAAGATCTTCGTCCTCCCGCTCGAGCAATGCGTCCGCATCCGCACCGGCGAGCGGGGCGGCAGCGCGATCTAAAAACCGCCCGGGTTGCCCTGGAAAAACTGGATCGACAGCGGCTGAATCCGCACAACTTCCCACGTGTCGCCCGCCCGGCGCCAGTCGATCGCCCACCACGAAACGTGGGGAACATTCCAACTCTCGGCGGTGACACGCACCCGCATCTGCGTCGACATCGCGCTCGGACTCGACGGTGCGATCTGCAGTTCCTGGATTGCCCAGTCCTTCACGCGATAGGTCTGCCCGAGTTCCGAGCGCACCGCTGTCACGATGCCCTGCTTATCCAGCCCGCCCGGCGCGCGGAAATAGCGCATCTGCACATCGCTCGCCAGCAGCTTGCCGAGCCCTTCCGCATCCACCGACGCCGTCGCGCCCACGAGCTGCTTCGACCGCTCCGCCACAACCTCCCGATCGGTCACCACGAGCTTGGCGAG
>JAFEBN010000227.1 GCA_018242645.1 Planctomycetota bacterium | reverse complement strand
CCCACACGCTCTCGCACAGGTGCCTCGTGTGCGGGTGATTCGCGCGGTGCATCGCGATCGCGGCCTCGTCGTGATTGATCGCGATGTCGAACGCCTTGCCCGTCGCCAGTTCAAAGCCCATGCCGACACCGCCGCCGCCGGCAAAGTTGTCCACGTCGATTTCTTCAAAGAGACCGGACGCCAGCCCGGCCCCGCGGCGAAGCACCCCTACAAGCGGGCGCTGAAGCGCCGAAGGTGGTGCAACACAGGTAACACTCATGCGCCCTCCAGTCCGAACCGCGTCCACATATGGTCGAAATCGATTACGGGGGCTTCGGGGAACTTCGCGGCGCAGTAGGCGATCGCCTCTGCTCCCTGATGCGAAAGCAGCCCCGGCGGGCAACACCAAACGCGCGCCCAGAAGTAGCGCCCATCCTCGTAGATGCACTCCGCGATCGCGGTTAGGCTCACGCACAGGCGGGCGTCGCTCATCGAAGCGAATGGCTCGGGAAGTGGGGGACGCTTCACTTCGCACCCCCAGCTCGCACGTAGACAGCGCACGGGCGCCCGCTCGGGCTCGATCGTTCCTTGTGGCTCTTGACGATGCGACCGTTCCGCTCGAGCCCGTTGCACCGTGCCGCGACCGTCGCGCGTTCGATGCCCAGGGCGAAACTGATCTCCGGCTGAGTCGCTCCATGCGCGCCCATTGCGTCGATGAAGTAAGCGATGCGGATCGCATCAGTGTTCACGCGCGGCCGTGCTGCCTTCGCCGCGGCCTTGCTCGTGCTCGTGCCGTTGTGCGGCGCGAAGAGCGTTCCTGGTTGTGATTGGCGATAGATCATCGATGCGTCCTTGCTGAAGCTCCCGCCTCGGCTTTCGCCGGTGCGGGCGCGTGGTGTTTTCAGGCTCCGGTTTCGGAGCCGGTGGTGGCTTCGTCGTCGTCCTGGTCGTCGTCGCCGGCGGTGGTCTTGGCCCCGGGCTTGCAAGCGGCGCGGCCGGCAGGGTGCTCGGTCCAGAATGCGTCCAGCGCGGACTCGATCAGCGTTGCGGATTCCTCGCCGATGCCGGGCAGGGAGGTGAACTGCCCCTGCTCGGTCTGGACCTCTTGCAGGTCGCCGATCGTCTTGATCTCGGCTTTGTCCAGCGCCTTGAGCACACGTCCAGGCAGAGAGAGCTCCGTCACGGGCACTGCCTTGTACGCCTCCGAATCGCCCGCGGGATCGCTCGACTGCTCAGCCGCGGCTTCGAAGATCGTTCCAGCGGGCGAGTCGTTTGCGGCCGCGTCGATTGCCGCTGTCAGTTCGTCCTGGGCCGCCGAAAGAGCTTCCTTCGCCGCCTTGTGCAGCTCGCGCCGCTCCATTTCAAGCGTCTGGGCCTTGCGCACCTTCTCGCGGGCGACGCGGATCGCCTGCCAGTCCACAGCGTCAAGGCCTTGCGTGACTTCGCCGGTGCCCTTGTCAACGTGTTCGGTCGGCGCCTCGTTCTGGTCGGTCGCTTCCGTTTCGGCCGCTTCCGTCTGCTCGGTCTGCTCCTGATCCGTTGTCGTTTCGTCGATCGTGTCCGTCATGGCGTTCCTTTCGTGAATGGGGACCAAGGCGGCGCGTCGCCTACGCGGCGGCGCGCCGAGAGGGGAAGAGAGATCAAGCGTGAACGAATCCGGAATGTCACCGACGCGAGAACGAACGCTGTCGGGTAAAGCCCACCGACCAGGAACGCCCTGCGCGGTGAGTTGTGCGCCTTTCCGACGACCACTTCGGATTCGGCGGCTTGGAAACCCGCTGCTCGGTTACGCACCGGGCAGCGAGGAGTCAGAACGTCTCTGACAGGAAGGAAGAGACGCCCGATGAGAAATCAGAACGGAATGTCGTCCTCGGTGATCGGAGTACGCGCCGCAACAGCCGTCGTCGCAGGCTGCGCCGGCGCATGTTCCGGCTCGGGCTCTGGCGCGGATTCGTGCTCAGGCTCAGGCGGAGCGTCCGCGCCGGCATCGCGTCCCGCAAGGTGGTCGGCGAGTCGTGGACGCCGTGCAGCCGCATTGTCGCTCAGCGACTCCGTGGAATCGGGATCGTCTTCAATAACCGCAAGAGCCCGGGACAGCAACGGCGTTGTGGGTAGATACTTGAAGAGCCTCCGAATCGGGGTCTTGCGTGCCATTTCCTCTGGATGTGCATTCCAAACGTCCTGGCTCTTGGACTTTTTCTTGATTGCCTCAATTTCTTCCCGAGACATGACCTCGAAGACAACTTCGCCGTTTGCAAGAGTTGCGGTTGCGTACGCCCCAGAGACCTTCCCGCGCTTCCCGAACTCGGCGGGAATGTGCACAATCTTCGGATCGGTGCCGCGCTGATATGAGAACTGGTCGTTCTCATACACCAGCACCGACTCAAGCTTCCGAACGACGCCGGAGCGGTACGCGATTTCCTTCATTCCCTTGTAGCCGAGAATCAACTGCGCCTTCAAAACGTACATCTCAGCCTTCGTGTCCGGGTGCCTTACCTTTGAGTTGAACGGAAGGATGTACGCTTGTCCGAGCGACGGAGTCAGGCTCAGGTCGAGCTCCGCAACGCACTTGAGCGCAAGCCAAATTGATTGCCGCTGGCAGCTCGCCAGACTCGGGTCTTTAAGAACGAGCGTGGCGGCTTCGGTCTTAAACCGCTCTGCTTTCGCAGCGTCGCCCATGAAAACCTGAACCAGCTCGCTCGTGCGCGGCTCGATGATTTCGGTCATGGGATTGGCGGGCCGTGTTGCAAGAGACTTTGATTCAGTTGACATCTTCCACCTCGTTTTCAATCTGCCGATAAGCCCAGGCCGGGAGCACCAACGGAGTCTCCGCCTCGTATCCGGGCCACTCGTTTTCCTTCACGGCCTTTGCGTACTGCCAAAGCTTCGTTCGCACCTGGCTCTCTCCCACGGCCAGCGTTTCAGGCTCGACCGGATAGGAAGCCACGCAATACGGCGCCTCGGACTCGCACGCGATCAGGTACGGGACAAACTTCTTTCCGGGGAACAGCGCCCGGCAGGCGCGTTCGTAGAAGGCCATTTGGAAGTGGTACCCGTACTTCTCCGCGTCGCGTCCAAACTTCTCCGGCGAAGCATCCAGCGTGCTCTTGAAGTCGGCAACGATCACGCGGTCCGGCAGTTCGATCAGGCAGTCGAATCGGCCCTTGCACTGAACGTGGAAGTCCGGATCGATCCAGACGGCCGACGCCTCGACGATCTTCGTCGAGGCCCTGATCATCTTCACCGTTTCGTTGTTCCGTGCGGCGAGCGCCATCGCGTGAACGTCCGCAAGCTCCGCACTGCTGACGTACGTCTTTCCGGGGTTGGCCGCTTCGAAGTCGTCCCATGCCCTTGTGCCGCGGCCCCATGATTCGCCTGACTTCGGATTGATCGGGCAAGCGGCAATGCGCTCGCGCCAGGTCGCGGGCTCCAGCAAGATCGTGTGGAAGGCGGTGCCCTTGCACTGCGCTGGGCCCGGTCGCTCGGGTACGGTGTCAAGGCGGTGCCGAAGGTGCCGCATCGTTCGGGCGGCTTTTAGATCGGTCTGCGAGAGCGCTGCCCAAAGGATGTACGCCTCGAAGGGAATGCCCGGGTGCAAGCCCGGTTGCGGCGGCAGCGTGCGGACACGCGGTTCAGCCATGACGGAGAGCGCTGCGGGAAGTGTGGCGGTGCTCACAGCCGCACCCCCTTTATGACCGTGACTTGGGGCCGATGCAGCGTGCCGAACCTGAAGCAGATCAGGCACAGCGAAACGACCGAGACGGGCAGGAACAGAGCGAAGATGAGTTGCATCACGCACTGCCTTTCAGGGCGGCGCGGAACCTCGCTATGGCCTCAAGAGCGTTTCCGACCGACGGAAAGCTCTCGATGAGCTTCACGCCTTCTTGCAGCGCCTCCCGCAGCTTCCGAATCTCCTCGTCGCGCGGGTCGGTGGTGGGAGTGCCGGACAGGGCGGCTACTAGAAGGCATCTCTCGCACACCGAGCCATGCTTGCAATAACAAACTACTTGCCCCTCAAACTCATCGATTCGCTTAAGAGCTGAGGTGGCTGCTATCCTCAGCCTCGCGCTCTCCTCCGCCAGCGCGTCGCGCTCGATCAGGAGGTCGGGTACAGACTGAATAGCGTCGTGGTTGGATGCGTCTTCGGCGTCGATCTTGTACGCCTTGTTGTTGCAGTTCGGTGCCGACACGCCAAGCCCACCGCGGTCGCTGTTCGGTGCACCAAGATGCCGCATCGTGCGGGCATCAGACCAGCACCACGGCCCCGGCGTGATCCCGTGCTTGCGTGCCGACTCGGCGTACTGCTCGGTGGTGTACTTCATGACGCAACCGCCTTTCGATTTTCAAGCCGCCGGGCATAGCGCCCGCACCGCGCCATGTGACGACGTGCCTCGCGGATCGCGCCAAGCGTCGCTTCCAACGGGCAGCGCTCGATCGACGAGCACGGAGCGACCCGTCCGTCCGCGCTCCACGCGACTGCGGTCACGCAGTACCATGCCTGAGCCCTGGTCTCGCCATTTGCGATGTAGCGGATCGGCACGAGTCGCCCGGTGAACGGGCGCACGGTGTTGGTGAATTGGTCGGCGTTGTTCATGCCGCACCCCCATGCACGCGCCGTGCGTTTCGTGTCCCGACCCGCGCCATGCGCTCGAGCTTGGCGATCTCTTTCGACTCGGGCACCGGTTCGCCTTCGGGCGTGTTCTCTTCCGCCGTCAGCCGAGCAAAGTCCAGCCGAGCCTGAATCGCCTCCGAGAGCTTCGCTTCAGCCGGATCGCTCATGCGGCCGATTGTCACGGTGCGCAGGTGCCGGATCGCCTCAACCGCCATGACGAACTCGCCATCGTCGTCGATCGCTCGCACGTCCGAGACGCGATCGACAGCCAGAGCCAACACGTACTCAAGGTGCTCGCACTCGATCCCGAGCATGGCGAGCTTTGCAGACACGTCTTGGGGAGACAGGTCGCGCGGCTCCTGCGTTGCGTCCGTCACTTCTTCGAACTTGAGGAACGCGGCACGCGTCGCGTCGTCCAGAAACGCTTTCTTCTGCGCCTCAATCGCCATGCGCTTGCAGGCAGGGCAAAGGGCACGCGGACGACCGTCGCCGAGCCAGAGTCTCGCGCCTTCCATCGGGCATTCGAAGCACTTGAGAGGTGCCGGCGGGTTTGGATTCCACCCGGAGGCATCGAAGAACGCCTTGGCGACAGGGTGAAGGCTTGACTCTTCGCTCGATTTGTTTACTCTTTGCACCGACACAGGAACCACCTTCCTTGTCTGGCCGCGCGGTGCTGGAACACCGACGCGGCACTTTTGTTTCAGGACTTCACGCGACGAGCGAACCGGCGATCGCCACGCTGAGCGGCGACGCGTTCAGAGAGCCAGCGGTCGAGCTCGCGCACGCTGAAGAGCACGCGCGACCCGTGTTTGCAGTGGGGGATCTCGTTGCACGCGACGAGCCGTTCAAGCTCGCGGCGCGAGAGCGACACGGCCTGAGCCGCGCCGTCGTAGTCGAGGGCGAGAGTGGGGACGCTCATGCCGCCACCTCGGGCTTCACCCGGCGGGCGGCCAGATACGCCTCGACGTCCGAGGCTGGCACGCGGTATTGACGACCGACACGCGTTGCATTCGGGAACCGTCCCTTGCGGCACCAGCGCTCAGCGGTCTTGCGGCAGACCATGAGTCTTTCCGCAACCTCGCCAACCCCGAATATTCTTGTGCCCATCTGTTCCATATCGTGCCCTTCTGTGCCCAAAACGTACCACGTATATCGTGGGAACTCAAGGGGTATATAAGGGTATTTTGGGGTTTTTCGCATAACTCGTGGAATGGCAGGCGGTTCCGGATACGTTATTTCCCGCTTGTTCCCAGAAATTCCCACAAAGACGACCGCCATCGGACGCGCCGTGCGCGCCCAACGGGAGGAGAAGGGGTGGACCCTTCGCGATCTCGCCGAGAAGGTGGGGATGACCTACACCCTGTTGGGGAAGAAAGAGCGCGGCGAGATCAACATTTCCCCACCGGAACGCCGCAACCTCGCGCACGCATTCGATTTGACGCTGGAGCAGTTTGACGAGCTGTGGCGGGCAGCGCGGATCGAGCAATCTCGCGTGAACGTTGGAATCCCTGTTATCAACCGCTCGCCCGCCGGCGGCATCGTCGATATGGACGAGTGCGGCACGGACAGCGGGCAGGGCTTCGAATACCTGGACAGGGACCGCGACACCGCCGCGGACCTGCTGTTCGCGGTCATCGTCACTGGCAACTCAATGGAGCCGCACCTACACGACGGCGATTACGTCGTGTTCCATCCGCTCGACCGTGAGCGTGCGCGGCCCGGGCAACCGAAGCTCGTCGATGGAACTCTCGTGCGGGCTCAGATTCGGGCCGAGCAGAAAGAGCCAGGCTGCACCATCGCGCGGTACTACGCGCAGGGCGACCAGATTCGGCTCCAGAAAGACAACACGAAATACCCACCGATCATCGTTCCGAGGGACGCGGTGGAGCAACTGGCGGTGGCGATTCAGATCCGGCACAAGCGCGGACTCGTGCTGTAGCCGGGGAAGGGGTGCGACATGCTTACGAAGGTGCTGTTGTTGGCCGCGGTCACGATGATGGGTGTGGCTCCGGATGCGCCGGCGCCGGCAAAGACAGACAACGTGGAGAAGATGGACGCGGACACGCTGCGCGTCGTCATCGTCTCAATGCGCGATGCGATTGCGGAATGCAAGCGGCGGTGCGACCGGCTTGAGCAGGAAAACGCGAACCTCAGGGCCGAGCTGTCGAAGAAAATCGACGCCGTGCAGACCAGGACCAACGACGCGATGCTGGCGGCACAGCAGGCGAACACCAAGGTTGACGCGGTGATCGAGCGGGAGAGGCAAGCGACCGCGCCTGTCGGCATTGATCCGAACGCGGTGCTCGCAAAGCACCTTGAGGCCACGCCTGAAAAGTACATCGGGAGCACGATCAACTTCCGCGGGTGGAAGTTTTCGCATGTTGCCGAGCAGGGCTCCGACTACGAAGGGCTCGACCGAGCAGTGCAAATCGTCCTCTTGGATTCAGAGGGAAGGATGTATTTGGGAGCCTTTGCGCCAAAAGGGCCTGTGGCCGACGAGTTCCTAAATCTCGCCCGGGGAACACCCATCAACTTTGACGGAAAGGTCCTGCGCCGCCCAAGCCGGAACGAGGCGGTGGTGCTGATCCAAGGATTTGTTACGATCAAGACGCCGAAGTAATGAACAGGCGCGGAGAAACTTCAGTTCAGATCTATCGCGTCAAAGTGGCCGACCGCCAGACCGGCGCAGAGCGTTTTGTGAACGTCGAGGCGTCCTCGGCTGATGAGGCCGTGCGCCGTGTTGCCGCAGCAGGCGAAATGGTCGGTGCCGCGGAGTTGGCAGAGATTCGGAGCGCGGTACGCCCAGCGGAACACACTGTCCCACCAGGCATACCGGCTTGCTCCGTGTGCGGGGGAACGATGCGGCGCATGGTGGACAAAGAACTGTGGACTGGCGGCGTGCTGCTGGGTCTTGGACTCGCGGTGCCCATGCTCTCAATACCAGCCGGGTTTGCTTTTTGTGGAGGACTCGTGGCGATAGGACTCTCGAAGGCGATCGGCGATCCCGCACCAAGGCCGGCGGTTGTTGCTCTTGGAGCATTCGCTGCGGCGGCAGTGGGTCTGTATGTTTGGGCACGCCTGATCGGCGCCGTGGTTTACAAAAACAAGCGGGTGCTTCGCTGCTCAGCGTGCTCGCACTCGGTCGCGGCGTGATTGAGTTGCCTCACCCCTCCAGTTCCATCCCACAAAGCTCCGCCAACGCGCAGACGGTCGGGTAGTACTCCGGCCCGGTCGCGGTCCACCGTTCGCCAGTCTGCGGATTCTCAGCGGTCAGGCGCCAGACGTGGCCGCTCGCCCCATGCACCTGGACCTCGCCGAGCGAGAGGCCGAACGAGCACGAGAGCGTGTTCAGGATCCGCTGGGCGAGCTTGGCGTCCAATTCATTCATGCGACTTCATATCAGGAACCCCTAAAGCGCTTCCGCAAGCCGTCTGGACTCCTCGACAACGGCTGGAAATGAACGCCGCACGAACAAGCGATTTCTCTGAAACATCGCTGGCTCCGCAATGGTCGCCATGGCCTCGTCCAGCCGTTTTTGCATCTCAGGCGATAAATGCGACCGTATGTCGATCTCGATGGCCAACACTCGCCCGGTTCGATCTCCGACGAAGAGTGCAACGTCGCCGAAATCGTGCTTTCGATTGTGGTCCTCTACGCCATCGAGGTATTGATATTCGATCAAGACGCGGTCCGGGCTGATCTTGCTGAAGCGGCACGCGTCCGGAACGTCGTACGGCCATCGCCATTCATCCGCCAAATTTGTGGCGGCATCGGTGCCCATGAGGACGTCGAAGTTGACCCACGGCGTTCGCATGCTCACATCCTTTCGAGCAGAGGCTGCATCAACTTGCCATAAACCTTGAACTTGTCGAGTTTCTGGCCATCGATTGATCCCGGTTTTCGACTATCGATCAAAATCACTCCCCACGGTTCTCCCGCAACCTGTACCGCAAGACCGGCATAGCAGTTTGCGGGAAGTTTGCCGTTGCGAAGGTATTTCCGGATGAATGCCGGATCATCATGCGTCGCTCTGGCGTATTGCTGGATGTCCAGGTCAGTTGAAAATTTGGAAAGGGCTGGCAGGGTTTTTCCTGGTTCTGGTACCATCACCCATTCACGCGACCGGTACGCCAATCCCACCACGCCTTCGCAGAGATCGCCGTCATCGGGGGCCGAGAATTTGCGAATGTTCATCTTCGTCAAATGATCGGATCTGACGACAGCTTTTAGTTTGCCACGTCCCCACCAGCCCTTGCAATGCTTGAACAAGGTCACGCGGTGGTGATCAAGCGGACCGCTGAGCCCGCTAAAAACTTCGTTTCGAAATTCGTTCATGATCGGCTGGATCGACTTGAACGCCCAGGGGTCTCCGAATCGCTTTCGGATCCACTGCAAGATGCCGACGGCTGTCGGCCCCACTAAGAGCGCCAGCCACGCAGTGGATTGAAACCACCCCAAGGTCGACTTGATGATGGGGAAATTGTCATAGTCTGCAGAGTTTGCTTTGAGCGCCGCGCCATAGACCAAAAGCACTGTGGCTAGGCCAATTTGGACCTTGCCAGCAATCCAATCCACGTGCCTTCGAAAGACGAGGCCTATCACTCCAGCGACCCCTTCCGCACTGAGATCTCGCGGGCCAACGATTGGAGCATAACAAGTTGGCGGGTAGTATGCCTCGATCGCTGAGGGCAGGCGGTCGAAAGGATGGCTTGGCGGATCTGGTGTGGCCGGAGGCGCTTCCGCGTAAGACAGGCTTGATTTATAGAAATGGGCGTTTCCACCTATGATGGTGAGACGAGCGTTTCATGCCCCAGCCATTCCGAAAACTCCGTTACAGGCCGCTGCCGACCGGATGCAGGGTCGGAAACCGGAAGAGCATTCGCGGCGTTTCTTGGCTCAGCGAGTCTGGAGCGGCTTGCTGGGCCCCCGTGAACAAGGCTGGCACGCGGATCATTTTGCGCGACGAGCTGTGGACCATCCGGGTCTTCGAGAATGGGCGGCGGAAAGACATCGGGACCGGCACTGCAGACCGGAAAACTGCGGAGGCGATCGCGGCCAAGCTCGCCCTTGACGCGATCCACCGCAAGCGCGGGATTGTGAACGCCGCGGAGGAGCGGCAAGCCAAGGCGGCCGAGTGGACGATTCGGGAACACCTTCGTGGCGTGAGCGGTCGCGGCGGGATCGAGGGATTCGCCGACTATTTGCGAGAACGCCAGGGTGACGCGCGTCACGTCGAAGACACGCTGAAGCGCGTGGAACGCATCATCGACGAGGGGCCGATTCTGAGCCTGGCGGAGTTCCGCGCCGATCGCGTTGTGCGCACCATCAACAGAATGAAGGCAAAGTGCGGGCGAGGCTCGCAGTGGCTTCGCTCTGAGTCGATGAGCGTGGAGACCCGCAACAGCTACATTCGCGCCGCGAAGTCGTTCGCGCGATGGCTTTGGCGCCAGCACCGCACGCCCGAGCACCAGCTTCTCGAGGTTGATCTCTCGACGAACGAAGCCGACCGCCGGCGGCGCCGGCGCGTGCCCGATGTCGCGGAGCTGCCGTGGATTCTCAAGGCTGCCGCGGAGGGCCCGGCCATAAAGAAGGTGTCCGGGGAGGCCCGCGAGTTGTACTACCGGCTCGCGGTCGGAACCGGCCTGCGCGCATCCGAGCTGAACGCCCTGGATCCGGCGCGGATGGTGTTGGATGGCGCAGAGCCCGAGATCATCGCGACCGCCACGAAGAACGGCCTGCAGGCGCGACAACCGATCACCGAAGACCTGGCGAAGCGGCTGCGAGTCTGGCTAGCGAAGAAGAGGCCGCTGCCGTCGCTCCGGTCTGACAAGACTTCGGTGATCTTCCGGGCGGACGTAGCCGCCGCCCGTGAACTCTGGCTGAAAGATGCCAAGAGCCAGGCCGAGCGCCGGAAACGCGAGGAGTCCGATTTCCTGCAGGTCGCGAACAAACGGGGCGAACGAATCGACTTCCACTCCCTCCGAGCCTTCTACATCACGGAGGCGGCGATCGCGTCACGCGACCCAAAAACCTTCCAGACGCTCGCCCGACATTCTTCCGCAGCTTTTTCGCTGGCGGTCTACGCCAAGGCCCGAAACACCCATCTGCGCGACGCGATCAAGGCGATGCCTGCGTTTTAGGCTGCCGGCGACTGTCCACCAATTGGTCCACCAATCCTGTCCGGAAGGGTGCGGAATCGGGCGGACTCTGGCGGACAGATGCGGATAGGCGATGTGAGGGCTTGTTGTCGGAATCCCCACGAAACACGGGGAAAAACGCGAAAAAGCCCAGAAAACAACGGAGGGGAGGAGATTCGAACTCCTGATGGGGACAAGCCCCATGGCAGATTTCAAGTCTGCTGCTTTCAACCGCTCAGCCACCCCTCCAAGGGTGCGGGCCGATTTTAGACGCCGGTTCAAGGGCGTTGCGGCCTAGCGGGGCGGTTCGGGCCACAGCTTGTGCGATTTGAGAAATTCCTCAAACGTCGCGCGGTACCTGGCCTCATCTTTACCGGGCAGATCATTGTGACCGCAGTCAAGCGTCACCAGTTCCGCGTCCGGCCTGGTTTTCTTGAGCGACTCGGCATGGCGATAGGGGATCACCGTGTCTCGCGAGCCGTGCACGATCAGCACCGGACAACGCACGCGGGTCAGCACACCCTCATTGTCGAACGCGTGCCTCACCAGGAACCGGGGGACGTGGTAGGAATCCGCCATCGACGACAAGGAGGTGAACGTGCACTCGAGGATCAGCGCCGCCGGGGGCAGCCGATCGGCAACCGCGCACGCCACGCCGCCCCCGAGTGACCGGCCCAGCAGGATCAGTTCGGATTTGTTCACTTCCGGTCGCGCGAGGAACTGACGGATGATCGCGGTCGAGTCTTCCGCAATCGCATGCTGCGAAGGCTCGCCCTCCGAGCGACCGTAGCCGCGGAATTCCGGCAAAAGCACGTTGAACCCTTCGCGCTGACACGTCTGGGCCATCCACGACCAGTTTTCGATGAAGTCGGCGTTGCCGTGGAAACACACCAGCAGCGGGCCCGGCGACTTGGCGCTGCGTCCGTTGCCCGGGAAGTACCACGCCTCGATCTTCCGTCCGTCCGGCGCGGTGTACCACACACGCTCGGCGTTTTCCGGCAGGGCGCGACCAGAGGATCGGCCCGCGGCACGCGCGAAGATCATCTCGTCCTGCATCCACCACAGCGCACCGGCAAATGCAACGTACAGCAGCCCGGTCAAAAGCACGATCGAAATCGCGCCCCGGCGTGCCCAACGACTCAGTGTTCCTGCCACTTGCACACTCGCCAAAGGTGCCCCGTTTCTACTTCCGATTCGCCGCGGCTCGGTTTCGTCGCGACGGCCCGATTACAGGCCCCGCGCCACCCGGCGCAAATCCTTCAACCACCCAAAATCCTTGTCCCACGGCCAGGGATGGCCCGATTCGCCCGGTTGGCCCAGGTCCTTGGGCCCGAACCACCAGCCTCCCCAGAGGATCGCGCTGTCGCAGCGCTCCCGCACCGTGTCCAGCATCGTGCCGAAAAACGGCACCATCTTGTTCCGGAACTTTGGATCCGAGTGATGAAAGTGCGGGCAGATGAACGGAATCACCGGCTTGCCGTACTTGTACGCCTCGTCGATATTCGCAATCGCGTACTTAAGCCAACCCTTCTCGTCGTCGTAAAACGCGTAGAGCGAAGGGCAGATCACATCCAGGTCATCAGCGATGACGGAGTTGAACCGGTTCGTTCCGTACCATGCCAGGAGCTTCTCGTCCGTCGGCATCACCGGCGTCCAGTAGTCGCCGACGGGGCACACCCCGTACGTGCCGATGCGAGCCTGCGGGTTCTTCTTGTCGCGCTTGGCCGCTTTGAACGCCGCGATTCGCTGCGCGTGCCCCTGCGCCACGCATTCGGCCTGCTGCACCCGCACATCCGAGCACAGCGCCTCAAAGTCGACAATGAGCAGGTCCGATCGCTGCTCGCTCGCCCACTTGCCCACAACCACCGGGTCGTACCCGCCACGCGAGTACCAGGAGATCGGCGAAAGCCCCTCCAGCGAAAGGTCGGGCTGGTCCTTGAACGACAGCAAGTTGTACAGCTTGAACGCCATAGTCTGGAAGGATACCGGGGCGGCCGAACTTACGGGCTTTTCCAGCCCTGCGCGATCGGCATCCGGCGGCCCGACCCGAACGCCACGCCCGTGACCTTCAGCCCGATCGCCGCCTGCTTCCGCTTGTATTCCGACAGGTCCGTGAGCCGGATCACGCGCCGCACCGTCGCCTCATCGAACCCCGCCCGACCCCTGCACGCCTCGAGAATGGCGCTCGCGCTCTGGCGCTGTTCCACATAGCGATGCAGAATCTCATCCAGCACGTCATACGGTGGCAGCGAATCCTGATCCGTCTGATTCGGCCGCAATTCCGCGCTCGGCGGCTTCTCGATGCTCCCCGGGGGGATCGGCGCACCCGCGAACCCGCACCGATCCGGATGCTCGTTCATCCAGCGTGCGAGCCGGTACACCCAGTTCTTCGTCAGGTCGCACAGCACCGCGAGCCCGCCGTTCATGTCGCCATACAGCGTGCAATAACCCACCGCCAGTTCGCTCTTGTTGCCCGTGGTCAGCACGATCGCGCCCGTGCGGTTCGAGATTGCCATCAGGATCGTGCCGCGCAGGCGGGATTGCAGGTTCTCTTCCGCCAGATCGGGCAACTGCTCCCCCAGCTTGCTTTTCTCGATCGCAACCATCGCGGGGTCGATCACGCCCACCGCCCCGTCGAACATGCCGGCGATCGGCACGGTGATGCATTTCATCCCCAGCCGCCTGGCCAGCTCATACGCGTCCGTCTTGCTGTGCTCGCTCGAGTAGGGGCCGGGAAGCGCCACGCCCAGCACGTTTGCCGGTCCCAGTGCCGCGCACGCGATCGCCGCCGTCACGGCACTGTCAATGCCGCCCGAAAGCCCGAGAAGCGCCGAGCGGAAGCCTGTCTTGCGGCAGTAATCCCGCACGCCCACGACTAGCGCCCGGAACAGGTGCTCCTCATCGGCCACCTGCGACACCGGATCGCTCATCCCGCCCCCGGCGGGAATGTCCACCATGGTTACCGCTTCGGCAAACCCCGGCCCCGCGGCAACCAGCGCGCCGTCCGGACCGAACGCCGCGGCATGTCCATCGAAGATCAGCTCGTCGTCCCCGCCCACCTGGTTTACGCTCGCCACGTACACACCATGGTTCATCGCGTGTTTCTTCAGGATCGCGCGATGCCGGGGGCTCTTGCCCAGCACAAACGGACTGGCCGAAGCCGACAAGATGATCTGCGCCCCCGCACGCACCACCTGCGCCACAGGGTCGGGCGCATCCGCATAGTGCGAGGCAAATCCGGCGTCTTCACCCTTCCATAAGTCCTCGCAGATGGTCAGGCCGACCTTCCAGGTCTTCCCATCAACCCGCCCCGGCACATCGATGACGACGGTGCGCGTGCCGGGGGTGAAGTAGCGGTCCTCATCGAAGATGTCGTACGTCGGCAACAGCTGCTTGTCGTAATAGTCCACCATCCGCCCGTCGCGATAGGCGAGCAGCGAATTCGCGATTCCCCGCGCACCGTCCGATCCGCCGCTCACGGGCAGCGGGCATCCGAAAATCACCGTGATGTCCTTGCTGTGGATCTCCCCGACCGACTTCGCGGCGCCGGTGCACGCTCGCAGAAATCCGCCCTGCAACAGCAGGTCGCGGGGCGGGTAGCCGCACAGCGACAGTTCAGGAAACAGCACGCAGTCGGCTCCGCCCTCGCGGGCCCGCGCGATCATGCTGATCATTCCGGCGGCGTTGCCGCTGATATCGCCGACAGTGGGATTCGTCTGAGCCAGCGCGATTCGCATCCGTGAATCCTAGTAATCGGCCTCGGGCGCGCCCGTCGCCGGGCCCTGGGTCCGGGGCACGAACATCCTGTGCATCCCCAGCCGCAACACGCCGGCGATCGACATGGCGGCGTTCACCACGGCTTCGCTCGCCAGCACCAGCAGGGCGACGCCCGCCATCGCCGGCGCGTTCTCAAGACCGAGCAGCCGCGCCGCGCCCACGATCGCGGCTTCCCGCGTGCCCACCATGCCCGCGGGGCTCACCACGCCTACGACAAAGTGCATCGAGGCCAGCAGGATGCAGATATCAAAGGAAATCGGTGTTCCGACGATCTGCGCCGCGAGGTAGAACCGCGCCGCCTGGCTCGCCATGTCGAGGAGCCGGATGAGCACCAGAACCAGCACACGCGCGGGCGACGCGAGGATGTCGAGTCCGCCGTGCGCCGTACGCACAAAGGGCGAGCGAACCAGCCGGCGCGCCCAGCCGCCCAGCGGGTTTGCCATCCGCCGCAGAATCGCCATCCCGCGCGTGCCGTGCAGATACCACGCCAGCACGCACGTGACCAGGTAGCCCAGCGCCGCGCTCCCGCCGGCGACCGCCATCCACAGCCCATTGATCTCCCGTGCCAGCATCGAAGCCCCGAACAGCGGCAGCAGCGTGATCGCCATGACGATCGAAACCGCGCCGAACCACGCCCCGATCAGCGCGACCGGCACGCGATCGCGCCGGTTGTGCACCAGGATGCGGAAGATCATCCCCGCCTTGAACGGCACATACCCAAGCAATGTCGCGATCGCGTTGGTCGCCTGCACATCCCAGAAATTCAGCTTCCGCAGGGGCCTGAGCGACAAATAAAAACTCAATCCCGAGCAGAGCAGCACCAGCACGCTCATCGAGAACAGCAGCGCAATCTGATGCGCCGGGGCATCCTTCAGCGCGGCCAATTGCTTCTGATTCTCCGGGCTGAATGCCTGCCGGATACACCAAACCAGCAACCCCACCCCGATCAGAAAGCCGACCACCTGCACCGCGATCTTCACGGCGCCGGGACGCGGCGGAGTTGCCGTCGATGCAGGGGTGCTCACGGCGTCGCCACCTTTCGGGGCCGCACGATCAGCGGCATGCCCTCGCCGCTCGCCTCCGAGGGCGTTGTTCCGTTGCGGATCCACGCCGCGATGTCCTGCAGCGTCAGGGACGGTTCGTACCAGCGCGAATCGATCAGGCGGGCCAGTTCTCCGGGATTGACCATCACCGCCTCAATGCCGCGACCGGCCAAACTCGCCGATACCGCCACTGGGTCTACCCCGTCCTTCACGCGACCGCTCTGAAATGCCGTCGCCAAGGGCGATTCGTCCCATGTTGTGTGATAAATCAGCGGACCTGGAATGTAAAAAGGCGTCGAATCACCGAGCAGGTAAAGCCGCTCGCCGGGCTTGAGGGGTGGCCGATCGCCCCCGCGCAGCCCGCGCTGTACAAAAGCTCCCGGTGGGAAACCCAGTTGCTGATTCGGCTGCCCGCCTCGTTCGGACCAGAAGGTATCAAGCGAACGGACTCCGATGAATCCGATCGCGAGCAGCAGCGCGGTTTGCACCAGGGTCCGCACACCGGCGCGTTCCGCACCGCACGCCGCCACGCCGACCATCAGCGCTCCGGTCACCGCCAGCGGCAGCAGAAACCGCGACTGCAAGTGCGTCAGGGTCAGCCAGGCGGCCACCTGCACCAGCAGGGCGAGCAGAAGAAAAACCATGGTCGTGTGCGTCCGACGCAAGAGCAATCCGAAGATCGCGCTCAAGCCCACCAGCGGAAAGAAAATGCTCCACTGCGGATGCAGCATTCCCCGATGCCGCGGCCCGGCCGGATCGGCCGGATCAAGAAACACAAGCAGGCGCAGACGATCCCCCCAGCTCCCGTCGAAGTGATGCGCGCGCGCAAAGCGCTCATACTGCTCGGGGACCCAGTGCGCGTCGCCGAAGACGCCGTGGATATAGGGGAACACGGGGTTTCCGCACGAAATCCAGTTCCGGAGCATCCAAGGCGCCAATGCAGCGCCGCCCGCCACAATCGCCCAGGCCGTCGCCTGCATCCGCGTCTTCGCCGGCGCGAACCACAGCAACGCAAGCCCCGCGGCCGGGGCGCCGAAGATCAACGCGGTCGGCTTCACGCCGCACGCGACGCCCACCAGCCAGCCCACGATTGCCCCCCGGGCAAGCCCGCTCACCCCTCGATCGCACGCAACCAGCAGTGCGCCCGCAAGCAGCGCCGCCATCGCAAGTTCGTTGTACGCCATCGAGCCCACGACGACCACCCACGGCACCACCAGAAACGTTGCGCCCGCGATCACCGCACCGCGCGCGTCCGCGTCGTCGCGCCGCGAAACCAGTTCTCGAGCACAAGCCGCAACGATCCACGCCGCCGCGCCCCCGAACCAAACGTGCAGCATCTGGCACGCCAGCGCCCGCCACCCATCGTCCGCCAGCATTCCTGTCACACCGTCCGCACCCGTCCGCGGCGCAAACGTCCAGAGCTGCAACGTCAGAAACGCGCTTTCGAAGTATGAAGGCAGATAGGAGTAGACGTTGTGCTTCACCGGTGTAAGACGCCCGAGGTCGAGCCATTCCCGCGGCAGTTGCAGGTGGTAACTCAGCACATCAAACCCGCCGAACTCGCTGGCCCACAACACGCCGGGCGCCTGGCTGGCCGCCACCACCATGATCGCCAGTGGCAAAGCGCAGACCGCGCCCGCGGCCATGCCGGTCACGCTGCGCTCGCGCTTCCCGGCTGCCCGTACCGTCGGCGTCAGCAGCACCAGCCCGGCGGCACAGGGAGCCAGCGCGACCACATTCCACGCCAGACCCGGGAAAAACCCGCCAAGCCCGTTGATCGCGTGCCCGAGACTCAGTTGCAACGACAGCCCAACCGCTGCCTGAATCGCGAGTTCCTCTCTTGCCCCGCGAAAACAGGGCAGCGCCAAACGCCCGAGCCCGATGGAAGAGGCCATGTAAAGCAGCCCGGGCCAGCCCGCGAAGAGGGCGCGATCAATCACTGTTGCCCACGCCTGCGCCGGGCCCAGGGGGCCACCGATCGCCGCAACGCCCCACACCAGCAGGCCTCCCAGCAGAAGACAAACAAGCGGCCAAGCGCCCGCGAGGCGAGTTCCAACTGTTTCTTTCGGGGGCGCCGTGGGCATTCGTGCAGGGCTTAGGATAATCCATGCCCGCGTCCAAATCGGCCCCCGGCCTCGAATCACTTTCGGTCATCGAACCGGTGTGCGCCGTGTTCCGGCGCACGCTCAAAGGCGCCGGGCTCAAGTACACCCTGGAGCGCGCCCAGATACTCGATTCCGTGATGCGCCAGCCGGGGCTTTTCCACGCCGATGAGCTCATTCGAGGCCTCAAGGACGAAGGCTTCCGCGTATCCAAGGCCACCGTCTATCGCACGCTGAAGCTGATGCAGGATTCCGGCATCATCCAGCGCGTGCTGTTCGATGACGACGATGCCGGTCGCTACCAGGTCGTCTTCGGGACCAGCGCCGTCGATCTGCTCATCCGCACCGACAACGGCGAGGCCATGCAAATAGAAATCCCCGAGCTCAAGGCCATCTGCGACCGCCTCTGCGAAAGCCGCGGGCTTGAACTCAAAGGTCACCGCCTCCAGATCTTCGCCGGCCCGAAGTAACTACTTCGTCGGATCCAGGATCCCGATCTTCTCAACGCCGATCCGGGCGCACTGCTCGTGCATCTGCACCACCGCCTCGTACGGAACGTTCTCCCGCGGACGCACCACGATCGCAAGGTCCTTGGGCGAACGCGAAATCGTCACGTCCGTGAGCCACGCGCCCAGCCGATCCAGCGGCGCATCCACCAGGGTCGGAATCGACGAGGCCGAGCGTGTCGTCACCAGCACTTCCTTGCCGTCCTTGCTTGTCAGCAGGAGTTCCACACGGATCAACTGTTCCGGCACCTTCACGACCGAAGGCTTTGCCGGCGGCAGCGCCGTCTTCAGCAGCCATTCCGGCCCCAGCACGCTCGCGCTGGCCATGAAGAACACCAGGATCACCATCACGACGTCCACCATCGGCGTCATGTTGGGCGCGTAGCTCTCCTCGTGCAGCGTCAGCGCGTTGCGGCGTCGAAAAGCATGGGCCCGCGAGCTCATGAGTTCTTCCTCGTCCCCTTCGCCGCCACCAGCTTCACCGACACCAGCCCCGCGTCGCGGCACGCCGTCAGCACCGGCGCCACCTTGCCGTAGCTCAGCTTGCGATCCGCACGGATCTGAACCTCCGCGTCCGGCGTCAATGCGTACAGATCCTTCAGAATCTTGCTGAGCTGCGAACCCATGATGCGTTCCTCGCCGATCAGCAGGATCGGCTCGCCCGCCTCATCCTCCGGCGCCACCACGTTGATCACGATCGGGCCCTGCGTGTCCGTCGGTCGACCCGTTGTCGAATTCGGCAGGTTCACGCTGCTCGAGCGCCCCGCGGCAAGGTGCCCGATCATCAGATAAAAGATGATCAGGCACATGACGACGTCGATCAGCGGGGTCACGTTCACGTGACCGGCGCCGCCTCCGCCGCCTTTTTTCAGATGCCGCACCTTCATCGTCGCTCCGATCACACCGACGCGGGAACCCGCGCCACCGGCTTGGCTTCAACCCGCGCCGCCGCGCCAGCGCCGTCATCATCCGCGGAAGGAAGCATCTCGATCAGCTGCGAGCACACAAGCATCCCGCGCGTGCAGATGCGATCCACGATCGAACGGTAAAACCCGAACACCAGCAAGCACGGAATCGCCAGCGTCAGCCCCAGCAGCGTGTGAAACAGAGCCTTGCTGATACCCAGCGACAGATCGCTCGGACCCGCCTGCCCGCCCGATTCGCCCAGCGAGGTAAACGCCAGGATCATGCCCCACACCGTACCCGCCAGACCGATCAGCGGTCCCAGGTTGCCAACCACGTTCAGCGGCTCGATCGCCCGGAACCAGCGTGAAACTTCCTCGCTGGCCGCGATTTCCGCCGTCTCACGCATCCCCACGCGGTCGCGCTTCCCCCCCGGAGCCATCACCTGACGCAGCACGCGCCCGGGAAAGCTCTCGTCGTGCTTGATAAAAGCCCGCAGGTCTTCCTCGCGTCCCGCCTTGATGAGATCCGTGATCCGCGCCACGCTCGCCTCGGGCACGATCTTGCCCTCGCGAACATCGATCAGGCAGCGGACGATGATCGCCAGCGCGATGAGCGAACCCACCAGCAGCAGCACGGTGAACAGGTCGAACGACCGAAGGAACAGGCCCCAAAGCCCGCCCCCGGCTTCGGCAGCACCCAGCATCAGCGGCCCACGACTCAGCAAATCATGCATCATGGGCCAATGGTAGTGGGGCCCGGGTTCAGTTGTTGTCGGTTTCGCCGCCCGGGCTTGGCTCCCGCTCGAAATCCGCCTGCGTCGCCGGACGGCCGATCCGGTACCCGCCCGTGAACCACCGGTTCAGGTCCGCCAGCCGCTCTTTCTCCCCCGCAAAGGGATACGTCGACCGCGTCGGCTCCACCCACACCCCGGTGATCGGGCAGCGGATCGGCTCGCGTTCCACCAGTTCTCGTGCACCCGGCCGCGCATCGACGTCCGGTGGCCACACCACTTCGATCCCGCGTGACTGCTCCGCCACATGCCGGAGTTGAACCTCGAAACACTCGGATCTCTTCCCCAGTCCATCGCCGATGCGCTCGGGCCACTCCACCACCAAGGCGACATCTGCGGCGGCATGCCCCCCGGGCAGCGTCCACTGGTCCCACCCCAGCGCCTCAAGGTCCTCCGCCGATCGCAAGCGATACGCATCCACATGCACCAGCCGCTTCAGGGTCGGATGGCCCGTGACCGGATACACGTGTGCCAGAACAAAAGTGGGGCTGCTGATGCTCCCCTCGGGCACGCCCAGTGCTCGGGCCAAACCCCGGATAAAGGTGGTCTTTCCCGCGCCCAACTCGCCCTCCATGCGGATCGTGTCCCCGCCTCGGAGGATGGATGACAAACCCGCCGCCAGCGAGGCGGTGTAGTCGGGGCTGGTGCTTGTGCGAACGACGCGCGACATGGAGTCGAATTGTTCGCTGGGTCAGCGATGTTCCCAACCCAGTTCCGATGCGGGCCACTCCCGCCCGCCCTGCAGAAACACACAGGCGTTTCCTTCCACCACGCGCCCGATGCGGGTAATCGGAACCGGCAGTCCCGCCATGTCGATTCCCCCGGGCGCGGCAAACAGAAGCTCGTAATCCTCCCCATCTCCTGCCGCATGCTTCCAGTGCGAAACCCCTGCCGCAAACGGGAGCGACGAGGCCTCAAGCTCCAGGCGCACGCCCGAAGCCTCGGCCATGCGCGATGCATCCCGGCCGAGCCCGTCGGAAATATCCATCATCGCGTGCAGATCTTGGCCGAGCAGATCCGCCAGCCGGCGCCCAAGTTCGATCCGGGGTTCAAACGTCAGGTGCCGCCCCAGACCCGTCGCCGGTTCGAACGAGCCTCCCAGCGCGCCCGAGACATAGAGAAAATCGCCCGGTCGCGCACCCGACCGCAGCACCGGCCCCCGCACACCGTGCGGTGTGCCAATCGCCGTCACCGTCAGAACCAGCGGATCAGACTCTCGCGCCATTGAGGCCAGATCGCCTCCGACCAGCGGGCAACGCCAATGCTCCGCCCACCGCTTGAGCGATGCCGAAAGCTCATCCGCGCTCGCTTGCGGAAAACCCTTCGGAAATGCTCCGGTCGCCAGCGCGCACACGGGTGTCCCCGCCATCGCCGCAATATCAGACACCGAGCGAGCGACGGCTTTGCGAGCAACCAGGTCCAGCGGCGTGCCCCGCCGGAAATGCCGTCCCTCGATCACCTGGTCCACCGTCAGCAGGCAATCGACATTCCCAATCCGCACCGCGGCGCAGTCGTCGCCCGGCCCCGTGCGGACGTGCGGAAACCGGGTTCCCAAATCCTGAGAACGCTTGGCAATCGCGGCAAGAAGGGCCGATTCCTCCACGGCTGAAGCGTAGTGCCCGGGCACGGCGCCGCCGTTTCCCCGTGTCGTGGGAATCAGGACTTCGAAAGCGACATCGCAAAGCTGCGGAGTTTCCCCGAGCACAGCAGCGCCACCGGGAACGCCACCAGCCAGCCCAGGAGCGCTGCCTTGGTTGTGCGCGTCACAAGGTGGGCATCGATGCCGAACCACGCGATCGACGCAACCAGACCGCAGCACAACGCAATAACCGCCGTCAGAATCGCCAGAAAAACCAGTTCCGCGCCGCGTTTGGAGAGCATATTGCAGGTATCGGCTACGCTGAGGGTTATGCCGCAGACCCCCGATCTCGGACCGCCCCTGCAACGTACAAAGAGCGGGCAACCCATGGAATCCATCTCCGTCTTCGACATCTTCAAGGTCGGTGTCGGGCCTTCCAGCAGCCACACCATGGGCCCCTGGCGGGCGGCACAGAAGTTCCTCAAGGCCATCGAGTCACGGGCATCGCTCGCCCGCGTCCGCCGCGTCCGCACCGACCTCTACGGCTCGCTCGCCAAGACCGGCAAAGGCCACGGCACCGATCTCGCCGTCATCCTCGCGCTCAGCGGGGAAGACCCCGTCACCTGCAAAGTCGAAGGCCTTACCGATCGCGTCGAAGAGATCAAGCAGTGCGGGCTGATGCAACTCGCCGGTCAACACCCCATCGACTTCGATTTCGCCCGTGATGTCCTCTTCCACATGGACACCGCGCTGCCCTTTCACCCAAACGGCGTCACCTTCACCGCGACACTCGACGATTCTTCGATCATTTCCGAAACGTACTACTCCGTCGGAGGCGGCTTTGTCGTCCAGGAAGGCGAGGCCCCCAGCGGCAGCCACGCCAAGGCTCTCCCCTTCCCCATCGAGCACGCCTCCGAACTCCAGCGCTACTGCCGCGAGCAGAACGCCACCATCCCGCAGATCGTGATGCGCAACGAACTCACCTGGCGCGACGAGAAATCCGTCCGCGCCGGCCTCCTCGCCATCTGGCGCGAGATGCAGGCCTGCATCTGGCGGGGCTGCAACACCGAGGGCGTGCTCCCCGGCGGCCTCAACGTCGTCCGCCGCGCCGCCAAGATGAGCAACAAGCTCCTCGGCGCGCCCGCGCGGCCCCTCGACCTCGACGAGTGGACCGGCGCCGTCACCGTCAGCGCCCGCGACTTCGAAGCCATCCTCAAATGGGTCAGCGCCTTCGCGCTCGCCGTGAACGAAGAAAACGCCTGCTTCGGCCGCGTCGTCACCGCGCCCACCAACGGCGCCGCCGGCGTCATCCCCGCCGTCATGATGTACGCCCGCTGCTTCAAGCAGATGAGCGACGAAGCCACCATCCAGTTCATGCTCGCCGCCGGCGAAGTCGGAAGCCTCTTCAAAAAGGGTGCCACCATCTCCGCCGCCATGGGCGGCTGCCAGGCAGAAATCGGCGTCAGCAGCGCCATGGCCGCCGCGGGCCTCACCCAGGTCCTCGGGGGCAGCCCCGGCCAGGCCCTCATGGCCGCCGAAATCGCCATGGAACATCACCTCGGCATGACCTGCGATCCCATCGGCGGCCTCGTCCAGATCCCCTGCATCGAACGCAACACCATGGGCGCCGTCAAAGCCATCACCGCCGCCAACGTCGCCCTCGAGAGCGACCCCGCGCAGGCCAAGGTCACGCTCGACCAGGTCATCGCGACGATGTGGCAGACCGCCAAGGACATGAGCAACAAGTACAAGGAAACCGCCGAAGGCGGGCTTGCGGTCGCGGTCACTGTCAGCGAGTGCTGAAAAACCGCAGTTCGGGCAGGCCGCCGTCGCGGGTGGGGAACCGGCACTCCGAACTCGAGCGGCACGCCCGGTCTGTGCTTATGCCCCGCCAAACGCCTGCTCCGCGAGCGCAATCGCCCGCGCCATCGCCGCAGCCTTGTTCACCGTTTCCTGATACTCCGGCTCGGCCTTCGAATCCGCCACGATGCCGCCCGACGCCTGCAGGTGATACAGCCACCCGTCCGCGTCCCGGGCCGCGCAGGGCACCACGATCGTGCGCAGCGCCAGCGCGATATCCATCTGCCCATCCAGCCCGACGTAGCCCATCCCGCCGCCGTACGGCCCGCGCCGGATCGGTTCCAGTTCATCGATGATCTGCATCGCGCGTACCTTCGGCGCGCCCGAGATCGTCCCCACCGGCAACGCCGCACGCAGCGCATCCCAGCAGTCCAGACCCTCGCGCAAAGTCCCCGTCACCGTGCTGCTGATGTGCATCACGTGGCTGTACCGCTCGATCTCCATGATCGCCGGCAGTTCGATCGTTCCCGGCTCGGCCACCCGGCCCACGTCGTTTCGCCCCAGATCCACGAGCATGATGTGCTCGGCCCGCTCCTTCTGATCCGCGAGCAGCTCCGCCTCGAGCGCCGCATCCTCCTCCGGCGTCTGCCCGCGTTTCCGCGTGCCCGCCAGCGGTCGATTGGTCACGACATACCGCGCGCCCTTCGCTCCGCCCGGCTTCTCCTGCCTGCGCACGCGGCACAAGATCTCCGGGCTGCTCGCCACCAGGATGCACGCGCCCGTCTGCATGTACACCATGTACGGGCTCGGGTTCACCGCCCGCAGCGCGCGGTACACATCAAACGGATCCGCCTTCGTCCGCTTTTCGAACCGCTGCCCCAGCACCACCTGGAAGATGTCGCCGGCGCGGATGTACTCCATCGCCCGGTCGAGCATCCGCGCGTGCTCCTGACGCGTCATGTTGCTCGCCAGCGGCGCGACCGCCGCTTCCGCACCGACCACGCCCGCCGGCAGCGGCTTCGAGTGCCGCTGAATTTCCTCCACCCGCTTGCCCAGCGCCTCTTCGGCCCGCGCAAACGCGATCGCCGCATCCTCAGTCGGTCCCACCAGCGCCAACTGCACCACGTGCACCAGCTTGTCCACGTGATCGAAAATCACCACGCCGTCATAAAACGCAAACGCCACATCCGGCAGCGCCCGGTCATCGCGCGGCGGGTTCGCCAGCTTCTCCGGTTCCGCATATCGCACCGCGTCGTACGCCGCGTATCCAACCCACCCGCCCAGAAACGCCCCCGGCAGCGCCTCGCGCCGTGAACGAGGCTCCGGAACTGCCAGCACGATCCCCGCGCTGTGCCGCCGCACCCGATCCAGCGGGTCTTCCGTGCCGTAGTTCTCGCGGCCGGAGATCTGATGCACCGGACGACTCGACAGAATCGAATACCGTCCCTGCCGCTCGCCACCTTCCACCGATTCGAGCAGAAACGAAGGCGCCGTCCGCTCATCCGGCGCCACCAGCCGCCGATAGGCCAGCACCGGCGTGAGCTGGTCGGCCAGGAGCCGCACGCACAGCGGCACCGCGAGCGTCTTCCCCGGGTGCAATCCCCGCTGCGACTGGACAAAGGCATGAAACGATTCGCGGCTGATTGTGAGGTGCAACCCGGACATGTGGCCCGATCCTACGCGGAACATAGACTGCCCATCATGCTCCACCTCCGTTCGCTGCTCGCCGCCTTCGCACTCTGCTCGCCCGCCCTCGCGCAAGGCGCCGACCCCGCCAACGCCAAGCCCGCCACGGTGCGCATTCCCAAAAACGTCCCTCTTCCCGCCGCGGCCCCAGCCCCCGGCGCTGCCCGCGCCGCCATCACCCTCGGCGAGCGCGTCCGCGCCGATCAGCAAAAGGCCGCCATCATCCCCGTGCTCGTCATCGTGTCCGACGGCGCGTCCTTCCTCCGCGCCGTCTCCGCCTGGACGCCCACGCTCCGCTTCCCCGTCCTCATCGACGACGGCAGCATCCTCGCCGCCGACAACATCGCCCGCTTCGCCCGCGCATTCCAGCCGAAAGACATCGTCCGCTTCCAGGCTCCGAGCGCGCCCGGCGGCTGGAGCCCCAGCCGCGACGACATCAACGCCGCGCTCAAGAAAGTCTGGTCAGCCGAATCCACCGAGATCGAAGCCCTCAAGAAAGCCTGGGAAACCCAGTCCCACGAACCCCCCGGCATCGTGGTCGCCAACGAAAAAGACGCCGCGTGGACCGCCGCCATCACCCTCGCCGCCGCACGCGGCCAGCCCATCATCTGGATCGGCGATGACCTCGCACCGCTCGACCTCCACAAGTGGTGGCCCGCCGACGACGCCGCCAAGCTCGACAAGTTCCTGCAGGATTACTGCGCTCGCTCCGGCCTCTCCTGGAGCGACCTGGGCGACACCATCGACGCCGTCACGCTCTGCGGCTCATTCCCCAACACCATCCAGTTCTCGCCCAAAGACGTCCGCGCACTCACCGATCGCATCGGTCGCCACCGCGCCGACGGACCCAACCGCTGGGCTTGGACCGGCCAGATCTTCGGCAACCCGCAGGAGGCCGCCTACCGCGCCATGAGCGCCGTTTTCCTCCAAACCGATGTCGCCTGGCTCTTCGACAGCTACCCCAAGAGCTCCCCGTGGAGCGACTACAGCCTTGCGCAGTCCAAGTCGACGCTCTCGGGCGCCTTCAAGTCCGACCTGGTCGAATCGCCCGGCGCCGGCGCCTCCATGTGGCGAGAGAAAACCCAGCGGCCCCTCGACTGCGGCCTCATCTTCGTCAACACCAAGGGCAACGCCGACTTCTTCGAACTCGAAAGCGGCTACGGCTACTGCGGCGACCTGCCCTTGCTCCGCCGACCCGCCGCCCTGCACTTCATCCACTCGTGGTCGCTCCAGTCCCCGGGCTCGCGCGACACCCTGGGTGGCCGCTGGCTCGAGCGGGGCGTCTATCTCTACTACGGCTCGATGAACGAGCCGACCCTCGCCGCTTTCACGCCCTGCCCGCAGGTCGCCGACCTGCTGGTCAAAGGCGCCGCCTTCGCCGGCGCCGTCCGGCGCGATCAGGGCCCGGCCTGGAAACTCACCGTCATCGGCGATCCGCTCGCCACCCTCCGCGTCGGTGGCCTGGGCGCTCTTTCCGACGCACCGCTCCCGCTCGAAGGATCCAGGAAAGTCGCCGCCGAAGCCGCCGATCTCGCCCGCAAAGGCGACTTCGCGGGGGCCATCCGCGCTTTCATCCTCGCCGGCGACGAAGAGATGGCCATCAAGCTCGCGAGCGCCATCCTCCGCGACCGTCCCGCCGCCATTACGCCCGCGCTCGTCAGGGCCGCCGTGCCCGCGCTCGCCCGCGCCGGCCGCTCGTCCGATGTCGTCGCGCTCTTGAAAATCGCTCCGCTCAAAGCCGAGGACAAATCCACCGACGCCGCGATGCTCCGCGACAACCTCTGGTTCGCCTGCGCCATCCCGCTCAAATCCAAAGTGAGCCCGCCCGACGCCTCGACGCTCGAGATGCTCAAGGAAAACCTCCGCCCCGAGCAGCTCGATCAGGACCTGATCGAACTCGGCAGCGCCTGGGCCCAGACCTTCGACTTCGCCGCCGCCATCGGCATGGCCGAGTCCGTCGCCGCCCGTCAGACCGAGCCCCACCTCAAGAAGAAAGCCGCCCGCGCGCTCGAAGAGCTCCGCATGGGGCGACGCTGACGCTCTCGAAATCTGCGCGCCAACTTCAGCGCGCAATCGCAGCAGACGCAACCTCGCCCGGCGCACGCCGCAGATTCATCGTGCACACCATCGCAAGCCCGGGCGACATCATCAACCCCGTCCACACCCCCGCCCACTCCAGAATGCCCGGCAGCGCGGCGAACAGCGGCCCCTTTCCCGCCTGCACCGCGTCCCACACGCACCACGCCGCGATCCCGACAGGTATCAGCCCCAGCAATCCGAGCAGAATGCCGATGAACAAACCCGCGCGTGCGTTGCATGCACGGTTCTTCTTCCGAGGGATCATGCCCGCGGCCATCAGGGGAACAAACCAGACCACGATGCTCCCGCCGGAATTACGGCCGCCCCCGTGCGACGGGAACGCTTCGCGCAGCACCATGCCCGTCGTCACCGCGATGCCGATCAGCAGCGGAAACCCGATCAGCACCCACGCCGGGTTCAGGTGTTTGGGCAGCCTCGCCCGCAGCACGCCAAACGTGATCAACGCCGGGAACGGAACCATCGCCAGGTTCAAGAAGCTGGCGCCCATCGGCGCGAAAGACAAAACCAGCGCCGTGACCCCCGCCACCAGCGCCGTCAGCAACAACGTCACGGCCCAAGGCACGCTTCCCCAATGCGTCCCGTCCTTCACGCCACAGCAAAGCATGATCCACCCCTTCCTTCATCCGCCGGGGAGGTTGTGTCCGCCCGCGATCAACTACTCAAGATACGTGTACCCTTCCATCCCCTGATCATAGAACTTCAGCAGGCTCTGGCCTTCCGACACCGCCAGCGTCCCGGCCTTTACGGCGCGCTCCACGTCGCGGCGCATCGATTTCACCAGGTCCTCGTGGTCGTACTGCACATACGCCAGCACTTCCTTCACCGTGTCGCCCTCGACCACCTCGTCCAGGTCCCAGTCGCCCACGCCCGGTGAGTCATCGAACGACACGTGCACCACGTGCGTGTCCCCGTACAGGTTGTGCAGGTCGCCCAGCACTTCCTGGTACGCGCCCAGCAGGAACATGCCCAGGTAATACGGCTGGGGCTTCTGCGCGCCGTTCACATACTGCAGCTCGTGCAGCTCCAGCACCGGTTTGCTGATCGTCTTCTTGTCGCAGAACTTGTCCACCTGTCCGTCCGAATCGCACGTGATGTCCGCCAGGATCGCGCGCCGAACCGGCTCCTCGTTCAGCCGATGGATCGGGCAGATCGGGAACAACTGGTCGATCGCCCAGTGGTCCGGGAGGCTCTGGAACACGCTGAAGTTCACGTAATAGATGTCGCTCAAGACCTGCGGCAGATCGATCAGGTCGTCCGGCAGTTCGCCCTTCGCGTGCGCCAGCGCCAGCACCTTCCGCCCGATCGCCCAGAACAGCCGCTCCGCGCTCGCACGCATCTTCAGCGACATGTAGCCCAGGTTGAACAGGCTCATCGCCTCGTCCCGCGCCTGCACCGCGTCGTGATACGCCTCCACCAGGTTCACCTTCGGCTGGTTCAGCGATTCAAACGCGTCGATCAGTTCGATCACCGGCTGCGGCTTCTGCTTCTCCTCACGCATCAGCTTCTTCACCGCCGGCATGTCCGGGTCGCTCGGAAAGTTCGTCTTCCCCAAGACGTCCACGATCAACAGCGACGAATGCGCCACCATCGCCCGCCCCGACTCGCTCAGGATCCGCGGGTGGGGGAGCTCCGCCGCGTCGCACACGCTCTTGATGCGATACACGATGTCCGCGGCATACTCCGCCACGCCGTAGTTCACGCTCGAGGCCGAGTCGCTCTGGCTCCCGTCGTAATCGATCCCCATCCCCCCGCCCACGTCGATCGTGTCCAGCCCCGCGCCCAGCTTCTTCAACTCCACATAAATGTGCGCCAGCTCGTTCACCGCCGCCTTGATGTTGCGGATGTCGCCGACCTGGCTCCCGATGTGGAAGTGGATCATGTTCAGGCAGTCGGCCATGTCGTGCTTCTTGAGGAACTCAAGCGCATGCAGCAGCTCCGACACCGTCAGCCCGAACTTCGAGCGCATCCCGCCCGAGGATTCCCACCGCCCGCTCCCCTGCGCGCTCGGCTTGGCCCGCATCCCGATCTTCGGGCGCACGCCGTACCGCTTCGCGTGCTGCACGATCAGTTCCAGATCCGTGAACCGCTCCACCACCGGGATGATGTGCCGCCCCAGCTTCGTCGCCAGGATCACCGTCTCGATGAACTCGCTGTCCTTGAACCCGTTGCACACGATCGGCATCGCCGGCAGGTTCTCGGTCAGCCCCAGCACCGCCAGCAGCTCCGGCTTCGAGCCCGCCTCCAGGCCAAACCCGAGCTGCGCGCCGAGATCGCGCACCTCTTCGCACAACTGACGCTGCTGGTTCACCTTGATCGGATAGATGCAGGAATACGCGCCCGTGTACTGATGCTCTTTGATCGCGTTGTCGAACGCCTGGCGGATCTCCTGCAGCCGGTGCTTCAGGAGGTCACGCATCCGGATGATCACCGGCGTGCCGATCTCGCGCTCCCGCAGCCCCTGGATCACCTCGTGCAGATCGATCTGGCGCTTCGGGTCTCGCTCGGGCATCACGCAGAGGTGCCCCTCCGCGTTCACGCCGAAGTAGCCGTCGCCCCAGTTGCGGATGCCGTACAGCTTCTCCGCCTCATCGGTTGTCCACGGGCGCTTGGGCGCCGCTTCCTGTTCGGTCAATCCCGGCACCTCCACCTTCACCGAGGGGGAATTCGCACCGCTCGCCGTCGTCACCGTTGCCATCTTCGTCTGCGCCGCGTTCCCGCGGCTTCCCATCGTCCGATACGCTCGCTCACGCCGGACTGTGCGAACTCGGCCACCACTTCGAACAACAAACACCCGGCCGCTCTCGCAACCGGTCACCACGCATCGCTTCCATGCTCACACGCGACGCATCCTTGCGCCGCCCGCGCTCCCGAGAGCGCCGACACAAAAAGATAGCGTGCCTATCCCGCCGCGGCAGCGCGAAAACGCCTCCCCCGCTCAAAGTTTTGTTCCACGCGCCCGCCATCCACGCCGCCTCCCCGTCAACTCCTCGGCGCCGCGCCGCTCCCACACCCACCCCTTCGCCCGCGTCGCATCTGCTTCGTCGGAATTGCGCGCCGCCGGTTCCATCGCCGCCGCCACGAGCGCGCTTTGTGCACCATTCGTGCGCACCAAAGCGCTCAACCGCGCGTTTTCTGCAAAATCGCAGTTCCGCCATGATTTGCCGACGCGCACGCGCCTTCTCGCCGCGCCCGGAGACGGGTTTTGTGCACCAAACGCGCTTTTCCGCCCCTGTGCGGAGGCGTGCTCTCCGCCGGAACTTCACCCATGCACCCGCTCTTTCACAAAGTGCTCCACGACTTCTTTATCAGGGGCCTTGACCCGGATCAGATCGCCCGCGCCCATCACACCACCTGGGTCGAAGTCGTCGAGATCCTCAACTCCGAGCCCGCCATCAAGACGATGCGTGCCGCCATCCGCGCCAAACGCATGCGGGCGATCTCCCACGAACTCGACGCCCGCCAGGACGCCCTCATCAGTCTGCAAGTGAACCTGCAGCCGCTCGATACCGCTCCGGCCAGCGTCGAAGCAACCCGCCGCGCCGCCGACGCCGTGCTCCGAGGCACCCGTCCCAAGGCCGCGCGCAAGACCGCAAAGCCCGCCAAGCCCGTCACGCCGCCATCGCCGCAGCTTCAGACCCCGCCGCCCGCGGCGAACCGGCCCAATCCCCACAGCTCCGCATCGCCGCCCCCAACCCGGGCACCCAGCGCCGACCCGCCTTCAAACACATCCCCTCGTGTTGCACCGCCGCCCGGCCTTCCGATCACTCCGACATACGCCAGGCCACCCACCCATTCGTCAGCCCCGCTCCCCGCGGGTTCCGCAAACACCGGATCCGCTTCCGCCATCAAAAATTCGTCCTAGCCGGTACGCTTCGGGCTCCGGGACCCGGAGCTCCGCATGCTGCGCTCACTCCTCTTCGCCTGCGTTCTGTTCCTTCGTACCGCCCAAGCCGGGCCCGATCCGCTTCCTTCCTGGAACGACACGGCCCCCAAACAGGCGATCCTCAACTTCGTCCAGCGCG
>JAFEBN010000226.1 GCA_018242645.1 Planctomycetota bacterium | reverse complement strand
GCGGTCGCGCAGCGTGCGCTCGGATCGAATCCCGATCCGCTGTCCCGCGAGCCGCTGGATGCGGTTGGCAAGGCATTGGAAGATTCCGGCTGGTTCGATGGACGCCCGAGCGTGATTCGCCAGGGTGCTTCTGAAATTGTGGTGCGCGGTAACTGGCGGATTCCTGGTGCGGTCATTCGGTCGGAACCCGCCCCGGCGCGCGAGGGTGATACCGCACCACGCAGTGACTATTTGATCAGTTGGGATGCGCGTCCGCTTCCGGTGATTTACCCCGAGGGTCGCTCGGGCCTGTTCGTCATCAAGGGGTGCTCCAGCAAGGTCACCCGCACCTCTTCGGGCGAGATCGATTACGCCTCGGTGTGGCCGGGGGAAGATTGCGAGGCCGGCCTCGAACTCCTTCGACTTGTTGCCAATCAGGACTGGCGGACGCAGGTCTCGGGTATCGACGTTTCGAGCTACGCGGAAACCAAGCAGCTGGTGATCGAGACCGTCCACGGAACAAAGCTGGTGTGGGGCGGTCGCCCCTCCAAGCCGCTCACCGGCGAGTGCGCCACCAACGCGAAGCTCGCCAAGATCGAGGAACTGAACACGCTCTCCAAGCGCATCGATGCGGGGCACGGCGAACTCGAACTGTGGTGGCCCATTAACAAGCCGCTGGAGATCGATCGCAGCGCCAGCGCCGAGATCACCAAGCCCGCGACCGCGAGCGCGGAAGGGCCTCGTAGCGACGGTCACTAACATTCCGCCGGGGCGTTCGATGAGCGAGCCTGTGCACCAGCCCGAGCCAGCGGGGCGCGACGCGCCGGTGGAAGTCGCTCAACCCGCGTCCGCGCCGCCTGCTGCGCCCGAGTCGCGGCGACGTCGACCGATCGAATGGCTGAAATCCGAACTCGCCATTGCGAAGGGAAGAGAATCCGACCCCTGGTCGCACCGGCGAGGGGAGCCGCGTAACTTCGCCTTCCTTTGGGCGATCTATCTGATGCTCGGCTCGTTGCTCGCGCTCGGAGTTGTGCTCGCGGGCGGCATCATCACGCTCGATGCCTATCAGCCGCTGTCCCGCGGACTGGTGATCACGCTCGCGGTGGGGGTGCTGGTGTTCTGGCCGCTGATCCGCTTGAGCCAGGTCACGCCCGACGAGGGCCCGCTGCTGGCTGTCATAAAGGATCTGGCGATCGTGCTCATCCCGCTGCAGGCGGTGGTGTGGCCGCAGATGGTGCTCGCACGGTGGACGCCGGACATCGTGCTGGCCGCGGCGGCGGCGATGAGCGTCTGGGCGGTGTTGCTCGGCGCGATTGTGGCCATGGGCATCCGCTCCGACACCACCTGGCGCACGGCGTGGATGGGGCTCGTGC
This sequence comes from Planctomycetota bacterium, assembly GCA_018242645.1. GTDB lineage: Bacteria > Planctomycetota > Phycisphaerae > Phycisphaerales > UBA1924 > JAFEBO01. The sequence continues at coordinate 29,778 of JAFEBN010000226.1, read as the reverse complement.
TCGCGCTTTCCTTTGGCGGGCCGGTGATCGCGATTCTCGCGGGCCGCGTGAACGCGGACTTACTCCGCCCGCCCCAGCCAGGGGCTGCACATGTACTGGTCCTGGCCTCGGGAATCGGCCTGGTTGCCGATATCTCTGCGGACCGCGCGTGGTCGGGAAGCTGGGCGCTTGCGACGGTCGAACACTGGCGGGCGATCTGGGGCGCGTTGGCGTGCGCCCTGGTGCTCTGGGTCGTGGCGGCGCGAGTCTGCCGCAGGCCCCGACCGGTCCTCGACCCCGAAACTGGTCTTGGCGAGCCGATCCGCCTAGATTCTGACCAAGAACAGAGACCAGATTTCCCCTGATCGGCGTCGCAACGGGCGGCGGGAACGGGGCGCCGAGAAGGACGGAACGAGCGATGGAACTGCTGAGCAAAACCGAAAAAGAGAGCCTGGAGCAGCGTCTGGCGCAACTTGTCGCCAATCGCCCGGTGATCTCGAAGCGCATCGCCGAAGCCCGTGAGCTGGGTGACTTGAAGGAAAACGGCGATTACCACGCCGCCCGAGAGCAGCAGGGCATCGAGGAGGCGGAGATCCGTCGCTTGGAACAACGACTTGCGCAGGTTCGCGTAATCGACGACGCCATGCAGAAGGCGGCCGGCGGCACCGTCTTCATCGGTTCCACCGTGAAGATGAAGGACCTCGACGACGAAGACGTCGACATGTACAAGTTGGTCGGCGAGGCTTCGGGCGCGGCCGATTACGTCGAAGTCACTGCCAACAGCCCCATGGGCGAGGCGATGATGAAGGCTCGCGTCGGGGACGTGATCCGGGTGAGCGCGCCGCGCGGGACCAAGCGGTTCGAAATTCTCGAGATCAGCTGAACCTAAGGCCGGACCCGCAAGTCAGCAGGATGGCGCGACGCGGGGCTACTCGCCCAGGAGCCGCGAACGTTTTGGCGCCTTCTTCTGGCGCTTGGCGCTCTCTTCCACGCCCTGCCAGAGCATCGATTCCACCTCGTCTGGTGAATCGGTCACCGAGAACAGGTCGATGTCGCCCGGTGCGATCGTGCGTCCTTCCACAAGGCGGCACTTGATGAAGTCGACCATCGGCTCCCAGAACTTGCGACCGACCAGCACGAGCGGGAATCGCTCGACCTTTTTGGTCTGCACGAGGGTGAGCACCTCGAAGAACTCGTCGAGCGTGCCGAAGCCTCCGGGCATGATGACAAAGCCGTAGGAGTACTTCACCAGCATCACCTTGCGCACGAAGAAGTAGCGAAACTCGATGAATCGATCCACGTAGGGATTGGGTTTCTGCTCGTGCGGCAGGATGATGTTGCAGCCGATGCTGCGTCCGCCGGCCTCTTTGGCGCCCCGGTTGGCCGCCTCCATGATTCCGGGTCCGCCGCCGGTCATCGTGGTCAGGCCGAGCCCGGCGATTTTCGCGCCGACCTGACGCGCGAGTTCGTAATACATGTGCCCCGGCTCGAACCGTGCCGAGCCAAAGACCGTGACGCAGGGGCCGACGAAGTGCAGATTGCGAAAGCCGCGCAGAAACTCGGTGCCGATCCGCGCGATCCGGAAGAGCTCGGCCGTGCGGCTCAGCGGGCCGGAGAGGAACTCGCGGGCATCTCGGGTTGAGGAGCTCTTGCCCCAGGCCCGGCCCGTCGCCGGGCTGCCCAAAGGAGCGTGCCCGGAGATCACGGGTTCGGGGTCGCGCGGGGAATTCGGGTCCGGATAATCGGGCATAGAAGCAAGCTCGGAACGGCCAATGTAGCGGCTCGGCGACCGGACAGAGCGCAGGGGGGCCGGAAGTCTTCGCGCGAAATTTCTTTGGAATCACCCCGATTGGGCTGGACCGCGCCCTGTTCCTGCCCGTATCTTTTTGAGAATGAGTTCTCATTTGCAACAGCAGGCCCGATTCGCGCTGCCCGTTCGGGCCGGTGGCGCCGTGTTGCGGATGGGTCGGGATCGGGGGTGGGGGTGGGGTGGGGAGCGCGAGCGGAATCGGGGGCGGGGATTCACGCTCATCGAATTGCTGGTTGTCATTGCGATCATCGCGATGTTGCTCAGCCTGTTGCTTCCGGCGCTGGGCAAGGCCCGCCAGTCCGCCCGCACGCTCGTCTGCCTGTCGAACGTCCGCCAGCTTGAAGTGGCGCACACGCTCTACGCCGACACGTTCAAAGGCGCGTTTGTGGATGCCGGGCTGGCGCATGGCGGGCCGCCGAACCTTGAGTCGGTGAAGGGGTCGTGGATCCACACGCTCAAGCCGTACTACGGCGCGACGCCGATCGTGCGTTCGCCGGTGGACAAGAGCGAGGCCTGGGCGAGCTCCCAGGGCGGGCTGGATCCGGGTTACACGCTCGACGAGTTCACTCGTCTTCTGGAAGCGGGCAAGAGCGTTCCGCTGACCAAACTGGCGCGGTGGACCAGCTACGGGCTTAACGACTGGTTGACGCGAAGCACCAACCCCGGGCTGGACCCGCGGGAGCCGTTCGACAACTTGAGCAAGATCGAGTCGCCTTCAACCACCGTGCACTTCCTGCAGATGACCCAGAAGCAGACCGCCTCTGCCCCGTACGCCAAGAGCGACCATGTGCACAGCGCCGAGTGGAGTGACGGACCTCCGAATTCGGCGCCCGCGATCGCCTCCACGCAGATCGATCTCGCGGCGCATGGCGGAAAGGTCAACACCTGGAATGGTCTGGCGAACTACGGCTATCTGGACGGGCATGCCGCGACGCTGCGTTTCCGCGATGTGTACGCCGACTACGACCACAACCGTTTTTTCCCGCCGGTGGCGCGATAGGAGTTGCACGATGAATCGGTTCAGTCTGTTCTGTGCGGTGAGCGGCGTGGCAGCCGGTGCATCGAGCGCCGGTGCTCAGCACCTGGTGGACATCGCGATCGGGCAAGCCCAGGGCAGGATCGCGACCGGCGTCTTCCAGGTGCAGGGGGTCAACGTGACGCCGCTGCTTTCGCAGCGAGTGTTCATCGCCGAATTCGGACAATTTCCGGGATTCACCAACAGCCCCGGCCTTGACTCCATGGTGGGAGCCTTTCAGCCGGCAAGCCAGATCGGCTTCAATATTCTCAAGGCGCTGCGGAAATGGAACGGCTTTGCTTTTCCGCAGGGTTCGGCGGGTATCCCGCCCGAGCAGATGCAGATCAAGCTCGGACCGCCGGCCAACACCCGTTTGACCCCGCTCACCGACACGGTGGTCACCGGATTCAGTCTGGCGGTCAGCACCGGCACGAACGCGGGCGAGTTCCATCACCATCCGGGCTTCACGCTGCTCGACCCTGCTTCCGACGGTCTTTATCTGCTCGAACTGCAGCTCTGGTCCACCCAGAGCGGGCTCGCGGCGAGCGAGCCGTACTGGATGGTCTTTTCTCAGAACGCGACAGAGGGCGACCTGAAGCTGGCGGCAAGCTGGGTGAAGGAAAATCTCTGGCAGCCCACGTGCGCGGCGGATCTGAATGGTGACGGTTTCGTTGACGATGCGGACTTCGTCCCCTTCGTCATCGGTTACGACTATCTGCTTTGCGATCCGCCCGGTTGCCCCACCGACCTGAATGGTGACTGGACGACCGATGATGCCGACTTTTCGATCTTTGCGTCGCAATACGACCGTTTGATCTGTCCCTGAACATCGACCAATTCCCCGGACCGATCCGACCGCGCGGTTCCGGGTTTGCGCTGGGCGCACGCGGCGAGAGGAGCTTTGCGAGATGAGGATTGCAGTCGCGCTTTGTGCGCTCGTCACCGGATCTGCCGCGCACGCGGCGGGCGACATCAGCCTGCAGATTTCGGCCGGGCAACTGATCACGACGAAGATCAGCGAGGACGGCCAGCCGTTGGGGCCTGATCGTGTCTTCAGTGGAATGTTCTCTTCGGTTTCGGGCACCTGGTATACCGATGAGCCCGGCATTCAGATCGAGCCGGGAACTCTTGCCCCGGTTTCAACGCTGCAGTTCTTCTTCACCAGGGCTTTGCGCCAATGGAACGGGTCGAGCTTCGAACTGGTGAGCGGGCCGCGCGTCGGCGCTACTTTCGGGCCGCCGACTAATTCCATCCTCACGCCGGTCACCGATACGGATAGCCCGAACCTGCTTTTCCCCGTGGAGAGCAACGGTGGGCTGCATGATCACCCCGATTGGGTGCTCGAGGGGTTCGATCCGGGCGTCGACCCGTTTTACTTCCTGGTCGAGGCCCGCTTCTCCACCACGCAGCCCGGGCTGGAAGCGACAAGTCCGTTTTACATCGTGTTCGGCGTCAACGGTGACGAGGCGGAGCTTGACGCGCTCGAGCAGTATGTTCGTGATCAGGTCATTCCGTCGCCGGCTGGGCCGCTCGCGATTGCCGGCCTGGCCTGGATGATCCGACGACGGCGGTGAATCCCGGCTCTCCTGGAGGGAGCCGGCCCGATTGCGGAGAGAAAGAGATGTGAGTATCCCGCGCCCGGTATGCCCAGCCTCCGGGCGCGGGATTACTCTTCGATGGACAGCCATCCAATGGGAAACGAGTTTGCGCTCGACATCCAGGAATTGCAGTTCCGCTATCGCGGCACCGATGCGTTGGTCATCGATCTGCCCGCGCTTTCCCTGCTGCCCGGTGAGCAAGTTCTGCTCAAGGGCGGCTCGGGTACCGGCAAGAGTACGCTCCTGCAGATCATCGCCGGCTTGATCGATCCCGCATCGGGCCGAGTGACCGTGGCGGGGCAGGACATGCACGCCTTACACGGAGCAGATCGCGACCGCTTTCGCGGCTCGCACCTTGGGATGATCTTTCAGACGTTCAATCTGCTGCAGGGCTTTACCGCGGCAGAAAACGTGCTTGCGGCGCTGATGTTCAGCGATGTTCCCCGCCCCCGGCATCGAGCAAGGGTTCAGGAGTTGCTCGGGAGTTTGGGGATTGCGCGTCCCGACCTGTTGGTCGAGCAACTGTCGGTCGGACAGCAACAGCGAGTCGCGGTTGCGCGGGCTGTCGCCTGCCGCCCCGCGATCGTGCTGGCGGATGAGCCGACGGCGAGTCTTGATCCTGAAAACGCCGAGAGTGCGATCGAGCTGATCCAGCGAACATGCCGCGAAACGGGGGCGGCGCTGCTCTGCACCAGTCACGATCCCGTCATGGTCAAGCGATTCGACCGGGTTGAGGACCTGGTGAAGCTGCATGCGCGGGCGGGGGTTCGTGATGAATGACTTCACCATCATCCGTCGCAGTTTGTCGGCGCGTCGTCTGAGCACGGTGTTCACCTCGCTGTCTGTCGCCGTCGCCGTCGCGCTCATGCTCCTGCTGCTGATGATGCGAGACAGCGGACGGGCGGCGTTCGAGCGGGGCACCGGCAACATGCACCTGCTCGTGAGCGCCGACAGCGATCCGCTCACGGCGATTCTGAATTCGGTCTTTCTCGCGGCGCCGCCTCGGCGCCCCATCGAGCACGCCAAGTTTGAGCAGCTGGCGCGAGGCCCTTGGGAGTGGTTTATTCCCACGCAAATCGGCGACAGTTACCAGGGTCTTCCGGTCTTCGCGACGACACCCGAATTCTTCACGAAATTCAAGCCGGATCCGCAGGAGCCGTGGAAACTGAGCACGGGCCGCTTTTTTGACAAGAACTTCGAAGTGGTGCTCGGCGCCCGCGCGGCGCAGGAAACCGGACTCAAATTGGGGGACAAGATCGCGCTGACGCACGGCATGCCCATGTCCCGAACCGAGGGCGCGGATGGTGCCGCCGTCGCGGCGCCCCACGTCCATGACGAGTTCAAGTTCGAAGTCGTGGGCATTCTTCAGCCGACCGGCGGCGCGCACGATCGGGCCGTGATCACCGGTCTTACCAGCGCCTGGATTCTCCATGCCCACGACCGGCGGGAGAAAGCAGAGCATGAGCACGAGCATGAGCATGAGGGAGCGGCCGATCACGACCACGCCGCGCACGACCACCACGAAGAACTCACCACCGAAGCGGACCTCATCGACAGCGATCGCAAGATCACGGGCATCTACGCCCGCGTCATCACCCGCCCCGGCGCGGATTCGTCCGCCATGATCCCGGTCGTTTTCAATCAGTTGCGTGCCGACCCTTCGATCACGGTCGCCCAGCCCACGCAGGAAATCGACAAGCTCTTCCGCATCGTGGGCAGCGTTGACCGTATTCTGATCGCAATGGCGGGCGTCGTCGCCGCCAGCTCGGGGATCTCGATCCTGCTCGCTCTTTACAACTCCATGGAGCAGCGGCGCAGGCAGATCGCCGTGCTTCGCGTGCTCGGCGCGAGCGCTGTCCGCATCTTCCGGCTGGTGCTCGCCGAATCGCTGGTGCTGGGGGCGATCGGCGCCGCGGCCGGGATCGCCATCGCCTTGCTGGGGGCCCGCATCGTCGCGTCGGAAATGAAGGCTCGCTTAGGACTGGTCATCGAACCCGCGATCACGCCGACGCTGGGGTTTGCTGTTGCGGGAGGGGCTGTGCTGCTCGCGGGGGCTGCCGGGCTGCTTCCGGCGGTGGTGGCGTATCGCACCAGCGTTGCGAAGAATCTCAGGCCTTTGGGATAGCATTTCTCGGGAGCGCTCGCATGAAGACGTTGCTGCGGTTGACCCTCTGTGCCGGTTTGGCCGCGGCATGCGATGTTCGCGCCGATGACACCCCGACGCCCGCTGCCCCCGCTGCCAAGCAAGAGAGCACCCCGGCCAAGCAGGAGACGTCAAAGGCGGACGCTCCAAAGTCCGATGCGACCAAAGCCGCGGAACCCGCGAAGGACGCGAAAGCACCCAAAGCCGATCCCGCGGCGGTTCATCTTGAGCCTGGAGCGGTCGGTGATCTCGCGTCCCTCCAAAAGCAGTTCCCGAACCTGAAGGCGACTGCCAAGCCCGATGGCACGATGGTGATCGAGGACCGCTTCGCCGTTAAAGGCAAGGGGACCAAGGAAGACCCCTTCGTCGTTACATGGGATCAGCTCACCTCGGCGTCGGAGGTGTATGACCCGCGCAAGGGGCAGAAGAAGATTCCGGATCGCGTGCAGATGCTGGACGGGCAGTTCGTCACCGTCACGGGCTACGTCGCATTTCCGATCTATGTAAAAGAGCCCAAGGAAATGCTCTCGATGCTCAATCAGTGGGACGGTTGCTGCATCGGCACCCCGCCGACGCCCTATGACGCGATCGAGGTTCATCTGCAGGACGTGGCGACCAAGGAGCAGCGCATGGCGACGTACGGCACCGTCACCGGTCGTCTCGGCGTGAAGCCGTATCTCGTGGGTGACTGGCTGGTCGGTCTGTATGTGATGGAAGAGGCCTTTGTCAGCAAGCCCAAGCAGGGCGGCTCCGGAAGCTGAGCGTTGCCCGGGATCAGCGAGGCCTTTACACTCGCTCCATGCCCCTGACACGCGAACAGATCACGCAACGTGCCGCCAAGGAACTCCGCGACGGCTTCATCGTCAATCTCGGCATCGGCATGCCGACGCTGGTGGCCAATTACGTGCCCACGGGGATGGACATCTGGTTGCAGTCGGAAAATGGCTTGCTCGGCATGGGGCCCTTTCCCTCCGAAGCAGAAGTCGATGCCGACCTGATCAACGCTGGCAAGCAGACCATCACGGCCCGTCCGGGAGCTTCGTTCTTTTCGAGTGCCGAGAGTTTTCAGATGATTCGGGGAGGGCATGTCGACCTCACCATCCTCGGCGCGATGCAGGTGTCGCAGGAGGGTGACCTGGCGAACTGGATGGTCCCCGGAAAGATGGTGAAGGGGATGGGCGGCGCAATGGATCTGGTCGCGGGTGCAAAGAAAGTCATTGTCACGATGGAACACGTCGCAAAGGGTGATGCACCCAAAGTGGTCAAGCAGTGCTCGCTGCCCCTGACGGGCAAGAAGTGTGTCGACATGCTGATTACCGATTTGTGCGTGATGGAAATGGATCCCGGGAAGCGGCGCTTCGTGCTTTCCGAACTCGCGCCGGGCGTGACGGTGGAGGAGATCAAGCAAAAGACCGATGCGGACTTCATCGTTTCCCCGGGCGTCCGGACGATGACGGTGTGAGCGTGGTCTTTTTCGATGCCCATCTCGATCTGGCGTATCTGGCGGTGAACGGTCGCAACATGCTCGCGCCAGACCCGCTGCAGGCGGGTGGACCTGATCAGCCCGGTTGCGTCACTTTGCCGACATTGGCCAAGGGTCGTGTTGCGTTCGCCCTGGCGACCATTTTTACCGAACCCGGTGGCGCCGGGAAAGAGGGATACAGCGATGAGGCGCGGGCCGCGGGTGTTGGCCGCGCTCAACTCGAGGTCTATCTCACCTGGGCGGAACGGGGGCTGATTTCGCTCGATCTCGCCGATGCCGCGGCAGAATCGGATGACCAAACGTCGCAGACGCGTGCAGGCATGGGCGTGGGGCAGTTTGTCCCAACTCGAATCGAGGAGCGCGTTCGGCGTGTTCGGCAGAATCGTCCGCCGCTGGTTTGCGGCATCCTGATGGAAAACGCGGATCCAATCCGCTCCCCCCGGGAGCTCGAGTGGTGGGCGGGGGAAGGCGTGGTTGCGATCGGACTGACCTGGGCGAAGAGCTCCCGCTATGCCACGGGCAACAGCGAAGACCCGGCCGCGAATCAGATCGGCGTGACCGCGTTGGGGCGAGAATTGGTGCGCGAAATGGACCGCATCGGAATCGTGCACGATGTTTCCCATTTATCGGATCGGGCGCTGGATGATCTGCTCGCGATGACGGACAAGCCGGTGATCGCGTCGCATTCCAACTGCCGCAGCATCATCGCGTCCGGGGAAGGGGCGCCCGGCAACCTGCAGCGCCACCTGGCGGATGAGGCCATCCGTGAGATCGGCCGCCGGGGCGGGGTCATCGGATTGAACTTATTGTCGCAGTTTCTCGTGCCGGGTGGCGGTCGCCAGCGCCGTGCCACGATCGACGAAGCGATGGCGCACGTCGATCGCATTTGCGAACTGACGGGTTCACGGGCGAACGTGGGCCTCGGATCCGATGCCGACGGCGGCATCTCTCGCGAGCGGCTGCCGGAGGGAATCAATCTGCCAGAGCACTTCTCGCTTCTCACCGGCGCTCTCGCGCGACGCGGCTGGAATGAAGATGAAATCGCCGCGTTCGCCGTGGGCAACTGGCTGCGGTTCTGGTCCCGGCGAGAAAACTCAAACGCCTGATGAGGGGCCTGCGTTCGCGCCCCGAGCTACTCGTGCGACGGGCACGCAAGGCTCAGCAGTCGCCAATCCGGCATGAGCGGGAAGGGATTGCCGTCATCGTCCACCCGCGTGCCGATCCCGGCCTGAGCGAGTGAGTCGCGCTGCTGGATCGCCGCGAGTTTGGAAAGAAACTGGGCCTTGAACCCCTCGGCATTCAACTTGTACTGCGGGTTGTTCTGCGTGTACTTGTATTCGGTATCGATGATCTGTTGAATGCGCTTGATGCGCGTCTCGGGGATCGGATGCGTCGAGAGGAACTCGGGCTGGTTGGCGCCGCCGGCTTCCTTCTTGAGGATTTCCATCACCTGGAGCTGGCCGATCGGGTTGTAGAAGCACTTGACCATGTAGCGCATACCGAGTGAATCGGCCTCGCTCTCCTGATCGCGGTCGTAGCTCAGCAGCGTGATTTGCACGGCCTGCCCGGCCAGCCCGGCGATGACGTCTCCCGAGCCGCCCCCGATGACGGCGCTGACGATGTTGAGGCCGACCGAGGCGCCGGTCTGGCGGGTGATCTTCTCATTGATGTGGCGTGCGGTGACGTGACCGATCTCGTGCCCGAGCACGCCCGCCATCTGGGCTTCATTGGTCATCTTTTCAGCCAAGCCTTTCGAGACGAAGACCTTGCCCCCGGGCAAGGCGAAGGCGTTGATCACGTCGCTGTTGAGCAGCGTGAACTCCCAGGGAAGCGTGGGGTTGTCCGCTTCGGTCTGGGCCGCGAGCTGCTTGCCCAGGTTGGTGACGTAGTTCCGGGCGTCCGCATTCGAGACTTCGCCGCCGTATTCCTTGAGCATTTCGGGCTTGGAATCCACCCCCATCTTGATCTCATCCGACCGCGACAGCATGTTCAATTGCGACCGGCCGGTGGTGGGGTTGGTGCTGCATCCTCCAAGCATGGTTCCGGCACAGGCGACGCAGAGGGCCAATAGCGAAAAGCGACGGGTGGTCATGGCAAGGGCTCCTGGAGCGCGGAATATCGGAAAGACGGCACATTCTTGTCGAGGGCCGGCGAACCTGTCCCTGAACGGAAATACCATTGCCCCCTGAAGTTCGAGCGTTTTTTCATCTGAACAATGTCTCACCTGCCTTCTGCCACACCTTCCAAGACCGCCTGGGACGCCAAGGACCTCGCGGGTGACCCGCACCGGCACGCTGAAAAAGCGGGCAAAGTGCAGCGGATGTTCAGCGCCATTGCCGGCAGTTACGATCTGAACAATCGCCTGCACTCGTTCGGCCGGGATCAGGCATGGCGCCGGTTTGCCGTTCAAACGGCCTCGGTGCGCCCGGGCGACCGTGTTCTGGATGTTGCGTGCGGCACGGGTGATCTGACGGAGATGTTCGCCCGGACGGAGGCGGCGGAGGTCATCGGGGTCGATTTCACGGCGCCGATGCTCGATGTGGCCCGGGAGAAGAGGAACCACAACCTGTCGCAGGCCCAAGCGGGAAAAGTGTCGTACGTTGAAGGCGATGCGATGGCATTGCCCTTGGAATCCGGCTCTTTTGATGTGCTTTCGATCGCGTTCGGTATTCGGAATGTCTCCGACCCGTTGAAAGCCCTGCAGGAATTCGCACGGGTTTTGAAGCCCGGCGGCAGGCTCGTTGTGCTGGAATTCGATCGGCCCTCATGGTTTCCGATGCGGCAACTCAACGATGTTTACTGCGGCTGGCTGATGCCGCGCACGGCCTCGCTCATCGCCCGCGATAAATCGGGGGCGTATCGCTACCTCCCCAAGAGCGTCGGAACGTTTTTGAACCGCGAGGGATTGCAAGAGGCCATCCGTACCTCGGGCTTTGAGCGCCCGGGAAGCCGTGCGCTGACGTTTGGCATCTGCGTTTGCCACTGGGCGACGCGCGTTTCTGCGTGAAATTGGGCGGGTTGTAGCGGGTTTTCGCACGTGCCGCGGAAGCAGTTGCTGCGCGAAAGAGTTTTCGGACCTTCCGTGAAAACCCCCAAAGTTTGCGTCTGTGACGTCCAATCGAAGTTATTATAGGACTTAAAGAGGTTTCCGGCCGTTTTCACCGCCCTGTGGCAATCTTCACGCGGTAACCGGTGGGGGCTCGATGACCACAAGCCGGACGAGAAGGCTCGTCCGCCCGCCGGGGACGTGCGGGACTTCGAGAACCAACCGCCAGGGTCAGGATGACCTTGGTGGAGAGCGAGGCCCGCGACTCGTCGCGGCAACCCCGGCGGAGAAGTTTCATGGCCCAGGAAATTCTGATCGAGCGTCTTTTCGAGTCCCTGGTGAACGGGGATCGTCCCGCGGCGCGTTCCATCGTGGCAGAAGCCATGGATGGGGGTGCCGGCCCGGCGCTCGTGCTCACCAGCCTGTTCTGGCCCACCCACGAACTGATCGAGCGCATGCACCGCGCCGACCAGCTCACCCGCATCGGTTACCACATGGCGACCCGCATGCTCCGCGTGCTGATCGACCAGACCGCGGCCCGCCTGCCGCGGCAGAACTTCAACGGCAAGACGGTCTTCGCCTGCTGCGGCACGCAGGAGGGTGAGGAACTGGGCGCCCAGATCGCGGTCGATATTCTCGAGGCCGCGGGCTTCCGCGTGACCTTTGGCGGCGGCGGTATTCCCTCCGATGAGATCCTCGGGCACGTGCAGGAGAACCAGCCGAGCTACCTGGTCATGTTCTGCTCGGCGGCGAGCGATCTGCCCGGCATCCGCCAGCTGGTGGACCAGCTCCGAGAGATTGCGGCCTGCAAGAACACGCAGATCGCCGTCGGCGGCGGCGTCTTCAATCGCGCCGAAGGCCTGGCCGACGAGATCGGCGCTCGCATGCACGCATCGAGCCCACTGGACTTGGTTCAACTGCTTATTAACCCGGAGTTGTTTCTGGCCAGGCGGGCAGAGAACGAACAGCGCGAGGCGACACGGGCCGTCCTGGCACGAGCGGAAGCTCGCGCGGCGATGAAGAAGCGTCGCGCCGCCTGAATCGCGCACCCAAACCACAATTCTCCGCAAGCTCGAGGCCCCCGTACCCCGGGGGCCTTTTTCATTTCAGGGCGTGAAGATCGCGGGAAGCCCGCTCGCGATTCCAGTAGTCGAGCGCGGGCGGATGGTCTTTCACGAGCCGAATCAACTGGCTTGCGGAGCACGATAGCCGCAAGGCCGAGCGCTTGGGGTCGAGTCCGCTGGCGACGATGACATCGAGCGCTTCGGCGAGCAGAGCGGGGTAGTCCTCGTGCTCGGGATTGCAGGCGATGCGTTTGGCGCTGCAACGGGAGCGCCAGAGGTCGCTTGTGACATCGCCGAAGGAATCGCGGGGGATCGGGCTGCAGCGAACATGGATTGCCAACGCCAGTCTCAGGCGGCGGAGTGCGACACGCCGGTTTTCTTCTGCGCTGCGGCGCTCGCCCGCGTGGGCCTCGACGCCGCTGGGCTCGTGGAGCAGCGTGATCTTGGTTTCGACCTTGTTGCGGTGCTGACCGCCCGGCCCGCTGTCCCGGCCACGGGAGACGCGGATGGACTTGAGGAGTTCGGATTCGGGCAATGCCGCGGGGTGCAGGGTGCCGGCGGGGCGAGTGGCGGGCGAGTTTTGCCGGGGCTGGGTCATCAGCAAGCCGTGGTGGGAACGGGTTCCAGCGACAGATCGCTGATCATGCCGGCCTTGAACATCTGGTAACCCAACCCGGCGATCATGGCGGCATTGTCGACGCACAGACTCATGGCGGGGAGACGGATCTCGAGGCCGTTTGCTTCGGCGAAGCGGGTGAGCTCGGACCGCAGACGCGAATTTGCGGTGACGCCTCCACCGGTGAGAAGCGCGCGTGGCGAGAGACCCTGATCGCGGAGCTGCATGAGCGCCCGCTCGAGCTTGAGCGTGACCGCGCGGCAGGCGGCCCGCTGGAACGTGGCCGCGAGATCGCGACGGCGTTCGTCGGTGAGCGGGGGGGGCGTGTGGATCGTGGAATCGGGCCGCTTGTGCGCGGGGTGTTCGGGAATTCCTCGCACTTCGTAGAGCATGGCCGTTTTCAGCCCGGAGAACGAGAAGTCGAGCGAAGTGGGGGAGAGACGGCTGATCGGCAGGTCGGCAACCCGTTCATCGGCTCCGGGTGCTTGTGCGAGTCTGTCGAGGTTGGGTCCGCCGGGATATGGAAGCCCCAGAATCGTCGCGACTTTGTCGTAGGCTTCGCCGAGCGCATCATCGATCGTCGCGCCCAGACGCTTCGGTTCGAGCCAGGAGGCGAGCGTGTAGATCGATGTGTGGCCGCCGCTGACAATAAGGCCCAGTGCGGGGAAGAGCGGGTGCTCGCCGGGGACATCCCCGTGTTGCACCAGCACGCCCGCGTAGAGGTGCGCGTGTACATGGTCGACGCCCACCAGCGGCTTGCCCAGCGACCACGCCAGGGCTTTGGCGCCGGCAACACCCACCAGCAGCGAACCGATGAGCCCGGGCCTGTGCCCCACAGCGATCGCGTCGATCTGTTCCAGCGTCACGCCCGCGCGCGCGACGGCGGCTCGGATTGTCGGGAGGATCGCTTCGCAGTGGGCGCGGCTGGCGAGCTCCGGTACCACGCCTCCGAAGGGCGTGTGTACATCGTGCTGGCTGGCCACGACGTTGGAAAGGACAACCGAGCCGTCGACGACGACAGCCGCGGCCGTTTCGTCGCACGAGGTTTCGATGCCCAGGACGCGCATCGATTACTTGTTCTGCGTGGAGGAGGCGGGCGCACCGTTGGAGGCGACGGGCTTGGGTGCATCGCCTTCGGGCTTGCGAACATCGGCATCCAGCAGCCATCGCTGCAGGTTGTTGCCGGTGATCTCGAGGGTCGCGATGACCTTGCCGTCCTTGTCGGTGATCTGCATCTTGCCGCCGGAAAGGTCGGCGTCTTCAGGCCAGAGATCACCGGGCTTGGCCTTGGCGAGATCGCCCGAGGCGGTCTCGAGGGCCTCGATGCGCTTCTCCACGCGGATCTGCTCGCGGGTGAGCTGCTGCTGGAGCTTCCGGGCGCGGCTCAGTTCGTCGAAGGCGATCTGCGAGCCGGCGACGCCTTCCTTGCCGGTGGGCTTCCAGTCGCCCGCGTCGATCTTGCCCTGCACGGCCTTGACGGCCGCGGAGAGCTGCGGGTCCTTCAGATAGGACATGATCCAGTCCGCGTTGCTCCAATCCTCCGGCGTCGCGGTCTTGCCGTCGGCGCTGCGGATGATCTCGAGGTCGCGCCGGACACGGTACATGTCGATGAGTTCCTTGTCGGTCATCGGCACGAAAAAGCCCTTGGACGGGTCAACGCCCCATTCGGCGCTGGTGTCCTTACGGGTGAGGCTGCGGCCGGAAGGCAGGTAGTAGCCCTGCTCGGTGACTTTGAGCTCCGCGCCGTTCCCGTTGGGGAGCTTGCGGACGCTCTGCACGCTGCCCTTGCCGTAGCTTCGAGTGCCGATGGCGACCGCGCGGTTGTTCTCAACCAGCGCGCCCGCGAGGACCTCGCTGGCGCTGGCGGAGGAGCCGTTGATGAGAAGGACCATCGGGATGTCGGGCAGCGTGCCCTTGTCCTGAGCGCGCGCGACGCGCTCGGGAAAGTTGCGCCCGCGGGTCGAGACGATGATGCCCTCCCGCAGGAACATGTCGGCGATGGCGATGGCCTCTTCAAGGACGCCGCCGCCGTTGTCGCGCAGGTCAAGGATCACGCCCTGGAGTCGCTTGCTCGGGTCGGGGTCGTTGACACCCGCGGTGATCAGCGCGTTGAGAATCTCTTCGGCGCAGCCCGGGGTGAACTGCGTGAGGCGGATGTAGCCGATGCGACGAACGGGATCGATGGTGAAGTCCCACTTCTCGGCGTCGTCGGTCTGTCGGTGAACGCCCTTCACGCTGCGCGTCTTGATCGCGGCGCGGGTGAGCGTCATCGGGATCTTTTCGCCCTTGCGCTCGATGATGATGTTGACCGGCGTGCCCGCGACGCCGACGAGCTTGTCGATGCACTCCTCGACGCTCAGGCCCTGCGTGGATTTGCCGTCGATCTCGATGATGCGGTCGTCGGCCATGATGCCGGCCTTGTACGCCGGCGAATCCTCGAGCGGGCTGACGATCGTGAGCCAGCCGTCGCGCGTATTCACCGAGGCGCCGATGCCGACGTACTCACCGGTAAGATCCTTGTTGAACTCACGCACCTTGTCCGCGGGGACGTAGATGGTGTACGGGTCGCCCAGCGCCTCCACCATGCCGTTGATCGCGCCGTCCTGCATCTTCTTGAGCTGCTCATCGCTGAGCTTGTCGACGTACAGACCGCCGAGCGTGCTCTTCACGTCGATGATCGGATCGAAGAACTGGAGTTCGGCGGGCTTGCGCGTGAGCGCGATGGTCGAGCCGGCGACGGCCAGTCCAAGGACGCCTACGAGAGAAATACGGAACCACTTGGGGCTCGCGGTCATCTGCTGTGCACTCCTGGGGACGCGCCTTTGCTCGGTCTTTCCTTCAAACCCGGGTCGAACTATCATCGTAGGAATGGGCGACAGGGGCCCAATCATGTTCCGCACGCGGGCCTGGGAGGTTCGGACGCAATGGTTCAGAACTGACGGATAGATCGATCGTTCGGTGTCGGGCGGGCGGTTTTTCAGCTCGGGACACCGATTCCAGCCCTTTCGACGCGTTTTCGAGGTCGGAGAGGGCCGCGCGGAAGCGCGACGTCAGTACTCGTTCGGACCCTTTTTCTCGTATGCCACAACCCAAAGAACGCGAAGGTATCCAGGTGCGCTCGGAGCGCGCCGTGCTTGCGGCCGTCCGGCTGCCGGAGTCCCGTTTTGACAAGTCCGACCCCTTTGGCGAGCTGCGATCCCTTGCCGAGCAAGGGGGGGCTGTCGTGGTCGCCGAACTCACCCAGAATCTGCCCAAGCCGGTGGCCGGTACCTACATGGGCACCGGCAAGATGCTGGAGCTCAAGGCTTTGTGCGCGGAGGTCGATGCGTCGACCGTTATCTTCGATCACGACCTTTCTCCCAAGCAGATCGCCAAGATCGAGGAAGTGGTGGGGAAAAAGGTTGTCGACCGTTCCGAACTGATCCTCGACATCTTCGCCGGGCGCGCGACCAGCACCGAGGCCCAGCTCCAGGTGGAATTGGCCCAGCTCGAATATACCTTCCCGCGCCTGCGGGCGATGTGGTCGCACCTGGAGCGCATCGTGGGTGTCGGCGGTATCGGTGGCATCGGCACCCGCGGGCCGGGCGAGCAGCAGCTGGAAATCGACCGCCGGCTCGTTCAGCGTCGCCGGGACGATCTGGTGAAGCAGATCCGGGATATCCAGGCTCGGCGCCGGCGCGAGGTCCAGGCCCGGAAGGCGGAGCACTTCACCGTCGGCATCGTGGGATACACCAACGCCGGCAAAAGCACGCTCTTCAACACACTGACAACCGGCGGCGCGTACGCCGACAACCGCCTTTTCGCGACGCTGATGACGCGCACGCGGGAATGGGACCTTGGTGGCGGCCTGGGCGTGATGCTCTCCGATACGGTCGGATTCGTGCGCGATCTGCCCACGAATCTCATTGCGGCGTTCCGGGCGACGCTCGAAGAAGCCACGCACGCCGACGTGCTGCTGATCGTGCTGGATGTGTCGGATCCCGCGGCGGAGTTGCAGTACGACACCGTCTGCCGCACGCTGGATGATCTGCTGAAGGAAGTGCGGGAGTCCGGGCAGGAAGAGGCGACGTGGGCGCCGCCCCAGCGGCTCGTGCTGCTGAACAAATCGGACAAGTTGAAAGACAACCGCGAAGTGCTGATCTGGCAGCAGCGCGTGCCGGGCGCGAGCCCGATCTGTGCGCTGCCGCCGAAGGTCGGATCGCTCGAAACACAACTCGGGCACGCGGCGCTGGTGGACCGCGTCCGCGAACTCGCCCGCGGTTCGATCGAGGATGTACGGATCACGCTGCCTTTGAGCGAGAGCCGGCTCATCACGATCATCGAAAACCAGTCCGATGTGCAGGAGCGTCAATACATCGATGACCGGGTGGCCATCCGCACGAAGATCGGGCGTCAGCAACTGGAGCGGATGCTCGTGGGGCGGCCCCGGATGGAGATCACGGACAGCCGCGGCAAGCCGTGGAAGCCTCAGTCGGTGTATCTGCGTCCGACCGAGCCCGCGTGGCTGGCGCCGGAAGAGGCTTCCGCCGAGCGTTCAGGTCGAAAAGAGAGCACGAAGAAGCCCCCGAAAGTGGAAAAGCGACGCGGAAAGGCCGATACTTCCGCTTCCTAGGCCTTTGGGCCTGCGTCACAGCCCTCTGGGCGTGATTGCCACCTTAGCTCAGCGGTAGAGCGATGCTTTCGTAAAGCATAGGTCCAGGGTTCAAATCCCTGAGGTGGCTCCATGCGCGTCAAACGCTCAGACTTGCAAGAATTGGGAACACCAGAGGGGGTTTGGTGTCGAATAGGGTGTCGCCACGTGCGGGGCAAGGAGCGGTGGATGAACCTCAAGCAAGTGACGGGCGCGGCGGTCTTGGTGTGCGCAGCAACGTTCGGTTTCTCGCCCGCGATGGCGCAGAACACAAGCGTGGCGCCCCAGAGCCCGCAGACGCTCGCGGCTCAGCGCCAGGCGCTCGGAACGATGATGAAAGTGATGACGGTGGACTACCAGCAGACGCGCCTCGAGGCCGTGCTGAAGAACATCGCTGACGTCACGGGTGCGCCATTGGTGGTGCTCTGGGCCGATGATCGAAACCAGGTCGGGCTGGACAAAGAAACGCTCGTCACTTTCGGCGCGGTGGACCAGACCGCGCTGACGGTGCTCGAAGGCGTGCTCGCGCAGGCCGGTGGCGACCCCTCTCTGGGCGGCGCGTCCTGGCAGATGACCGAGGGCGGGCAGATCGAGGTCGGCCCCAAGCAGCGGCTCAACCGCACACGCCGGCTCGAGATCTACGACATCTCGGATCTGCTGCTGGAAGTACCGGATTACAACAGCGTGCCGCAGTTTGATCTGAACAGTGCCCTTCAGGCGAGCAGCGGCGGCGGAGGAGGCGGATCGAGTCCGTTCTCCGGCGGAGGCACGCAGACGAATCAGAACATGGGCAAGCCCGAAGCCGAGCGCGCGGATGAGGTCATCCGCATCATCGTCGATCTGGTGGAGCCCGATCAGTGGACCAATAACGGCGGTTCGGCCGCGACCGTGCGGTATTACAAGAAGCAGTTGCTTGTGACCGCGCCGGACTACATCCAGCGCCAAATCAATGGCTATCCCTTCTGGCCTGCGGAGCAGACGCAGGTGAGCCAGGACGCCAAGTCGCGGAAAGTGACCCTGCTGCCGCCGAAATCGCCCCGCGTGGTGCAGACGGCCAAAGTTCCGCCTGCTCCGGCCAATCAGCCCGCGGCGACGGCCGGCACGAAACCGGTCGAACCGCAGAAGCCATGAGCGTCGATCCCGACACGCTGGTCGACGTGGCGGCCGCGGGGTCGGAATTTGAAGCATCGGTGATGGTCGAGGCGCTCAAGGCTCGCGATATCCCGGCGTTCTCGATTTCGAATGCCGGCATGACGCTCCAGTGGGAGGTGGCGGCCTCGCAGCCGTTTCGCGTGTCGGTGCGGCAGCGCGATGTTGCCCTCGCCAAGGACGTGCTGAAGTCGCTCAAGGCCGATTCGGTCGATATCGATTGGAACGAGGTCGATGTGGGCAAACTTCAGGATGCGGAAGCCTCGCCTTCGGGACCCCCCGTGAAATTGCTCCAGATACTGCGGGGCATCGGCGGGCCGCTCCTGCTGGCGGCCGTGCTCCTGTGGCTGCTCTTCCGAGCCGGATTCGGCTGGCATGAAGGCTAGATGCTCGTGTCGATCTCCGGTGCGAAGCCGCGCCGGAGCGTGTTTTCCGCAACCGCGCGCGGCTCGACGAATTGCAGCAGGTAGTCCGGGCCGCCCGCTTTGGAGCCGACGCCCGACATGCCGAAGCCCCCGAAGGGATGACGCCCGACCAGCGCGCCGGTGCAGCCACGGTTGATGTAGAGGTTGCCGACGCGGAAGGAACGCTTGGCCTTTTCGATGTGCGCGGGTTTTCGGGTGAAGACTCCGCCGGTCAGTTTGTAGACGGATGAATTGGCAAGCTCGAGCGCCGCATCGAAAGAAGGCGCATGCATGACGGCCAGCACCGGTCCGAAGATCTCTTCGGTTGCAATCCGGGCGGTGGGGGGCACATGGCTGAAGATTGTCGGGCCGACGAAGTCGCGGCCGGTGCGGGCTTCGAGCCCGGGCGGCACGGCAAGGGTCAGTTCGTGGCGTGATTCGCTCTTGCCGATCTCGATGTAGCTTTCGATCTTGCGCTTGGCGTCAGCATCGATGACCGGACCGATGTCGGTGCCGCTGGCGACGGGGTCGTTGATGGCCAGAGCCTTGGTGGCTTCGACCAGACGCCAGGTGAAGTGGCGGATGGCGGGGCCGTCGGGGCCCTCGGGATCGACGACGATCACACGCGAGCAGGCGCTGCACTTCTGGCCCTGGAACCCGAACGCGCTGTGTCGTACGCCCAGGATCGCCTCGTCCAGATCCGCGCTGGTGTCGATGATGATGGCGTTCTTGCCACCCATCTCGCACACCACTTTCTTGACGTGGGGCTGATCGGCAGGGGTGATCCCCGCCGCCTGGATGATGTCGAGGCCGACCGCTTTGCTGCCGGTAAACGCGATCAGCGCGACCCGGGGGTCGCGGACAAGCGCGGCGCCCGTGGTTTCTCCCGGGGCGGGGCAGAAGTGCAGGACATCGCCCGCGAGCGCGCCGGAGAAGCCCGCCTGGCGGATGGCATCCTGGAGGATGTCGAAGAAAATGCTGGCGACGCCGGGTGTCTGCTCGGCGGGCTTCATCACGACGGTGTTGCCGGTGACGAGTGCCGCCGTGGTCATGCCCGCGAGGATGGCCAGCGGGAAGTTCCACGGGCTGATGATCGCGGCGACGCCCCGGGGCTGGTAGAACTGTTCGTCGAGTTCACCCACGAATCGGCCGAGACGTGCGCGATGGAAGAGCGGCATGGCGAGTCGGGCGTAGTACTCGCAGAAATCGATGGCCTCGCAGACATCGGCGTCGGCTTCGCGCCACGGCTTTCCGGCTTCACGGATCATGACGCCGGCGAGGCCGTCGCGCTGCCGGCGCATGGCCTCGGCGGCCCGGATCAACACATCGGCCCGCTGCCTGGGGCCGGCATCGCGCCACGCGGTAAACGCGGCCTGCGCACGGGCAACCATCTGCGATGCCTGCTCGACCGTGCGGTCGTTGGCGACCTTCGGCACCGTGGCCCGTGCCACCGCGGCGCCGAACGCGGCGTGCTGCCTGGCATCGGAAAAGTCGCGGAAGGGCTCCGAGAAAAACGGGCGCCCGTTTCCCACGTTGTGCACGGCGTGCGTCAGTTTGTGACGCTCGGGCGCAGTCGCGAGCGCATCGGCGATCGGCGCGGGCGCGGAGCCGAGGCCGCCGCCCTGGGGGGCCGGCGCACGGAGGAGCGCTCCCGCATCGGCGTTGTCCAGGAAGCCGGCCTTCAGCCAGCTCTCGTTGCTTGTGTTTTCAAGCAAACGTCGGACCAAGTAGGCCATCCCCGGGATCATCTCGCCCACCGGGACATACTCGCGGATGCGCAGGCCGAGTTCTGCCGCGGCGTGCTTGAGCTGATCGGCCATGCCGTGCAGCATCTGGAGTTCGATGGCTTCCTTGGGGATTCCTCGCGACTCAAGCCCGGCCAGCGCGGAGGCGATCGAGCGGACGTTGTGACTGCCCAAGGCGAGCTTGATGCCGCCTCGTGCGGCGTCGGCCTTGTCGCGGGGCATCGCATCGAGGAAGATCTCGGTCATGCGCTCAAAGCAGGCGTCGGTCTGCCACTTCTGAGGCCAAACCGGGCACGGCCAGCCGTGAAGATCGCTCTTGATGGTCTCGGCATCCCAATACGCGCCCTTCACCAGGCGGACGGTGACGATGCGCCGGGCGCGCCGGGCCCAATCGACCATGCGCCGCGCGTCGTCCGGTCCGCTCTTGAGATAGGCCTGCATCGCGAGGCCCGCCTGGAAATCGATTTTCTCGCAGCAACGCTGGAAGAGTTCGAGCGTGAAGTCTTTGAGCGCAAAGTGCTCCATGTCGAAGTTGACAAAGACGCCCCGATCGCGCGCGGTTTCGAGGATCGGGATCAGGCGCTTGAACAGGTCGTTCATCGCGCCTTCGGAATCGATCGGGTCGGTGCGGGCCGAGAGCGCGGAGATCTTCACGCTGACGTTGACGCGGGGGATCGACCCGAGATGATCGGACTCGAGTCGCGTGTTGGCGGGCCAGGAGGCGACCTGCGCGGGGAGATTCTGGATCAGGTCGAGGTATTTGCGGGCGTAGTCGTCGGCCTCCATGTCGGAGACGCAGGTTTCGCCCAGCAGGTCGACGCTGAAGGCGATGCCTTGATCCCACATCTTGCGAAGACCGGCGAGCGCGCTCGCGGCATCCGTGCCCGCGATGAACTTCGACGCCATCCCCTCGATCTGCTTGCCGATCGTGGCCGCCGCGGCACCTTTGAGCAGCGCCCCCGCCTTGAGCGCGGCGCCGATGACCGGCGGAACGCTCACGCCGGGCTGGCTGAGGTAGTCCGTCAGGTGATCGTGGACCGAGTCCGCGGAGCGGAGCATCGGGAAGGTGTCCACGAAGCGGAACATCTGCACCTTGAACTCCGGGTCCTTCATGGACCATTCCATGAGTGCATCGGAATAAAACTTGGCGGAGAGGATTCCGGTCTTGTGGCTGCGGGCGCGACGGAGCATGTCGGCGCCGATGTCGAAGATGCGGGCTTCGCGCGGTGTTGAATCGCCTCCGGAACCGGAGGGCGCGGACAGCGTGATCTGTTCGACCTGTTTCGGACTCGGCTTGCGCGAGAACCAACCCATGTGGAGGCTCCGGGGCGGGTCTGGACTATACGAAAGACGCCCGGGCGATGCCGGTCGATCGCACGAACGACGGGGCGCTAGAGCGCAGGGTTGGCCTTCTTTTTCTCGCACCATTCCCGCCAGGATTGGCGGAAGTGGGCCTCGAGCCGGCGGGTGAACCCGGCGTGATCGCAGAGGACGCTGCCTGTGACCATGGCACGGAGCCCGGAGCGGAGTTCGACGCGCCGGGGCTGGTCGGCCGCGAGCTCGGCACAGATGCGGACGTAGTCCTCTTCGCTCTTGGCGACCAGGTCGGGAACGCCGATGTTGTTGAGCAGGCTCACGCCCACCCGGGAGACGTGGCTGTTGCCTTCGATCGTGACGACCGGCACGCCCATGTACATCGCTTCGACCGTGGTGGTGGTCCCGTTGTAGGGCCAGGGGTCGAGCGCGATATCGACCTTGGCGTACATCTGCATGTGCTCGCTCTTGCCCTTGGTCTCACCCTGCAATTCGACGCGGGCGCGATCGACGCCGAAGGATTCGAGCAGCGCCCACACGCGTTCGCGGGTCGCGGGCATGGCCAGTGCCATCGACTTGAGGAACAGGCGCGAATTCGGCACCTTGTGCAGCAGTCCCGCCCAGACTTCAAGCACGTGGTTGCTGATCTTGGTGTGGGTGTTGAACGAGCCGAAGGTCACGTAGCCGTTGGCGATGCTGGGGCAGGGCGCGCAGTCGCCGGCGTGCGGCGGCGGCGTGTAGCAGAGGAAACTGCCTTCCATGCGCACGAGCTTCTCGGTGGCCAGATGATCCGAGCCCGGTGGATCGGTAAACGCGTCAACGATCCGGAAGTCGATCGCGGGGATGCCCGTGGTGTTGGGGTATCCCATGTAGGTGTACTGGATCGGCGCCGGCTTGAGCACGAACGGCACGATGCGGCCCATGCCGGTATGTCCGCTGAGATCAACCAGGATGTCGATCTTGTCATTGCGGATGAGATCGACCATCATCTTGTCGTCGACTCGGCTGGTGTCGACGTAGCGAGCAGCGCTCTTGCGCAGGCGGATGGTGAGTTCATCCTCGCTGATCACGTTGTGATAGAGCGTGACATGAAACTGCGACTTGTCGTGGTTCGCGATGATCGGCTCGATGAAGTGACCGGCAGACCGGTTGCGGAAGTCCTGGCTGCAATAGCCGATCCGGAGCGGGCGCTCGGGGTCGGGCGTGTTCGCGTGAGGCCGGTTGTCCACCGGCACCATCTGCGTCACGAGCTCGCCCATGCGGACGTGGTAGCGGAAAACCAGCTTGGGATCGACGCCGTGCATGCGCGTCAGGGGCAGCAGCAGAGCCGACAGAATTGCCGCGTCGCTGGGCGCTTTTTCGATGGCCAGCGTGAGGACGCGGATCATCTCTCCCAGGTCGCCGGAGAGATCGCAGAAGCCGGAGTAGAGCGCCAGAGCCTTGACGTCCCCGGGGCGTTCCTGATACAGGCGACGGGCCGTGCCCATCGCTTCTTCGAATCGTCCGTCCTGATAGAGCGCGATGCACCCGGCCCGGAGCGGCTCGATATCGGTCGGATCGACCTCGAACGCTTTCCAGAAGTACTTGGCCGCGGCGCCGAACTTCTCCCGCTTCATCTCCACGTCGCCCGCCAGCATCATGAACTTGCGGTCCATGGGAAAGAGCTTGGCGGAGCGTTCGACGAGGAAGTTGGCCTGGTCGTACTGCCTGGTTTTGCAGAGCAGCTCGACCGTTTTGTCGAGCAGCGCGTAGTTGGTCGGCGATTTATCGAGCGCCCGGCGCAAGAGCGCAAGGGCCTGCGGGTATCGTCCCGCGGCCACGTGCGGCGCCGCCTGAATCAGAGCCGGATCGTGCATGGCTCATCGTACGAACGCCGACACGCCGCCGCGAATCAGTTCGCGTACGCGCTCATCGGCGGGCAGGTGCAGACGAGGTTGCGGTCGCCGTACGGGTTGTCGACGCGGCCGACGAAGGGCCAGAACTTGTTCTCGCGGACGTAGGGCAGCGGGAACGCGGCCTGCTCGCGCGAGTACGGGTGCTTCCACTCGGCGGCGGTGACCATGCCGACGGTGTGCGGGGCGTTTTTGAGCGGGTTGTCGAGCTTGTCGGACTTGCCCTCTTCGATGGCGCGGATTTCGGCGCGGATGCCGATCATGGCGTCGCAGAAGCGGTCCAGCTCGGCCTTGGGCTCGCTCTCGGTGGGCTCGATCATGAGCGTGCCGGGCACGGGCCAGGACATCGTCGGGCCGTGGAAGCCGTAGTCCTGGAGGCGCTTGGCGATGTCCTCGACCTTGATGCCCGCGGACTTCTCGAAGGGGCGGCAGTCGAGGATGAACTCGTGGGCGCAGCGGCCGCCGGGGCCCTTGAACAGCACGTTGTAGTGGCCCTCGAGGCGCTTGGCCATGTAGTTGGCGTTGAGGATGGCGACCTCGGTAGCGCGAGTCAGGCCGGCGGCGCCCATCAGGGCGATGTAGACGTAGGAGATAGGCAGGATCGACGCGCTGCCGTAAGGAGCCGCGGCGACGGCGCCGACGGACTTGTCGGTGGCGACGCTCGGCTTGGTGACGGGGTGCGACGGCAGGAAGGGGGCGAGGTGCTTGGCGACGCCGATGGGGCCCATGCCGGGGCCGCCGCCGCCGTGGGGGATGCAGAAGGTCTTGTGCAGGTTGAGGTGGCAGACGTCGGCGCCGATGAAGCCGGGGCTGGTGAGGCCGACCTGTGCGTTCATGTTGGCGCCGTCCATGTAGACCTGGCCGCCGGCGTCGTGGACCATCTTGATGACGTCCTTGATGCCGGTCTCGAACTTGCCGTAGGTGGACGGGTAGGTGACCATGAGGGCGCCGAGGCGGTCCTTGTGCTCGGCGATCTTGGCGGCGAGGTCGGCGTGATCGATGTCGCCGTTCTCCTTGTTGGCGACGGCGACGACATCGAAGCCGGCGCAGACGGCCGAGGCGGGGTTGGTGCCGTGGGCGCTGTCGGGGATGAGGCAGACGTTGCGGTGGCCCTGGCCGATCGAGCGGAGGTACTGGCGGATGACGATCAGGCCGGCGTACTCGCCCGCGGCGCCGGAGTTGGGCTGGAGCGAGACGGCGGCGAAGCCGGTGATCTCGGCAAGCCAGGTCTCGAGATCTCGGAACATCTTCTGGTAGCCCTTGGTCTGCTCGGCGGGGGCGAAGGGGTGGATCTTGCCGAATTCGGGCCAGGTGACGGGGATCATCTCGCTGGTGGCGTTCAGCTTCATCGTGCACGAGCCGAGCGAGATCATGGAGTGGGCGAGGCTGAGGTCGCGGCCCTGCAGCTTGAAGATGTAGCGGAGCATCTCGTGCTCGCTGTGGTGGCTGTTGAAGACGGGGTGCGTGAGATAGCCGCTCTGGCGGGCGAAGGCGGCGGGGAGCGTGGTGGTGGTCGAGGCCAGTAGCGCATCGATGTCGTCGTTGCCAGTACCGCCGAACGCGGCGAGGAGGTCCTTGACGAGGGCGCGATCGGTGGTCTCGTCGAAGGTGATGCCGAGCGTGCCGTCGGCGAAGTCGCGGAGGTTGATCTTCTTCGCGCGGGCGGCGTTGAGGATGTCCATCGCGGTGCGGCCGACGGGCTTCACGCGGAGCGTGTCGAAGACCGCATCGGTGTCGCTGACCTGATGGCCGAGCTTCTTGAGGCCGGCGCGGAGAGCCTGGGTGTAGGAGTGAACGCGGAGCGCGATGCGGCGGAGGCCTTCGGGGCCGTGGTAGACGGCGTACATGCCGGCCATGATGGCGAGGAGAGCCTGCGCGGTGCAGATGTTGCTGGTGGCCTTCTCGCGCTTGATGTGCTGCTCACGGGTCTGGATCGCCATGCGGAGCGCGGGCTTGCCCTGCGAGTCGCGCGACACGCCGATGATGCGGCCGGGCATCTTGCGGACGTGCTCTTCCTTGGTGGCGATGAACGCGGCGTGCGGGCCGCCGAAGCCCATGGGGACGCCGAAGCGCTGAGCGCTGCCGACGGCGATCTCGGCGCCCCACTCGCCCGGGGGCTTGAGGAGCGTCAGCGCGAGCAGGTCGGTGGCGGCGATGACGGTGATGTTCTTGGCGCGGGCGTCGGCGGAGAGCTTCTCGTAGCACTCGACGCGACCGTCGGTGGTCGGGTACTGGACGATGAGGCCGAAGTCGTCGTCCGTGAAGGTGGTGGGGGCGGGAGTGGCCTTGGGATCGAACGTGCGGACCTTGATGCCCAGGCCGTCGGCGCGGGTGTGGATGACGGCGAGGGTCTGCGGGTGAACGTCGTGCGCGACGAGGAACGAGCGCTTGGTGCCCTCGTGGCCGCCGGCGATGGAGAAGGCCATCGCCATGGCCTCGGCGGCGGCCGTGGCTTCATCGAGCAGCGACGCTCCGGCGAGGGGCAGGCCGGTGAGGTCACTCACCATCGTCTGGAAGTTCAGCAGGGCTTCGAGACGCCCCTGGGCGATCTCGGCCTGATAGGGCGTGTACTGCGTGTACCAGCCCGGGTTCTCGAGGATGTTGCGGAGGATCACGCCGGGGGTGATGCAGTCGAAGTACCCCATGCCGAGGCAGGAGCGGAAGATCTGGTTCTGGGCGGCCATCGCTTTGAACTCGGCCAGGAGTTCGGCTTCACCCCTTGCCTGTTGAGGGGCGTGCTTCGCCTCGCCGGTCAGCGTCAGCGGCTTGGTGTTGCGGATCTCGGCCGGGACGGTCGCGTCGATGAGGGCGTCGAGGGACTTGTAGCCCAGGGTGTCGAGCATCTCGCTGATGTCGGCCTCGCTGGGGCCGAGGTGGCGGTGAGGAAAGGTGTCAGACGGGTTCAGGATGCCGCCCTTGGCGGTGCTCGCGGGAACGGATCGAGACTGGGCAAAGGTGGTCATGCGCGGCTCCGGAAACCGCCAAAAACGGGTGTCTTCAGCGGGAAAGATGCGAATCCGGCGACCGGTTGGGGTCGCCCGGGCAATACTAGGTTCGGCCTGTCAGGGTTCCTGTAGTCTGATGGTGTCCCCGGGAGATTTCACAGCACATGCGAACGCTTCAACCTGCCGCTTGGCTTTTCACTCTTGCCGCCTTCGCCGTGGCCGGGGTACCCGATTCAAGCGTGCAGCCCTTGCCTCGAGCGGTTCAGCCGTCGGCAACAGCCGAAACGCTCGAGGCGGATCAGGCCTCGCTGCGCAATCACCTGACCACAATCGCCAACCCGTTCTTTGAAGGGCGTTATCCGGGCTCGCGCGGGGGCAAACTGGCGGCAGACTACATCCAGTGGAACTTCGAGAAAATCGGACTTCAGCCCGCGTTCGCCGATTCAGCCGATCCCAACAAGAAGACCTTCCGTCAGCCGTTCCCCGGTCCGTCCCACAACGAGATCGGCAAGCAAGTCGTTTCATGGAGCGCGAACGGTCAGACCGTGTCGCTTGAGCCAGGAAAGGACTTCAATCCGCTCGGTCTTTCCGGAAGCGCGGCGATCTCCGGGCCGTTGGCGTTCGCCGGCTACTCCATCACGATGTCGGATAACGACTACACGAGCTTCCCGGATACCGGGCCGGATCTTGAGGGCAAGGTGGCCATCGTGCTGCGCTTCGAGCCCATGAACGCCGAGGGAACGTCCAAGTGGGCCAAAGAGGGATGGTCGTTCTACGCGGGGCTGGAGCCAAAGATCGGCGCCGCTATCCGGCGCGGCGCGAAAGCCGTGATTCTTGTGAATCCGCCCGGAGCCAAGGACGATCGCGTCGACAAGCTGGAAGATGTGAACAGCATCACGGCGCGCGAGCCCTATGAAGCCCCAGTGATCATGGCGACGGCCGACGCCGTTGATGCGCTCGTGCGTGCCGCGGATCCCAAGGGGCGATCGCTGCTGGATCTGCGCAAGATCGTGGATGAGAAAGGGGAGATCATCGAACTGCCGAACGCCACGGTGTCGATGGATATCGAGGTGAACAAGGTGCGTCCGCAGACGGACAATGTCGGCGGCGTCCTGCGCGGCGCCGGCAACCTCGCCGATCGATTCATCGTGGTGGGGGCGCACTACGACCACCTGGGTTTCGGCCAGGTCGGAGTTCGCTTTCCCAGTGATCGCGGCCAACTGCATCCGGGTGCGGACGACAACGCAAGCGGCACGTCCGGCATGCTCGTGCTCGCGCAGAAGCTGAGCGAGAAGTATGCATCGCTTCCGCCGGATCAGCCCCGCCGCAGCATCCTCTTCCTTGGATTCTCCGCGGAAGAAGAAGGCCTCAACGGCTCGCGTTACTACACACAGCACCCGATCGTCGACATCGGACAGCACGATTTCATGCTCAATCTCGACATGATCGGCCGCCTGGGCGAGAAGCCGCTCGAGGCGGGCGGCGTCGGGACGGCGGAAGGCTTCGCCGAGTGGCTCGCGCCCTATTTCGAAACCAGCGGGATCAAGATTGCTGGGAAGCAGAGCGGCATGGGGCCGTCCGACCACGCGTCGTTCTACGCCGCAAAGGTCCCGGTGCTTTTCCTGTTTTCCGGCATGCACCCGCAGTATCACCGCCCGACCGATGTCGCCGATCTCATCAATTGGGAAGGCGCCGCGAAGATCGTCGATCTTGGTTATCGCGTCGCGCTCGACGCGGCACTCCGCTCCGAGCCGTGGAAATTCACTTCGCCCTCGAACGTCTCGACGACGCCGGGCGATGAGCCGCCTCCCCCCACGCGTGGGCGCATCCGCTTCGGCATCTCGCCGGGCGACTATTCCGGCGAAGAAAAGGGCGTGCTCGTCGGCGAGGTGCTGCCGCAGACGCCCGCGGCCAAGGCCGGCATCAAGGCCAACGACCTGATCATCAAGTGGAACGACAACCGCATCGCCGGCGTTGAGGAATGGATGCCTTACTTCAACGCCGCCAAACCCGGTGACGTGGTGAAGGTCACGCTCTTGCGCGAAGGCAAGGAGATGACCATCGACGTGACGCTCGAGGCCCGCGCCGGAGCCCGCTGAAGCTTTACTGGCCGGTATTCTCGACGAACCAGCGGAGTTTCCAGTTGGTGCCTTCGAGTTTCATGTCGAAGCCGCACCAGGGAAGCGACTCGGGATCCACGTAGTGGACCTGGACGCGCATGATGTTCACGCCGACGGTCTGCATGCGTGCGCCGGGACTGAGTTCACCCGCGGGGAGGATTTTGAAGAGTTTCTCGAGGTCTTCGCGCCGCCGCTTGAGTTCGCGAAACGCCAGCTTGGGGTCGTACCCCTTGGCGTAGAACTCGTCGCGCGTCATCTCGCTGAGCACCTGCTCGGTAAAGGTCTTTTCGTCGTCCTCGCGCATGCAGGTGGCGATGTGGAACATCAGGTCGCGGCCGTTGCGCGAGATCAGGGTCTTGGTGCCGTCGGCGTTCTCGATGTACGGTTTCGAGGTTGCCTGTGCCGCGAGCGTCGTGTCGGTGACGCGCATCGTGGAATCCAGCACGGGCGGCTCGCCCGTCTGTGCTCCGGGAAGCCCCGCGAGCGGAGGGTTGTAACGCACGACGTGGGTCTCACACGCCGCCAGCAGCGTTCCAAGAGCCGCCACAATGCCGAGCCGTGCAATCACACCAGCGCTCCCGGCCCCACGGGATCGCGCGAAGTCAGGGGCGAGAGCAGAGGCTCACCCCGTCCGCGCCGCCGATAGTCATGCCCCTCGAACGATGCCTCGCTCCGGGTGAAGTCCGTGCGCGTGTGGCACCCGCGCGATTCCTCGCGCCAGAGCGCCGACTGGGCGACCAGCGAGCCCACGAGAAGCATGTTCTGCACTTCCCAGCCCGATGGATCGTCGAAAATCTTGTCGAGGGTGTAGCGAGCCCAGAAGTC
>JAFEBN010000225.1 GCA_018242645.1 Planctomycetota bacterium | reverse complement strand
GGCAAGAACTCTCTCTCTCCTCCGCTCGTCGAGCCGCGGACACGCGCTCGACGGGATTGCACACGGCACTCTTCTCTGCTCGCTCGGAAGACGGCGGTTCTCCGGGCGGGATTGACGGCAAGAACTCTCTCTCTCTCTCTCTCTCTCTCTCTCTCCTCTCTCGTGCGACCGCGGACACGCGCTCGACGAGCTTGC
Organism: Planctomycetota bacterium; assembly: GCA_018242645.1. Taxonomy (GTDB): domain Bacteria; phylum Planctomycetota; class Phycisphaerae; order Phycisphaerales; family UBA1924; genus JAFEBO01. The sequence continues at coordinate 60,038 of JAFEBN010000225.1, read as the reverse complement.
GGGGGCCCGAGCTCGTTTCCAGGTCGGTTGACCAGGTGGGCGCGCGGCGGATCCGCACGGGTCACCGGGTACGTCCGGTGCTCTTGATTTCTGTTGGGATCTCGTCCTGCCGCGGCTGCAGGAGGAGATCGAACTGTCGATGCCGCATGAAAAGGGGTGGAAACCTCATGTCTCTCACTCGCTGCATGTTTGCTCTGTCCGTCGCCGGTGCATGTGCCTCAATGTCGTCCGCGGCCTATGTCAATGCCACGTTCAATTCGGTCGGACCGGGGGTTGGCGTGAGCGTCTCGATCGATTCCGGAGCGAACTGGCTCGGTACGTCCGCCGGCCTGATGAACTTCACCAAGAACTCGGGCGGGCCTGACCTGGCCAACTCCTACGGTGCATTCTGCTGCGACATTCCGAAGCACATCGGTTTCGGCGGAACGTACGACTGGAATCGATCGAACCTCGAAGACGCCCCGACACCGAGCTCGGCACCGTTCAATCCGATGGGGGTCGCGAAGGCCGACAAGATTTCCGAGCTCTTCGGTCGTTTTCGCGGAGGTCTGTCGACCAACGAGCAGTTCGGCGGCTTCCAGATCGCCGTTTGGACAATCATCTACGGCAACGGCGTGCTGGCTTTTTCCGGCGGCGACCGTTTCGATAGCGCGACGTTCGCGGTGCAGGGGAATCTGGGTGCTGGCGCCAACGCTCAGGCGTTTCTCGCCGCGGTTGACGGCAGCGGCCCGCGTATGGGCGGGTTGTACGCCCTCACGAGCGACTCCGTGAACGGTCCTCAGGATCAGATTGTGCCCGCACCGGGCGCGATGTCACTCGGCGCATTGGGCGGTCTCGTGATCGCCCGCCGCCGTCGCTGATCTCATTTCTCCTCGCTCTGCCGCAATCGCGGCAACGGGCGCCTCTCTCGCTCTCACAAGTGACGAGCGAGGAGAGCTCCGGCCGGCGCGACAGCTTCGGCCCGGGGTTTCGAATGGTCTTTGTATCTGGGCGGCAGCGCACGGTTGACCCCGCGTGCCGGCCGATGGATGTCGGGGTCACATCGGAGTTTGTGATGAATACTCGCTCGCTCGCTCTTGTCGTGTTCGCCGGTTCGATCGGCGCTTTGACGGCCCAGGCTTCGACGGTGGTCGTGACACCCGGCAATCTGCAGGGGTGGTCCGCCGCCAATCTGCGGGGTGACGGCTCGGCCGCGATCACCACGACGTACCCCAACAACGGGGACGGTAGTTTGCAGTTCTCGGGAAGCACGTCGACTCCGAGCTACAAGGCGGATTACGTCCGTGCCAATACCGGCGCGAACCTGCTCAGCACCCTGACTTCACTCAGCGTGCAGCTCTACCGCAACTCGAGCAGCACTGCCCCGGCGCACCTGGCGCCCGCTGTCCGTCTGTTTGTTGACAACGGCCAGGCGACCGATCGCTACTCCTATCTGATCTGGGAGCCCGTTTACAACGGCGTCGGCACGGTGCCAACCGATCAGTGGAACACCTTCGATCTGCTCCAGGGCAACTTCTGGCAGCGGGCATTCAAAACGGTGGGGGGCGGCCAGACGGTCGAGATCTACAACCGGACGCTTGCGGACTGGCTGAATCCCGGTACGGTGACCGACGGCGGCGGCGTGGTTTCGAACCAGGTCGGTCCCAACGCTCGCGTGCTCGGTTACGAGATCGGAATCGGCTCCGGCTGGAACGGATCGTTTGACGGTGCAGCGGACATGTTCACCATCGGTTTCGACGGCGACGACACCGTGTTCAACTTCGAGCCCGTGCCGGCACCCGGGGCGACCGGCCTGCTGGCGCTCGGCGGTCTGCTCGCGGTTCGTCGCAAGCGCTGATTCTCAAGTTCATTCCTCTCCGCTCGGGGCGATTCTCCTCGCCTTTCACTGAACACGAGCGAGAGGAACCCCGGTCGGTCGCGAAAGCGCCGCTTCGGGGTTTTCACAAGAGCCTCATCCGCGTTCCTCCGTTCGAAGGGGCGCAGCTCGTCGGCCACAGCCGCCGATCGGAACGGACGCGACCCGGTCCGCTCTCGTAATCAGGGTCCATTTGGGAGTTCATCATGGGAATTCTTTCGCGCTCGTTCGGCACGGTTGTTCTTCTCGGCTCCGCAACGGCCGCGACGGCCCTGGCCGCCATTCCCGCCCCGTGGTACCAGGGCTTTGAAAGTGACACTTCGGGCTGGTTTGACGGGTCCGGATACGGGTCGATTACACGGCAAACGGGTCCGCTCACCGCGTATCAGGGAAATGCGTACGCCGTGGTTTCGGGCACCCAGAACGGATCCGCTCCATACACGCGATGGGGCGCGTACAGCACGACTTTCCCCGCCGGTGGTTACAACACGTCGATCGCCGTCTACCTCGATCCCAACGCCATCAATGTGGGCCAGGGATTCGATTTCAGCAGCGCCGCCAACAGCGTGTCGAACACGCACGTCCGCGACTTTATCTTCCACTTCGGAAAGATGGCCGACGGGTCGGTGCGCGTCGGCGCCTCCAACAACTCGAGCTTCTCGACGCGCATGGATCTGGACGCGAACAACAGTTTTCAGATCTTGACCGCAGGCTGGTACGTGCTCCAGCACCAGTTCCGCGACAACGGTTCAGGCGTGCTTTCAGTCAACCTGAACCTCCTCGACGCCGGGCTCTCCACGCTCTGGAGCAAGACCCTTTCCGACGCTTCCGACGGTATCGGTGCCCCGGTCGCCGGCAACCGATACGGCTGGTTCACCTTCGCGGACGGGAACTACGCCGTCGACGCGGCTCAGCTCGATGTCGTTCCTTCGCCCGGAACGCTTGCGCTCACCGCAGCCGCGGGACTGGTCGCTCTACGCCGTCGACGCTGATCACGCGGTCGTTTCTCTTCGCGTGCGATGCCTCAGCGTTTGCTGCTCGCATCGACCGCGCACATGCGGGGGGAACCCCGGCCGGTGCGAAAGCGTCGTGCCGGGAATTCGAATCGAGTTTCGGCGCCGACCTCTCGGGCGGCGCACTGCAACAAGGAAATCGGCCCCGCATGGCGGGACGGGGCCGAGCTCATCCCACCGCCCGATGGAGTCCGCGAATGTTCCTTTCCACTTCGTTTCGTGTTCTGTCCTTTGCCGGTCTTGTCGTCTCTTTCGGCAGCGCCGCAAGGGCCCAGGTGGGCGTTGACGGCTCCATCGGCGCGGAATGGTCCGGACCCGGCGTGACCGTCCGGACCGTGTCCTACGACGCCGGAGCTCCGACCAGCAATTTCGGCAGCCCGGGCACAACCAACCATCTCGTGGCCTACACGACGTACTTCCGGGCGGACAACTCCTTTGTGTATGCCGCGGTCGCCGCCAACCCGATCCCCGAGAACGCCGGGTCGTTCCCCCAGTTCGCGAATTTGTACTTCAGCACTGTCGCTCCAAGCAATAGCAGCATCGCCATGGAGGTGACGAACAACCGTTTCTTCCGCGGCGGCGTCAACACCGGCGGCCCGAACAATGACGGCTATTACTCGGCCGCCGGATATTCCACCTGGGTGAGTAATTCGCTCGCCGGGGTGATCGAAGTTGCGATTCCGATCAGTTTCTTCACCGCAGACCCACTGGGCATGGGGTTCGCCGTCGCGACAACCCACGTTCGCTGGAATCTCAGCCAGTCCTTCGGCTATTCGGTCGCGGGGGGTGCGAGCTACAACCAGCCCAACGGCCCCGATGAGCGGCTGGGGTTAGTCGATGTGCCGGCCCCCGCGCCTCTCGCGGCCCTGGGTATCTGCGGAGCGTGGTGGAGCCGTCGCCGCAGAACCGCGGCCGCATGAGCGATCCCGCGGTCAAGTCCAGCCGAGCGGCGGCTTCCAGGGCAGAGCCAAGGTGCCTACAGTCACGGCCTCACAGCGGGCGATTGGCGCAGTTGGCTAGCGCGCCACAATGACACTGTGGAGGTCACTGGTTCGAGCCCAGTATCGCCCATTGAGCGACCCCGGTTTTCCGGGGTCGTTTGCTTTTTGCCCCTGGCCCGGCCGGCCTTCGGCCAATTTGGGGGCCCGGCGCCGATTTTTCGTCGGATTTGCCACTCCGGCGCACCAATCCGGTAGGAGTGGGGCCGGTCGTGGCTGTCTGGACGCGGGACGTGCAATTTCACCGCCCCTGTCGCCAATCAGTAGACTTCCGGCTCGATCCGCTGAGCATCGAATTTTCCCTCCGGAGGCTTCTCGCTTGAACTCGATTTCCCGCTTCGTGTCCGCTCGTTCGATCGGCATGCTGATGGTCTGCGCCGGCTGCGCCATGAGTGCCCACGCCGATGTCACCCCCAGTGGCGCCATGATGCGATTCCCGGCGATCAGCAAGGACAAGATCGCCTTCGTCTACGCCAACGACATTTGGATCGCGCCCCGAGATGGCGGCGTCGCGACGCCCCTGGCCACCCCCGTCGGCACCGAAGTCTTCCCCAAGTTCAGTCCCGACGGCTCGCAGATCGCGTTCAGCGCCAACTACGACGGCGTGCAGAGCCTGTACACCCTGCCCGTTGCGGGGGGCGCCGCCAACCGCGTCACCTACTTCGGTAGCTCGCCCATGCCGGTGAGCTGGACCAACCAGAACGAACTGCTCTTCTACGCCGGCAACCTTCAGGGCCTCGGGCGCCAGAGCAAGCTCTACCGCGTCTCCCCCGAAGGCGGCATGCCCAGCGTGCTCCCCATGCCCTACGGCACCTTCGCCTCCATGAGCCCCGACGGCTCCCAGATCGCCTACATCCCGCACACCACCGACTTCCGCACTTGGAAGCGCTATCGCGGCGGCATGGCCACCGACATCTGGCTCTTCAATCTCAAAGACAACTCCGCCAAGCTCATCACCGAGTGGGAAGGCACCGACACGTTCCCCATGTTCAATCCCGCCGGCAAGGGCGACGTGGTGTATTACACCTCGGATGAAGGCCCGGAACACCGCCTGAACGTCTGGTCCTACGACATCGCCAGCGGCAAGCGCACGCAGATCACCAAGTTCACGGATGACGACGTCCGCTTCCCCTCGATCGGACCGGGCCCGAACGGCAAGGGCGAAATCATCTTTCAGCTCGGCTCCGGCCTCTCCGTGCTCGACCTCGGCACGGGGCAGACGCGCAAGGTCACCGTCACCATCCCGGGCGATCGCCAGGCGGTGCGCACAAAGAACTTTGATGCGGCCAAGAACATCACCGACGGCGTGATCTCGCCCGGCGCCAAGCGCGTGGCGATCATCGCGCGTGGCGATATCTGGACCGCGCCCGCCAAAGAAGGCGCTCCGCGCAACCTGACCCGCACCGATTCGATCAACGAGCGCGAGGTCAGCTGGAGCCCCGACGGGCGCTGGATGGCCTATATCTCCGATGAATCCGGCGAGTACGAAGTCTGGCTCCGTCCTTCCGACGCCAAAGCGCCGGAGAAGAAGGACGACAAGAAGGGCGACGCCAAAGCCGACGACAAGAAGGCCGACGAGAAGAAGAGCGAGGAACCCAAGGCGGACCAGCCCGCGGCAGAAGCGAAGCCAGACGACGCCAAGAAGGCCGAAGCGGACCGCAAATCCAAGCCGCACCGCATGACCTCGCTCGGCGAAGGTCAGCGCATGGGCCTGCGCTGGTCGCCCGATTCCAAGTTTGTCACGTTCTGGGAAAACACCGGCAAGCTCTACCTGCTGGAAGTCGAGCCCGAGCGTCTGGTCGTGATCGACACCGATCCGTGGGCGGGCGGTCCTCCGACCGTGAGCTTCAGCTCGGATTCGAAGTGGATCGCTTACGACCGGGCCGACGACGTCAACAGCAACAACTGCGTCTGGCTTTACAACATCAAGACCGGCGAGAAGACCCGCGTCACCAGCCCCATGTTTGCGAGCTCCGACCCCGCGTTCGATCGCAAGGGCGACTTCCTCTACTTCTCCTCCAACCGCGCGATCAACAACCCGTACTACTCCGATCTCGACACCACCTTCATCTACACCGATACGCAGCTGCTGCACATGCTGCCCCTCCGCAAGGACGTGAAGAGCCCGTACCTGCCCACCAGCGACGAGGAAACCTACAAGGAAGAAGCCAAGAAAGAAGAGCCCAAGAAAGACGAGGGCAAGAAGGACGAAGGCAAGAAAGATGAGGGCAAGAAGGACGCCGCGCCCGCCGATGACGACGGCATCAGCGGCACCTGGAGCGGAATGGCGAAGGGGCCCGACGGCTCACCGGTTCCACCGGGCGGAATCCCCATCACGCTCAACATCAAGCTCGGTTCCGATGGCTCGGTGACGGGCAATCTGACCGGCCCCATGGGCAACGTCGCCATCTCGAGCGGCCGCTACGACAAGGCGACCGGCGAACTCAACCTCACCATCTCGACCGGTTCCGGCAACGGCTCCATCAAGGGCCGCGTCACCGGAGGGAAGTTCGAAGGCACCTGGTCGATGGGTGAAATCTCGGGCGAAGTTTCCGCGACGCGTTCCGGGAACGGCGGCGCGGGCAAGGAAGCCAAGTCCGAGAGCAAGGGCGAAGCCAAATCCGCCGACAAATCCAGCGAGAAGGAGGTCAAGATCGACCTCGAGAACATGGAGGCGCGCGCGATCCGGCTCCCCATCTCGCCCGGACGGTTCCGCGCTCTCGCGGTTTCCGGTGATGACAAGCTGATCTTCGTCCGATCCTCGAGCATCAATCCCAACGAACGCGGCGGCGACATCAAGATCTTCGACCCCAAGGACGAAAAGAAGGACGAAAAACTCGTCACCGCCGGCGCGGGTGGTTACGACCTCTCCGCCGACGGCAAGAAGCTGCTCGTCAGCCGGGGCCCGAGCCTCACCATCATGGATGCCGCGGCCGGTGGCGGAAACTCGTCCAGCGTGCCGACCAGCGGCATGACCGTCGCCGTGCGTCCGCGCGAGCAGTGGAAGCAGATCCTCCGCGATGTTTACCGCTACCAGCGCGACTACTTCTACGACCAGGGGCTCCACGGCGTGGACTGGCAGAAGGTGCACGACCACTACAGCAAGATGGTGGACGACGCGGTCAGCCGCGAGGACGTCAGCTACATCATCGGCGAGATGATCAGCGAGTTGAACATCGGTCACGCCTACGTCAACCCGGGCGCACCAACCGACATGCCCATGATGAGCAACGTCGGCCTGCTGGGGTGCGACTTCGTGCTCGACAAGACCGACAAGGGCGCGGCGTACAAGATCGCCAAGATCTACACCGGCGGCGTCTGGGATACCGATGCCCGTGGCCCGCTCAGCCAGCCCGGCGTGGATGTGAAGGAAGGTGAATACGTGCTCGCCGTCAACGGCGTCCCCGTTGATGTGACCCGCGATGTGTGGGCCGCGTTCCAGGGTCTCGCCGAGCGTCCAACGGTGCTCACCATCGGCAAGACGCCCTCGTCCGCCGCCGATACGCGCGATGTCATCGTCAAACCCATCGGCAGCGACCAGGGCCTGCGCTACCGAGCGTGGATCGAGAAGAACCGTGCCTACGTGGCCGACAAGACCAAGGGCCGCGTCGGATACATCTATGTTCCCAACACCGGCGAGGACGGCCAGAGCGATCTGTTCCGCCAGTTCGTCGGACAAAAGGGGATGGACGCGCTCATCATCGACGAGCGCTGGAACGGCGGCGGGCAGATTCCCACCCGCTTCATCGAACTGCTCAACCGCAAGAACACCAACTACTGGGCCCGCCGCAACGGGCACGACTGGCCCTGGCCGCCGGATGCCAACTTCGGACCCAAGGTCATGCTGGCCAACGGCCTGGCCGGCTCGGGCGGCGACGCCTTCCCGGGTTACTTCAAACGCATGGGTCTCGGCAAGGTCATCGGCAAGCGCACCTGGGGCGGGCTGGTGGGCATCGAGGGCTTCCGTCCGCTGATCGATGGCGGCGGCGTGACCGTCCCATCCTTTGGCTACTACGAGCGTGATGCCGCGAATCCGGCAAGCGGCCGCTGGTCGATCGAGGGCCACGGCACGGACCCGGATATCGAGGTCATCGACGATCCCTCGAAGATGGTGAACGGCGAGGGCGACCCGCAGCTCGACGTCGCTATCGCCGAACTGCTCAAGGAGCTGGAAACCAAGGCGTACGTCACGCCCAAGCGTCCGCCCAGCCCGCAGCGCGCAGGTATGGGCATCCCGCCCAACGAGCGCTGATCGCGACTCTGGTGAAACCCAAGGCCCGGGGAGTGCCCCGGGCCTTTTTTCTGCGCCCGGCGCGTACAATTGCCCGTTCGGCCGCCGCTGTAGCTCAGCTGGTAGAGCAGTGCTTTTGTAAAGCACGGGTCGCAGGTTCAAGTCCTGTCAGCGGCTTTTGAGCGCGAGCCCGTTCTCGGGTCTTCTCCCGGGCGGGCAGCGGGGCACTTTGTCCTGAAGATCTTCGCCGCGTTTGCCGATTGCAGGCTCGCGTCCTAATCTTCTCCCCTTCCCCGGGCGAATGCCGGAGTGGCCAAACGGGGCAGACTGTAAATCTGTTGGCGAAAGCCTACGGGGGTTCGAATCCCTCTTCGCCCATTGCAACCGCCCGCGAGCAATCGCGGGTGTTTGCGTTTTGGGGTCTTCCCTCGCTCCCGCGGCACCTGAAGGCCTCCGCCGACCGTATCATCGGTGCCGGGGCGAAGGAACGCCGCGGCCCGCCAGGTTGCCGGGGCAGTCGGGCGGTCAGGGATGCGATGTCGCGCCCCGTGATTTCGTCCCAGGCGCCGCGAGCGCGGGAGCAGTGCGCTGAAACAGCAACGCCACTTCGGTTCCACCGGGGTCATCGAGGCCCCGGAAGGTGTTCTCGAGTCCGATCACGATCAGGCCGCCGCCGAGCACGTCCGCCTCCACGGCGGCTGCCCGCCCCGCGTCCGCATCATCACGCTCATCACCGTCGTGTTCCCGTTCGTGGCGTTGGCCATCGCCATTGCCATGCTCTGGCGTGTGCCCAACCAGGGTCTCTACCTCGCCATCATGGTGGGGATGTACGTCTCCACCGGGATCGGAATCGGCACAGGCTTCCACCGGCTGTTCACCCACAAGTCGTTCACCGCAGGCCCCTATGTTCGGTTCTTCTGGGCCGCGCTCGGCTCGATGGCGATCGAAGGGGCCTTGACCACCTGGGTCGCCGAGCATCGCAAGCACCATCAGCACTCCGACGCCCCCGGCGACCCGCACTCACCCCACGCGCACCACCCCGAGTACGACGGCACGGTGTGGGGCGTCTTCTACAGCTTCTATTACGCCCATGTCGGGTGGCTTTTTCACAACTCGCCGACCGAACTCGAACGCTACGTGCCGGATCTGCTTGAAGACCCGGTCACCAACTTCGTCAGTCGCACGTATTGGATGTGGGTTGGTATCGGCCTGCTGATCCCGACCGCGCTGGGCGGCCTCATCACATGGTCCTGGACGGGCGCTCTGCTTGGCTTCCTCTGGGGCGGGCCCATCCGCACGCTCGTTGTTCACCACATCACCTGGTGCATCAACTCGGTTTGTCACCTTTGGGGCACGCGCCCGTTCCGCACCAGCGACCACAGCCGCGATAATCCCATCTTTGGGATCCTCGCGTTCGGCGAAGGCTGGCACAACGCTCACCATGCGTTCCCGACATCGGCGCGTCACGGGCTGGCATGGTGGAAGCTCGACATCAACTACATCGTCATCCGCACAATGGCCCTCCTTGGCATCGTGAAGGACGTCCGCCTCCCCTCCCCCGCGAGCCTCGAGGCCAAGCGCCTGCATCGCTGACCCTCGCTGCTTCCGGCACATCGTGGTAGCCTGAAGGCTCCGTCCGAAAGGAGTCTTCCGTGTTCCGCGAATTTCATCCGCTTCCATTCTGGCTGCTCGTTATCTCCCTGGTGTCGGCCCGCGCACATGCCGCCCCCAGCTTCGAGGTCGCGGTCGCTCCGCAGGTCGCGCCCGCGCCGCTCGACGGGCGCCTCCTGGTGCTGATCTCGACCACCGCCGATCCCGAGCCACGCTTTCAGATTGTCGAAGGCGTGAAATCGCAGCAGATGTTCGGCGTCGATGCGGAAGCGTTCGGCCCTGCAAAGCCCGTGCGCATCGAGGGCGATGTCCTCGGGTATCCGGTCGAATCGCTCGGCGCAATACCCGCCGGAGACTACTTCGTGCAGGCGCTGTTGCATAAATACGAGACGTTCAAGCGCTCCGACGGCCACACCGTCAAGCTGCCGATGGACCGGGGTGAGGGACAGCACTGGAACCGCGCACCCGGCAACCTCTATTGCACGCCCATCAAGGTGCACATCGATCCGGCGTCCGCAGACCCGATCCGCCTCACGCTCGACCAGCAAATCCCGCCCATCCCGCGGCCCAAGGACACCAAGTACATCAAGCACATCCGCCTCCAGAGCAGATTGCTCTCCGATTTCTGGGGCCGACCCATGGAACTGGGAGCGGTCGTGCTGCTCCCCAAGGGCTTTGATGAACACCCCGATGCCCGCTACCCGGTGGTGATCAATCACGGTCACTTCGAACCGACCTTCAGCGAGTTTCGGGAGGAGCCGCCCGATCCGAGCCTGAAGCCCGAGTACAGCGAGCGATTCAAGCTCCAGGGCTACAACCGCATTCAGCAGCAGATCGCCCACCAGTTTTTTCTAGACTGGACCGGGCCGGACTTTCCTCGCTTCGTCATCATCAAGATCCAGCACGCCAACCCGTTCTACGACGATTCCTACGCCGTGAACTCCGCCAACCTCGGCCCCTACGGCGACGCCATCATGACCGAGCTCCTCCCCGCGATCGAGAAGCAGTTCCGCTGCATCGGCTCGGGCTGGGCGCGCTTCACCTACGGAGGCAGCACCGGCGGCTGGGAGGCCCTGGCGGTTCAGATGTTCTACCCCGACGACTTCAACGGTTGCTTCGCCGCGTGTCCCGACCCGATCGACTTCCGCGCGTACGGCGCTGTCAACATTTACAGCGATCGCAACGCCTACTACACGCAAGGTCCCTGGCTGCGCGTGCCCCGACCCGCAACCCGCGACGGCAACGGCATCGCGACCTGCAGCCTCGAAGAAACAAACCGGCGCGAACTCGTGCTGGGTACCCGGGGCCGCTCCGGCGATCAGTGGGACATCTGGGAAGCGGTCTTCAGCCCCGTCGGACCGGACGGCTACCCGGCCCGCATCTGGGACAAGCGCACCGGCGTGATCGATCAGAAGGTCGCTGCGTACTGGAAAGAGAATTTCGATCTGCGGGCGATTCTCGAGCGCGACTGGCCCTTGCTCGCGCCCAAGCTCCGGGGCAAGATCCACATCTTCGCCGGCACGATGGACAACTACTTTCTCAACAACGCCGTTGTGCTGATGGAGGATTTTCTGCAGACCACGAACCCCCCGTACGAGGGCGTCGTCGATTACGGGTGCAACGCCGAGCACTGCTGGAACGGGGACCACGAAAATCCCATCGCCGTCAGCCGTTTGCGTTATCACCAGCTGTATGTGGACCGGATGGTGAAACGCATGGAGCAGACCGCGCCCACGGGAGCGGACCTGCAGAGCTGGCGGTATCGCTGAACGCGTCTGCGCGTTGATCACGGGTGCCGCGAACAATGTGCCGTGCCCTCGGAGATATCACAACCCGGCCTCGAGATCGCTCCCGGCGTGCGTGTCGACCCGTCGGTGGTGGAGTTGTCATTCACATCGAGTTCCGGTCCGGGTGGGCAGAACGTCAACAAGCGGGCCACACGCTGCCAGCTCCGGATCGCGCTGCACAACCTGCCGATTCATCCCGAAGCGGTGGGGCGTTTGCGCCACATGGCCTCGCACCTCGTGACCGACGCGGGCGACCTGCTTATCGAGAGCGACCGCGAGCGGTCGCAGGAACGCAACAAGGACGAGTGCTTCCGCAAGCTCCGCGAACTGCTCGTGCTCGCGGTGAAGCGTCCAAAGATCCGGCGCGCCACCAAACCCAGCCGGGGCTCCAAGGAGCGCCGCATCGAGGGCAAGAAACGCCGGGGCGAAATCAAGAAGAATCGCCGCGCCGACTTTGATTGATCGAGACCGCCGGATGCGGTTCACGCCGCCCGCTCGTCCTCCGGCTGCAGGCCGAGCACCTTGAGCCGCTTGTACAGCGTCGTGCGGTTCACGCCGAGCTGCTCCGCCGTCCGCTGACGGTTCCAGTTGTTGGCCTTGAGCGCGCGGAGCAGGATCTGGCGCTCCGGCTCCTTGAGCGCCTCTTCCAGGGTCATGGGCACCCACGGCGCATCCCCGTCGCTCGCCAACACCGGCCTGGGCGCCTCGTGCCCGCTGACGTTCGCCGGGAGGTCGTCCTCCGCAATCGTGCCCTTGCGGCAGAGCACCGCCGCGCGCTCGACGATATTGGCGAGCTCACGCACGTTGCCCGGAAACGAGTACCGCTGCAGCGCCGCGATCGCCTCGGGCGAAAAGCCCACAATCTGCTTGCCCAGTTCCGAGGCGTGCTTGCGAAGGAAGTGTTCCGCCAGCTGCGGGATATCGCTCACGCGGTCGCGCAGCGGCGGCAGCTCGATCTTCACCACGTTGATGCGGTAGTACAGGTCCTGCCGGAACCGGCCGTCCGCCACGAGCTGCTCCAGAGGCTGGTTGCTCGCGAGGATCACCCGCGCATCGACCTCGATGGTCTTGGTCGATCCGACCGGCTCGAACTTGCGTTCCTGAAGCACGCGGAGCAGCTTGAGCTGCATCCCGGGGCTCGCGCTGTTGATTTCGTCGAGGAACAGCGTTCCGCCATCGGCCGCCTGGAAACGGCCGATCTTGTCGGCGTGCGCACCCGTAAAAGCGCCGCGCACGTGGCCGAACAGCTCGCTCTCGAGCAGCGTCTCGGGAATGCTCCCGCACGAAAGTTCGACAAAAGGCTTGGCGCTCCGCGGACTCGCCTTGTGGATCGCATGGGCGATCAGGCTCTTGCCCGTGCCCGATTCGCCCGTCATAAGCACCGTTGTGCGGCTGGGCGCCACCGCCTCGATCAACTCGAAAATCTTCCGCATCCGGTGATCCGCACCGACGATGGCTTCCAGCCCGTGGCGCCGGTCGAGCTGCTTGCGCAGCGTCCGGTTCTCCTGCAGCAGCGTCCGCTGGCGCAGCGCCCGCTGGATGCTGATGCGAAGCTCCGAATCGACCACCGGCTTGATCAGGTAATCGCTGGCGCCGATCCGCAGCGCCTCGACCGCCGATTCGATCGTCCCGTAGCCGGTCAGCATGATGCACACGGCGCCGAGCCGCTTTTTCACGATCTCGCGGAGCAGATCCATCCCGCCCATCCCGGGGAGCGACACATCGAGCAGCGCGATCGAAAAAGGCTTATGGCCCGCGGCGTCTTCTTCCGCTTTCTCAAGCGTCGCCAGCGCCTCCGGACCCGAAAACGACGTCGCGGTCTCGAAGCCGTCGCGCGAGAGAAAGTCCGCGAGCGATTCGGCCACGATCGGATCGTCATCCACGATCAGGATGCGGGGCCGCTCGCCGGTATCGGCCGCTGCGCTGCTGAGTTGAAGGTTGGGCTTTTCGTGCATGGCGAGGCTCAGGCGGGCTTGCGCTTCGTGGACACGTCGTTCTGGTGTTCCGGCTCGGGAAACCGCAGCGTCAGCGCCGCGCCGGGCCGCCGGTGGTCCGAACGATCGTCGCGCGGGCTGATTTCCGCGTGCCCGCCCATCCGCTCCACGAGACTCCGGCTCAACGCCAGCCCGATGCCGCGCCCTTCGGATTTCGTGCTGTAGCCGACATCAAACAGACGCGCACCGGTCACGCCCCGAGGAATCCCGGCGCCGTCGTCAAGGATTTCAATGCACACCCAGCGCGGGTCGTTCGCTCGCGGCCGTCGCTTGGGTCCGGCCTCCGGGCGACAATGAATCTGAACCACACCCTGTCCGCCCACCGCTTCGATCGACTCCAGCGCGTTCTTGATGCCGTTGAGCACCGCCGGATAGATCGGGCCCGACGGCGCAGCGCCAACCTGGGCATCGATGCGCAGCTCGATGCGGGAATGGTGCGTCGCCGCGGCATGTCGCATGACGTCCGCCGCGTGCTCGATCGCTTCCGCGAGCGTCACCGCCGGCAGGTTGCCGTCAAGCACCGTGCCGATCGGAATCGCACGCCCTTGCATCGCCGCGTGCACGATGCCCGCCATGCGCTCCAGAGCTTTGGAAGCCGTTTCGAGCTGGCGGCGGACCGATTCGATCTCCGCAAGCCCCACATCGCCCACCGTCCCGTTCAGAGTGCGGGCCGCCAGCCCCAGGCATCGCAGCGAGCCGTCGAGCAGATTGTCCAGTTCATGCACGAGCGCCGACAGCCGGTCAACCTGATTGCTGGCGCTGTCCGGACGCGTCACGCTCCGGGGCAGGCCGTGCTCGTGCCGGTCGTGCGGGTCTCCGTGCGGCTGCTCGTGAAACGGCGGAATCTTGCCGGGCGTGTTCATGAAACGCAACATCGGACCGCCCCCAAGACGACTCAAGGGCGTGTTGCGTTTTTGCCACAGTTGAGACCCGGCGACGGTTACACGCCCACGGCCGCGGCATCGCGATCAGACAACATGCCCCCGTCCGACCGTTGGCGCACCGTTCCGTCCCGCTTCCAGGACCGTTCGCAGCGCGGCTCCTGCCGCAGGTCCTGGATGGTGGGGGACTTGAGGTTCGGATCGATCTGCACGCGGCTGACCCCCAGCAGATCCGCGAGGTCCGCCGGGTCGAAGTCCTTGAGCGCACCGTCCAAGTCGGCCAATGTCACGCCCATGTCGAGCGGGTTCTCAACCCCCAGCTCGGCCTTGGCTTTCTCCATCGCGAGCGTTGCCGCGCTCCGGGCCTCCAGCACTTTGTACCAGTGCTCGTGCGCCCGCACGCCCGAGGACGGCGGATTGGTCTGCAGGTGCACGCACACGTCGTCGGCCTTGGCGCTGTGCAGCGCCCGGTAAGCCTCGTCCGCGGTGTGGCAGAGCACCGGAGCGAGCAGGCGGCACAATCCATCCGTCAGCGCGAACATCGTGGCCTGCGTTTCACGCCGCCGGGCGGACGCCTTGGCGTCGCAGTACATGCGGTCCTTCACCGCCGCGAGGTAGATCGAGGAAAGCGTGTCGTTGCAGAAGTCGTAGAGCTTGAGGTGGGCGCCGCGGAAATCGAACGTCTCGTACGACGAACGCACCTGCTGCGCCAGCGAGTCGAATTCTGAAAGCACCCAGGCGTTGATCGACTGCGGCGCGATCGACTTGAGCAGCGCGGGATCGTGGGCGTAGTCGCTCAGATTGCTCAAGAGGAACCGCAGGGTGTTGCGGACTTTGCGGTAACTCTCGCCCGCCGCGTTGAAGAACTCCTTGTCCACCTTCACGTCGTTTTCGTAGGCAAGCGAACTCACCCACCAGCGCAGCACATCGACGCCGAACTGCTCGAACAGGTCTTCGACGGTGTCGCCGCTGCTCTTGCTGAGTTTGCGCCCGTCCTTGTCCACCATGAAACCGTGCGTCAGCACCGACTTGAAAGGCGGCAGCCCCGTCGCGCCGAGCGAAGTCAGCAGCGAGACCTGGAACCATCCCCGGTGCTGGTCCGAGCCTTCCAGATACAAATCGGCCGGATGACCGAGCGTGCGCTCGCGGAGCACCGCATTCCACGACGAGCCGGATTCGAACCACACGTCGAGAATGTCGTTGCCCTTGCGCAGCTTCTCCCGGCCCGCCGCGCTCAGCGCCCCGCGCAGCTCCGGGGGCAGCTGCGTGTCCTTGGTCTCGTCGTACGACCCCAGCAGCTCCGAGGGCGAAAGCTGGAACCAGACGTCCGAGCCCTTGGCCCGAACGACGCCTGCCACGGCGCGCACGATCGCACCCGTCATCACGCTCTTGCCTTCGGGCGTCAGGAAACTCGGGATGCCCAGGCCCCACGCCCGCTGGCGGCTGATGCACCAGTCGGGACGCGATTCGAGCATGCCCCGCATGCGGTTGCGGCCCCACTCCGGGACAAATTTCACATCCTGCGATGTCGTGTCGAGTGAAGCCTGGCGCAGGCTCTTCTCGCCGGCGCCAGCCTTGGGCTGGAACGGTCGATCCACGCCCACGAACCACTGCTCGGTGCAACGGAAAATCACCGGCGTCTTACTCCGCCAGTCGTGCGGGTAGCTGTGGCTGAAGCGGTGGCTGTAGAACAAGTGCCCGCTGTCGCGCAGGTGGTCCGCGATCTTCTGGTTCGCATCCCAGATCGACTGACCCCGGATCCACTGCGGCACAGTCTCGTCGTACTTGCCATTGTGCGAGACCGGGCAATACACCGGCAGCCCCTCGCGCTGCCCGGTCTGGAAGTCCTCGGCGCCATGACCGGGTGCCGTGTGGACCAGGCCCGTGCCGTCCTCCAGCGTCACGTATTCCGCTCCCAGCACCGAATAAACGGCTTTGTTCGTGGCGCCCCGTCCGTCAAACGCTTTGGAAGCCACGCCCTCCGCCCGGCCGAGATCCACAAACGGATGCCGGTACCGCAGCCCGAGCAGCTTTTCTCCCGGCGCTGTCGCCAGCACGACCACTTCTTCGCTCTTGGCCGCCTTGGTGACCTTCTCCACGGCCTCTTTGGCCATGACCGTCACGTTTCCGTCCACCAGAACAAGGGCGTACTCGAAGTCGGGGTTGATCGCGATCGCCAAGTTGGCGGGCAGCGTCCAGGGCGTCGTCGTCCAGATCATGAAGCTCGGTCGCTGCCCGGGTCGCTTGCCTGGTTCCGCCTTGGTCGATTCCTGGTCCTCCGGATCGTGCGGGGGCAACCCGAAGGCGTCGTAGACCTTCTCCGGATCCGCGGCTTCAAAGTCCACATACACCGAGAGGTCCTCCCGGTCCATGTACTCCAGCTCCGCCTCCGCGAGCGCCGTTTCGTTGGCGATCGACCAGTGCACCGGCTTCAGCGCTCGATAGACCAGCCCCCGATCGAGGAGATCCGCGAGCACCTCCAACACGCCTGCTTCATACGCGGGCGTCATCGTGAGGTAGGGGTGCTCGTAATCGGCGAGCGTGAGGAGCCGCGTGAACTGCTGGGTATGGAGCTTGTGGAACTTCTCCGCGTACTTCTGGCATTCGCGCCGGATAGCGATGCGGCGCTGGTCGTCGGTCAGGGTGAGCAGCTTGTCGATCTTCTTGCTCTCGACCAGTTCGCTCATCACCTTGTGCTCGATGGGCAGCCCGTGGCAGTCCCAGCCGGGGACGTAAGGGCAGTCGAGGCCCTCCATCGACTTCGAACGGACCACCATGTCCTTGAGCACCTTGTTCATCAGGTGGCCCAAGTGGATCGAACCGTTGGCGTAGGGGGGACCGTCGTGGAAGTTGTAGACGGGACTGCCGGCACGGGCCTGGCGGAGCTGGTCGTACAGCTTGATCTTGTCCCAGCGCTTCAGCGACGCGGGCTCGTTCTGAACCAGGTTGGCCTTCATGGGAAAGCCAGTCTGCGGCAGGTTCAGCGTCGCGCGATACCTGCTCTTCTCGCCCGCCTCCCCTTTGGAAGCTTGGGCCGCAGCGGAAGGGGGTGGGGTGGGGGTAGAAGTGGGGGCGGGGGTGGTGGGGGTGGGGTTTGCCTGGCTCATGGACTGTGGCTCGAAAGGGGGGCCGGATCGTAGATGGATGGACAGCGACCGCTGGAAGCAGCGCCCCGCCGGATGAGCGTGTGATGGTTTGCAGGCGGCACCGACTGCAAGTCGGGCCTGAACGCACCACGGCCCTCAGCGGGGCCGGGTAATTCGAATCGCGTTCAAGAGCTGCGCCATGCCAGATTGTTGGACGCGCAGCAGCCGGGAGCAACTTGCCCCCCGCCGGTCGGGTTTCGGGCTTCAGCGACGGGCTTCGAAGATGGTCTGGGTCCGCACGACCACCCCGCCGGTGGCGATGAGGTGGTAGCTCTGGATGTGAAGCTCCCGACCGTGGCGCTGGACATCGAGCGCGCTCAGGCAGCGGCCGGAGGCGTCCATCCACTCGTAGGCGAGGGATTGCATGTCCTTGGTGTGCTGGCGCATCTCGTCGAGGGTCGCGTCGTACAGCATTTCCGAGAGGGTCTCGGTTTGGATGCTGTGGATGTAGTCGACACCGGCGGCTTCGTACGATTTTTCGTAGTCGTGCTCGCCGACGCAGATGAACGAGTGGAGGATTCCGCCGTCGGGAACCGTCTTCTCGTGGTCGGTCAGGAGCTCGCTGAGACAGCTGTTGCCGTGCTGCAGGCGAAGGAGGTGGCCGGCGGGGAGGAGCCAGGTTTCCAGCTCAAGCCCGGCGTGCCGGTGGACCTTGCGACCCTTGAGCTGGAACAGCTCGGGGTGAAGCGCCCTTCCGTAAATTGTTGTCTGATACGCCTGTAGGCCAAGCTTTGGCGGTAGATTCATGTGCTGTGCGTTCCCCATGTGCCGAAATCCCGGATACTCAGTCGCCTGTTGGGTCTTGCACGAAAAGGGCCCCACGCGTCGATCATTTTCAGGGAAAACGATCCAATTGTTACGATTCTGCAAAGACCGACCTGAACGAACCACCCTTGAACTCAATAGCTCGCGTCCCTTCGCGAGTCGATAACTAGATGTTGGTGCCGAAAATCCCGCTGCCGAACGAAACCCGCAACGTTATTGAGCATACAGGTCGTGTCAAGCACCTTTGGACAGAATCCCCGCACCCTCGCGCAACTCCAGCGGCTGCCTGTCTCTACACAAATCAAGTTACTTGAGGAAGCACTCCTGGTCGCTCAGCCTTCGGAGGCCGAACCGCTCGGTTTGGCCCTCATCGAATTGGCAACGGAGTATTCGGAGGCGCCGAACACCGGTTCGCGCTTCGCGGCGGCATTGCGGCGGTTTTTCGGTCGGCTGCACGCGACGTCTTCGGAAAGCCGTGCTTCGGCGCTGCAGGCGGTGATTCGTACGTGGAGCCGCTTGCCGGCGCCGGTGCAGGTGCTGGCGGCCGCTGCGGGCAAAGGTCGATGGGCGGGTGTGCTCGGGCCGCTCGCAACGGCTCAGGAATCGTCCACGCGGCGGGCGGTCGCGGACCTGGCGCGCGGGGCCGGCGATGCCTCGCTCGCCTCGATCGCTGCGGAGTTACTGACGGATCAGGATGAATCGGTGGCGTCTGCGGCGGAGTCGGCGCTGGTGTTTTTGGCACTGGTCGCGAGCGACCCGGCGATGGCCGCCTGGTCGGACCATGCCGGCCTCGCCCAGCACGAAGAAGCGTCCCGCGTGCGGGCGCGCTGGGAAGAAGCTGACCGGCAGCGGGTGATGCACGACGTCGCGTCGGCGCTGCGTGCGCTCGCGACGCACCGGCGGGAGGGTGTGCTGTGGGGCGCGCTC
This sequence comes from Planctomycetota bacterium, assembly GCA_018242645.1. Classification (GTDB taxonomy): domain Bacteria; phylum Planctomycetota; class Phycisphaerae; order Phycisphaerales; family UBA1924; genus JAFEBO01. The sequence goes on along the minus strand of JAFEBN010000225.1, from coordinate 40,830 downwards.
CTGCTGCTCGAGCCTCGGGTGACCAAGGGGGGGGGCCCACTCGCGAAGTGGGTCCACGACCGCGAGCAGTCGTCGCACGCGTTTCTGCGCGGCTTGCTGCGCCGGGATCACTCGCCCCTCTCGCGCCTGCGGGCGTGGCAATGGCTTGGCACGACGGCCATCAGCAACGCGTCGGCCGACCGCGTGCTCAGCGCGTCGACGCTGGATGAGCACGAAGCGCTCTTCGGCACCTGGCACCTGGTGCGGAACCCCGCGAGGCTCGCCCGCCTGGAGAAGGCGGTCAAAGCCTCCAAGGCGGAGCTTCTGCCCCCCACGGATATCACGCCCCGGCTTTCAGCGGATGGACGCTTTGGCGTGGCGGCGATTGCCGACAGCGCCAGGATCGATGCGCAGAAGCGAGACAGCGCCTGCGAGCCCATGCTCGTGGACCCGGAGCCGTTTGTGCGCCTCGGGATTGCTCAATGCTGCTCGACGCGCATGCTCGTCGATGTCTGCTTCGACCCGGAACCGGTGGTCGCGCGCTCGGCCGCCTTGCGACTGTCCATGACGCCTCTGGATGGTCGGTTGTCGCCGGGCGCCGAGCGCGTCGCGCAGGAGCGTTCGCGGCTTGCAACGCTCTGCCGCTCGCCTCACTTTGCGGTGCGCACCCTGGCGCGTGACGATCTCGAATCACTCTGCGGCGGGCGGACTCTGAGCGTCGTGGGGCGTGTCGCGTTTCAGCGTGCGATCGTCGCGGACCGGGCATGGGTCATCGAGCACCTGCGGGAACTCATGGGGATCGGGGAGGAGGAACGCTCGTTCGCGCTGATGATGGGCCGGCGGCTCGGAATCGTGTCCGAACTGAAGACGCCCCTGATTTCGTCGGTGCGGGCGTGGCTGCGCGAGCAGTCGGAGCGGACGCCCCGGAGCATCGCGACGGCCGTGGCGTCGCTCCGCCAGATCGAGGGTGACGAGCCCCTGCAACTGCTGCAGGAATCCGCGCGATCGAGCGACCAGCGGGTGCGGTCCAACGCGATCGACACGATGGTCTCCCGACTGCGTTCGGGTCTGGATCGCGACTCGGCAAAGCTGACTTCGACGCTGCTGGAATTCAAGGAAGATCCGTGGCATCGCGTCCGCGGCAGCGCGGTGCGCGGGCTTGAGCAACTGCAATCCGCGCCGGGCGTCGGCGGGAGCATGAACGTTGTGGGTGAACAGCTCCTCAGCATGCTCGAGGATGCGCGGCCGCAGCACCGCCTGGCCGGAACCTGGGTCGCGGATCGCACCCTGCCCACGCGCTCGCTCCGCGAACTCAAGCTCTGGCCGGCGTTGATCGCAAGGCTGCGTTCGCTGGCGCTGACCGATCTCGAAACGCGTGTTCGCGCGCGGGCGAGGCTGGCGCTGGCGCGAGCGGGCGAAGAGCCTGTGAAGGGCCCCGGCGGGGAACGCGAGGAGGTGGCGGCATGATGCCGTACACGCTCGCCTCCGAAGGCCCGCCCACCCTGGTCGGTTTGCCCACCGCGTCGACGACAACATGGCTCGACCTCGTTTCCAGATTCGGTCCGCTCGCGCTGGCCGTCGTGTTCGGCGTGCTCGCGCTCTGGATCGGCGTGCGACTGATGCCCGCGCTTCTGGCGGGACGAGGCTCGGAGTTTGCTTCCGCCACGCGAGGACTCGGGCTCTCGAATGCGGAAAAGAAACTCCTCCGCGAACTCGCGGCACAGGAGGGCGCGCCCTCCGAGGTCACGCTGATGCTAGTGCCGTCCGCCTTTATCCGCGAGGCGGCGCGAGCGGGGCGCACGGTGCAGGCGGCGCCGATGCTTGCGAAGTTATTTGTATGACTCGGGCACGGGCGAGGGCTGGCCCAGCGGTGTCTGACGGCGCAGACGCAGCGCGATATCGGCCATGATGCCCCGGTGCATCGAAATGGTGGTGTGTGCAAAGCGGCGCGTGCCGCGGATCCAGATTGGATCTGTGCCCCACGGGCTGCAGTTGGCCGAACCCACCGTGATGTCGTTGATCGTGGCGTAGGGAATCAGTTCGTAATCGTCCATGGGCAGGCACGTATCGAGGCGTGCGAGGAATGGCGCGTTCGGCTGCATATCGCAGGCCGCCTTGTCGACGTGGATCCTGAGCGCGAGCCGTGCGCCGCGATGGGGCGTGGCGATCGTGAAGAGCCGGCGGATGTCCACGCGGGGCACGCCCGGCGGCCTTGTTCGGGCGCGCGCCGCGGCAAGCCTGCCCACGATGCCGCCCATGCTGATGCCGACCACGTCGACGGGTTGGGTGCAGTCGCCCGATGCATCAAGCCCGACCTGTTGACCGATGCGACGAGCGAGGTGATTGACAAGCGGCTCGATGTCGCCCGCCTGCGGATACGCGAAGAGTCGAACGTCGCGGAGCGTGCCGCAGGTAAGCGATGCGAGGTTGGCGGCGAGATGGCCTCCGAACAGTCCAGGCACCCGATAGCCGGAGAAAACGATCAGCGGCCTGGGGAGTGGTTGTGGATCGCTTCGAAGCCGATCGACCGCAGCCCCAACCGTCGCCGGATCATCCGGGAAGGCAGGGTTCTGCGGCCCCAGCCGGAAGCGGCAGAGCCACTCCACGGGCGTTCCGATCGCGTGCCACGCGCGAATCCGCAAAGCCTGGAACGGGCCGCTCAGAGGCGCCCACGGGCGACCAGAAGCAGGCTTGGATTGGGAAGAACCCGCCATGGCCCATTGTTAGGAGCGACTAACAGTGAGTTTCGCCACTTGCGGTTTCGTCTGGATCTTTTCAGCAGCCATCTTTTCCCAGCCGCTGCCGAGCTGTCCCAGCGGATCCGGGGGCGTGATCTCGACCTTTTTTTCGCCGAGCTTGGCCTCGCCTCGCTTCACGCGATCCTGGAACTGCAGGCACTCGGTCAGGAGCCGGCCGAGGATCTCTTCTTCGGGGACATTGGCAACGCGTTCGCCCTGCACGTAGATGATGCCGCGTCGATCACCGGCGAAGACGGCGACATCGGCGCCCTCGGCCTCGCCAGGACCGTTGACGATGCAGCCCATGACGGCGACCTTCATGGGGACTGTCACTTTCTCGGCCAGAGCCTTACGGACATCCTGGATGAGCGTGAAGAGATCGACCTGGATGCGGCCGCAGGTGGGGCACGCGATGAGGTCGACGCCCACGCGCTCTTTGAGGCCCAGGCAGTAGAGCAGCTCGAGTCCATCCTGCACTTCGAAGATGGGGTCGTTGGCGTAGGAGATGCGGATGGTGTCACCGATGCCGTTCAGCAGCAGCCCGCCGAGCGCAACCACCGAACGGATGGTGCCGGTTTCCTTGGGCCCCGCGTGCGTGACGCCCAGGTGCAGCGGATGATCGAACCGCTTGGAGATCTCGGTGTACGCGTCGATCACGAGTGAGCAGTCCATCGACTTGGCGCTGATGGCGATGTCGTAGAAGTCCTGCTCGTAGAAGATGTCGAGGTACTCCTCGAGCTTGGCGATCATGATCGCGAGCAGATAGCCGTGTTTGTGGTCGCTGAAGACCGCGCCGAGTTCCTTCTGGCGCTTCTGCTTGTCCTTGCGCTCGATGATCGAGCCTTCGTTGACGCCGACGCGGATGGGCAGGTTGCGGGCTTTGCACGCCTGGATGACGTCGATCACCTGCTTGCGGTCGTTGATGTTGCCCGGGTTCAGGCGGATCTTGTGCACGCCGGATTCGACCGCCTCGAGCGCACGCTGGAAATGGAAGTGCACGTCGGCGACAATCGGCACGTTGACCTGCGGGATGATGTGGCGGAGCGCTTCGGTGTCCTTCTTTTCCGGCACGGCAACGCGGACGACCTGAGCGCCGGCGGTCGAGAGCTTCTGGATCTCCGCGACGCACTTATCGATCTCGTGCGTGTAGCCGGAGGTCATCGTCTGGACGCTGACGGGCGCGGGCGTGGTGGGGGTGCCGTCGCGATTGGGCAGCCCGCCGCCGATCCTGATGAATCCGACGCGGGAGTCTCCGATGGTGATCTGACGGGTAGGGCGGCGTGGTTGCATGGGTGGAGAAGTTTACGTTGGCGACTGGGAAAAGATCGCGTGCCGGAGATCAGTCTCTGGGCTTTTCGAGCGGCTTCGGAGCCGCGCCGGGAGCGAGAATCTTCTGCCAGAAGCCCACATCGACCCATCGGCCGAGCTTCCAGCCGGCATCCTTGACGGTCCCGCTCGCCGCAAAGCCCAGCGATTCGTGCAGACGCACGCTCGGTTCGTTCGGAAGCGCGATGCCGGCAACGACCGAGTGAAAGCCCTGACGGGCGAGCACGTCGAACAGTCGCAGGTAGAGCGCCCGGGCGACGCCCCGGCGGCGGACAAAGTCCTCGACGTAGACGCCGCACTCGGGCGTCCATTGATACGCCTCGCGGCTGCGCCACTGATACGCCTTGCAATAGCCGGCGAAGCGGCCGTCCACTTCCGCCACCAGGAAAGGGTACCGATCGCGCGACGCCTGCCACTGTTCCCGAAGCTCGCTCGCGCTCAACTCGACGGTGCCGAAATGGATGGTCGTCTCGCGAATGAAGTAGTTGGTGAGCTTCGCGATGGGCTCGAAGTCGATTTCTCGTGCGGGACGGACGAGCATGGCGAGCCTCCGGTCAGGCGCGGGGACGGTGGGCCGACGCGGTCAGGCCGCGCATGAACCCCGGGACACGGTCGAACCCGGTTTCGCCCGGCTTGAGGCCGTCGACTTCCGGCGTCCGCCAGATGACCATGACAATCCCCGCCGCAACGAGGATGAGAGCGGTGAGCGCGATGCCGGATTGCGTGTCCAGCCCGGTGTGCCAGTAGGAGGGAGCAAAGTGCTTCACCGAGCGTGAGGCCATGTCGCCAAAGAAGCTCGCGATGTACGGGCCCACGGGCATCAGTCCGAGCGCGACCATGTTGCAGACCGCCATGACACGCCCGCGGAGTGAGTCATCAACGAGCAACTGGAGCGCGGACATCGCGGAGTTGAACGACCACATCCAGAAGACGCCGACGACGAACATGAGCACGCCCGCCACCCACACGTTGGTGACCAGCGCGTACGCCAGGATGCTGAGGCCGCCCAGGAAGACGGACATCGGGATGAAGTGATGCTTGGGGTACCAGAGGGGGATGTAGCGCATCGCCAGCCCGCCGACGACAGCGCCCACGCCCATGATGCCCGTCAGCACGCCGAAGGTCTCTTCGCGCAGGTGGTAGACCTCGGTCACGAAAAGCGGCAGGAACCGCAGCACGGGCGTGCCGAAGACAGAAAAGACAACGATCGCCAGCAGAGCGGCCCGCGGGCCCCGGTTGCGGAAGACAAACCCGAACGCGTGCTTCACGTCGGCGAGGATGACGGACAGGCTTGTGAGCTTGCCGTCCTGTGCGGGGGCGGGTGCGTCGGGCGTGGTCGTGACCGCGACCATCACGCCGATGTAGCTTGCCGCATTCACGAGGAAGAGCCACTCCCCGCCTAGCCAGCCCAGAATGACGCCGGCGATGGCGGGTCCGATGGCGCGGGCCGTGTTGAACGAGATTCCCTGGAGGGTGATGGCACGGACCAGTTCGGTGCGGGGCACCAGCCGGGGAATCATCACCTGCCAGGCGGGGTTGTTGAACGCCACGGTGATGCCTTGCAGCAACGCGAGCGTAAGGAACGAGTAGAGCAGGAACGTGCCGGCCACGGCGCGGAATTGTGCGAGCTGCGCCAGCGTGTTCACAAGGCCTGCATTGTGGGCGGTTGCTCCGTACGCGAAGGCGCGCAGCGTGAGCTGATCGACTTCCGCCTGGTTCCCGAAGAGCGACATGGCGATCGGATAGTGCCAGTGCACGACCACGAAAAACGCGAGCGCGATGATCATCATCGCGAACTGGGTCGCCATGAGCAGCTTCTTTCGGTTCACGCGATCGGCGACGATGCCGCCGAGCAAACCCAGGAAGAGCGTGGGCAGAAGCTGGGCGGCGCCGAGCGTGGCGAGCCACGTGGTGTCGCGCGTCTTCTCGGCGACGATCCACTGCGTACCGATGAACTCGAACCAGTTGCCGACAAACGAGCCGAACGCCGCGATCCAGAAGGTGCGAAAGTGCCGGTGGCGCAGCACATAGACCATGCTGCGCTCGTCGACCGCCGGCTTGCCGGATTCCAGCGGCAGTTCCACCGCGTCGTCGGCCCGGGCCTTGGGCGTGGAATCAACATCGGCACCCGTCGCCACCTGGTCGGGTGTCGGTTGAGGCGTGCCCAAGTCGTCCAGGGGCGCCTTCGGGGTTTTTGAGGGCGCCCGCAGCAGATTCGAATCAACAGCGTCCATGTTTCCCGCTCGCTCGTGCGGGAATCCCTTCCGGTCGCACGCCCGCGATGTTATGCATCCGGACGGTGCACGCCGGGGTGGTTGCCGTAGCGGCAGGCACGCAACGCGAAATACGTGGCGATTTCGAACCAGATCATCCCCGAAATGAACCCCAGCGCCGGCGCGATTACCTGGATGCCCGCGACTTTGACCGCCAGTGACGGGGGAAGGATCCTCGCCAGTCCTTCCGTTGCGATCGGCAGCATCCGGGCGCCCAGTGCGGCGACGATCCACGCGCCCGACGCATGCGACGTTCCCAAAAGCGACAAGACCGAGCCGATCCGCCAGAACCGCCTCGCGGCGTAGAAGTGAATGCCGAAGCGTTCGACCCCCACCAGAAAACGAAGCAGCAAGGCCCACAGTGCGAGCGTCAGCAACACCGCACCGTACCGCCATGTGGGTCCGAGCGCGACCGCGGGCGACGTCAACCATGACGGCCAGTAGCTCACCGTCAGAGCCGCGACCGTGGGGGCGCTCTGCAGCGTCAGCACGGTTGAAGCGATCAGGAGATTGATCCACAGCAGCCCTCGTGCGCCGCGTGCGACGATCGTCGCACGCCTGAGCTGCGCCCCCGGCGTGAAAAGCCCTCGAACGGTCGAGAGAAGCCAGGCCTGAGGCAACCTGGTTTTCGCGCCGATCCATGCCTGTTGCCACGCTGTTCCCGTTCGGCGTTCCGGCAGTGATTCCGAGACAGGCAGTTCGCATTCCGGGCAGACGCCTCCCGCGGGTGAGCCCGAAAGGTCATACCCGCAGCGCTCGCACAGCAGCGCTTGCATCGCGGCAGATTTGGAGGAGGTTTCGGACAGGATTCTCTCTCACGCAGCAGCGGGCGACGGTGGGGACGGAAGGGCCTGTTCAGCCCCACCATTGAACGCACCCAGGGTCGCCGGCGCGTTCGCGAACCGGCATGCGGAGAGACCGTTCATCGTCATCTTCGCGACCAGCACGCCCCCGCATCCGAACACGAGCACCGGTAGCGGCAGCAACCCGTACCGGCTTCCCGCAGTTGAGAGCCAGCCGGAAGCGTCACCCAGAACACGCGCCGCGGCGGGGCTCCCGCTTGAAGAGACGATCAGCGTCGCGATGAACCAGGCCGTCAGCATCGACCACACCACGCCGGCCACGACCGTCCAGCCGATACTGGCGTGCGCGACGATCGTGCGCATGGTCGCGGCATCGGCGTTCCATCCTCGTGCGCGGGCGTAACCCCGCAGCGTCCACGCAATAGCCCAGGTTGCCGCGAGCAGGAAGCAGGTCAGCAGCAGCAACTCCGCGCCCACGGCGCCCAGGATCTGGGCGATACGCGTGAACGAACGCGCGAAGCGGAGCTGCCGGACCGGGTCGGCGACGAATACGCCGCTCCAGGGTGAAAGAAACGCGAGCGACGCGAGCGAACACTGGGCGATCAGGAGCGACCGGGCGCGGCGTCCCGACACGTCGGCGGCACGGAAAACCGTGAATGGCTTCGCGACGGTGAGCCACAGCGTGGAAAAGAAAGAGCCGACGCCGGGCTTCTGCTGCCACGGGCTTCCGGGGCGCAGAGCCGGGGAGCTGCGCCAGGCCGGCGTTCCGCATTCGGGGCAGGGGGCCGCGGGTCCGCCGGAATCGAGCGTGGCGCCCAGCTCGTATCCGCAGGACTCGCATCGCGGCGGGCGAGCGAAGACGGGAACGGCAGCCGGTCGGGCAGCGGGGGACGGAGCTGGATCGGCGAATCGCGTCATTGCGTGCCGCAGGCTATTCGCAGCAAAGGCGGAACGGTTGAGGCGGAACTTATGAGACCTGAAGAACTGGTTCTCGGCATCAAGCTCGGGCCCGGTCGGGGCGATAAGTGATCCGAGCGCTCCGGCGCTTTTCGGGAGACTGTGCATGAACGCCCTCAACCGCCGCCGCTTCGAACGCTTTGCGCTCCAGCCCATGTACACGCCCGTCTGCGTGCGGGAAGTCGGGCCGGCCGACGGCGTGGTGAGCGGCGAGCCGCTCGAAGGACACGCGTACGACATCTCCGAAGGCGGGGTGCGCTTCGAGCTCGACCACCCGGTCAAGCCCGGCACGCGGGTCACGATGCAGATCACGCTCCCGGCGGGCGACGGTCCGATCACCGACCTCAAGGGCTCGGAGCGCAACATCATCGTCTTTGGCAACGTAGTCTGGCTCGATGATTCGGAGCCGGGTCCGGCAAGGATGGCCATGACGATCACCGGCTATGCGCGCCTGGGGGATCGCGAGCGGTTGCTGCGCGGTCTGGGGTCGGGTCGTTACCGTCGCGCCGCGTGATCCGCGGAATCTTTGCGTCTGCAGCAAGCACGGACGTACCCTACGGGCGTGTTTGTCGATCGCGCACTCATCACGGTTAAGGCGGGCGACGGAGGGAATGGTCACATTTCCTTCCGGCGCGAGAAGTTCATTCCCAAGGGCGGACCCAGCGGCGGCGACGGCGGCCGCGGCGGGTCGGTTGTCTTCGTCTGCGAAGAGGGCCTTTCCACGCTCTTCGACTTTCGTTTCCAGCACCGCTTTGAGGCCCAGCCCGGCGAGAACGGCGGGGCCAAGCAGTGCCACGGCGGTGACGGCAAGGATCTCGAACTGCGGGTGCCGCCCGGGACGCTGGTGTTCAACAACGACACGGGCGACCTGATCCACGACATGCAGCCCAACGAGCGCGTCGTCATCGCCAAGGGCGGCAAGGGCGGATTCGGCAACGAGCATTTCAAGAGTTCCACGTACCAGGCCCCGCGCGAGGCCACGCCGGGTGAGAAGGGCGAACTGCTCAACCTGCGCCTGGAACTCAAGCTCATCGCGGATGTCGGCTTGCTCGGCAAGCCCAACGCGGGGAAATCCACGCTCCTGGCGGCGCTCACGCGGGCAAACCCGAAGATCGCCGACTATCCGTTTACCACGCTGAGCCCGCAGCTGGGTATCGCCGAGATCGATGCGCACCGGCGGATCGTGATCGCGGACATTCCTGGGCTGATCGAAGGTGCTTCGGACGGCGCGGGGCTGGGACTGGAGTTCCTCCGGCACGTCGAACGCACGCGCGTGCTGGTGCACTTGCTGGATATCCAGCCTGCGGACGAGTCGGACCCGGTGGAGAATTACCGGATGATCCGCGAGGAACTGCGGCGTCACTCGCAGGCGCTCTACGACAAGCGTGAGCTCGTGGTGATCAACAAGATCGACTTGATCCCGGAGAAGGCGGCGCGGGAGAAAGAGATCAAGCGGATCTGCCGCGAGCTCGAGCTGCGACTGGATCGCGACGTGCTTGCGATTTCCGGCGCGGCGCGGACCAACCTGCAGCCGCTGCTCGAGCGGCTGTGGAAAGAGCTCAACCCGGCGGACGAGGTTGAAGGCTGGAAGACGTCGGCGCCGGTGTGAGCAGCGCGAGCCACTCGACGTTCCCTGTTCCTTTGGACTTCTGGCCTTCCTTGGCCCCGCCCAGCACGGGCGATTCTGTCAGTCCGGCGAGCGCCGCTCCCAGGCGTGGAAACTCATCGCACACGCGCTGCGTGATCGCGGCGCCCTCATCGCGGGTAAGCACCACCCGTTCGCGTCGGGGGCCGTCCTGTTCGTAGTGGGGCTTGATCAGCGTGAGAATGCGCCCGCCCGGCGCCAGCCACCGGAGCGCGACCGGGAGCAGCAGCTTCTGCCGGGTCCAGCCCAGGTCAACGACGACGAGGTCGACCGGTTCTTCCGGCGCGCCGACATGCAGCGCATTGGTCCGCTCGCGCACCGTGACACGCGGGTCTTTGCGGAGTTTCCAGGCGAGCTGGCCGTAGCCCGTATCGATCGACACCACCGAGCGGGCGCCGTGCTGCAGCAGGCAGTCGGTAAACCCTCCGGTTGAGCAGCCCAGGTCGGCGCAGCGCAGGCCGCGCACGTCGATCGCGAATGCCCGCAGCGCATGCGCGAGCTTGAGGCCGCCTCGACTGACATACGGACAGGGCTCTTCCACGCCGGATTGTTTGCAGGGGTTCAGACGATCGACGGAACGCCGACGATCGATATTCCCAGCTCATCCGCCAGGTCGATGACGCGCTCTTTTTCGAGCATGATGACATCGCCGGCAGCAAGGGCCAGGCAGCCGGCGCCAGCCGCGGCCATCTTCTCGATGGTGGTGGCGCCGATCGTGGGAACGTCGCTCCGGCGATCGTGGCCGGCGCGGGCGCCCTTGCAGAGCGTCCAGCCGCGGGCGCGGCAAAGGCGGGCGACGCGCTCGATCATCCGGTCGGTGCCTTCAACGGCTTCGACAGCAATGACGTCGCGTTCGCGGATGGCGACGGACTGACCGATGTCGAAGCGGAGCAGTTCGGACATCATCGGCCAGACGAAATCGATATCGGCTCGCTGCTCGGCGCTGGGCTGCGTGCGCGTCATCACGCCGACGTGTGCGAGTTCGTCGGGAATGGGAAGCGTGGAATCGAGCAGGGAGACGCCGAAGCGGTGGAGCTCATCGGCGACCGCCCGGAGCACCTTGTGCGACCGCTTGTCATGGCGGAGCTGGTTGACCCAGATCTGCAGGGTGCGCAGATCGGGCAGGTTGCGGACGATCCGCCAGGGATCGTGCATCAGCTTGGCTTTGTCGACCCGGCCGACCATGATGGCGTGACGGACGCCCCAATCCCGCAGGATCTTGCCCCACGTTCCCAGGCGGAGCACGCCGACCTCGGCGAACGTTTCGCAAAGGCGGGGGAGCTGCGGGTCGTACTGGTTGGCCAGGCCAAGCCCGTGGACGCGGTGGCCCTGGGAACGAAGCCCCTGGGCAATCTTGATCGGAAGCAGACCTGCCCCGGCAATGAGGCCAATGCCCGTCGGCGGCAACGGCGGGTCGGGGAGGATCGTCAGGGAACTGGGGGATACTGCCAAAGACATGAAACGCGCGAAACCAACTTTCCAACAACACTATTCGTCCGAGCCTGCGCCCGCCCGTGAATCGGGGCTGTGGCCGGCCTGTCGCCGGACGTAAGTTACCGGGCACTGTACAACCGGCAGTGGTGAAAATCCACTCAGGGGCGTTTCTGTTCGGGTTCCGGGCGGGCAAGCCGGCGCTTGCCTCGGGTGGTCGTCTGTGCCGATACACGCAGTGCGTGGAGCCGCGATACCTGGATATTCGAGAGTCTGACGCCGCGCCGCCATCGCCGGAGCGTCGACCGTTTCTGCAGGTCATTTTTCTGTGTGGCCCGACGTACGTGCGTGTGTACCGCAATCGTGCGGGCGACGCGTATGAAGCCCGCTGCCCCAAGTGCGGCAAGCCGGTCCGGTTTCGAGTGGGCGAGGGCGGTACGGATTCCAGGGCGTTCGAAGTCGATTGCCGCCGCTGAGCGGTGTCAGGTCTTTGCGGTGGTTGTTGCCGCCGCGATCCACTCACGGCAGACGCTGAGGAACCGCTGGCGCTCGATTGGTTTCTCGATGACGTCGTTGCAACCGCTTTCGATCGCTCTTCGGCGCTGCTCGGTGAGCACGTTGGCGGTCAGCGCGACGATCGGGCGTGTGTATCCCGCGGCACGCAGTTCCCGCGTCGTGGCGTATCCGTCGAGCACGGGCATCTGCATGTCCATCAGGACCAGGTCGAAGGCGCGGCCGGCGCGGGATTCGTCCAGGCATTGCTCGAGCGCGAGGCTCCCGTTGGTGACCGTCACGACCTCGGCGCCGGCCTGCCTGAGCAGGTGCACGATCAGCCGCTGGTTGTCGGGTCCGTCCTCGGCGAGCAGAATGCGCCCGCAGATGCGATAGTTCGCGGGCGTTTCCGGGACGTCCGGAGCAACGGGGAGCACGCCCTCGCTCAAGCGGCAATTCAGGCGAAGCACGAACTCCGATCCCCGTCCCACTTCGGACGTGGCCGAGATATCCCCCCCGAGCAAGCGCGCCAGGCGGCGGCTGATCGCCAGCCCAAGACCGGAGCCGCCGAACTTCCGCGTGGTCGAAGGGTCGGCCTGCGCGAACGCTTCGAACAGGCGCGCGAGCTGATCGGGCGAGAGGCCGATACCGGTGTCCTGCACGCGCAGCAGCAGCGTGCCCACATTGTGCAGCTTGGGTTCGGGCTGATACTCGAGCAGCACGCGGACGCGTCCGTCCTCGGTGAACTTGATGGCGTTGCCCACCAGGTTGATCGCGATCTGGCGCAGCCGCGTCGGATCGGTGATGACCACGGGGGGCACGGAATCGTCGAACGAGAATTCGAGCGAGATGCCTTTTTCGGCGGCGCGGCCCGTCATAAGGCTGGCGACGTCGTGCACGATCGTGGCGGGGGAGCACTCGATGCGTTCGACCGAGATCCGGCCCGCCTCGATCTTGGTGATGTCCAGGATGTCGTTGATGACCGAAAGCAGGTGCTCGGCGTTGCGATGGATCGCACGCACGAATTCCTCCCCCGATTCTTCGCGGTGGGCGGGGTCGGTCAGGAGGTCCGCAAAGCCGAGGATGGACGTCATCGGCGTCCGGATCTCGTGGCTCATGTTTGCGAGGAAGTCCGACTTGGCGCGGTTCGCATCATCCGCACGCTTGCGGAGTTCCTGCGCCACAACGGCGTCGAGTTCGGCCTGGCGACGCAGGCGTTCCGAATCCGCGATCGCGGCGGCGAGCTCGTTGTTGCGCCGGAGAAGTTCTTCCGACTGCCGTTCGAGCGATTCCTTCGCGGATGCCAGATCCGCAAGCGCGTGACGGGTGCTCTCGTCGCTTCGCTGCTTTTGTAGCGCGATGGAACACAGCTTGGCGGCCTCCGAAATCAGCATGATCTCCGTGCTGTCCGGCTGCCCCGGTGTTTCGCCGTACATGGCAAACGTGCCAAGGGGCGTGCCGTCGGGCGCAAAGAACGGTTCCGACCAGCAGGAGCGCAGGTTGAGTTCCCGGATCGCTTCCCCGACTGACGCCCAGTTGGGGTCATTCCACAGATCAGGAGAAATCACGCGGCGACGCTCGTGCACCGCAACGCCGCAGCTTCCGACCGTGGAACCCACGGGAACGCCGTCAACCGCCTGGCGGTACTTTGTCGGCAGGGAAGGGCCGGCGGCGTCGCGCAGGACCAGAAGCTCCCCGCGCTGCTCGGTCGTGAGAATCGAGGCCCGCGCGCCGGGTCGCAGCGTTTCGATCAACGCCGCGAGGTTGTTGAAGATCTCGTGCAGCGGCGCGCCGCTGAGGATCATCTCGAGCATGCCGATGCGGTCACGCTGCCAGTCCTCCAGGAAGACCTGCGACGTGACATCGCGGCTGGTCCAGACAATGTGGGCGACTTCGCCCCCCGGGCTCAGCACCGGAATGCCGCGCACGTCGAGCCAGATCATCCGGCCCGACTTCGTGATAGCCCGGTACCGAGCGCTCGCTTTGATCCCGCTCTGCACCTGCTGGCGCATCTGCTCGACCGTTCCCTGGTCTTCGGGATGCACGCGGTCCTGCCAGGGCATCGAGCCGAACTCTTCCGACGTCCATCCGAGTTTTCGCTGCACCGAGGGGCTGACGTAAAGCGTGGTCCCCCGTTTGTCTGTCAGTTTGACAAGATCGTCCGTGGCTTCCGCCAGCAGCTTGTACCGGTCCTCGTTCGCCTTTCGGTCCGTGATGTCCTGAAAGAAGCCGCGAAGGCCGACGCAGCGATCCCCTTCAAAGACGCAGTTGCCGATCGTGCGGACCCAGCGCGACCGGCCCTTGGCCGTCACGAACGGAAGTTCGGCTTCGTAGCTCTCGCCAAGCGTGAGCGCCCGTTCGACCAGTTCCAGGATCTGCCGCCCCGCTTCGCCGGGGTAAAAGCCCGCCGTGCCGTGCAGCCCTCCGGGCTCAAAGTCGGGCGGCACCTCATGAATCTGATGGACCTCCGGCGACCAAGACAGCACGCCCGTGCGAGCATCGAGCGACCAGGTGCCTATCGGTGTCGCTCGCGCTGTGAGGTCCGCCTCGCAGAGTTCAATGCTCGGCGCGCAAGAGACGCCCTGGGCGTGCATCCGCGAAAGAAGTTCGAGAATGCGGCCCGAGAGACGCGAGAGCAGCGCTGCTTCGTGCGCCGGCCAGACACGGGGCTTGCGATCGGCGACAAAAACGGCCGCCGCGCCATCCAGTGGAACGCCGAGGTAACTCCGCGCACCCGATTCGTGCGTGAGATGCGGATCCCGCACCGCGCCGTTCTGTAGAACCGCGGGCTCCGACACCACGCCCTGACTTGTCAGCACCGTGCCGCAAAGCGTTCCGTCAGCCACCCGCCATCCGCCCGGCCAGCCAACCGTCGGGCCGCTCCAGATTTTGCCTTCGTGCCGGAAGGAAATGCCCGCCAGCGGACAATCAAAAACCGCGGCAAGCAACCCGACCGCTGCGGAGAGCGACGGATCGCGGGCCAATGCCTCGCATCGGCGAGAAATGGGGTCGTTTTCAGGCAAGCGGGAAACCGGCGGGACTGGGTGGAAAACACCACCATCGGCCGCCGGAGGCGTCGCCCTGACGTTTTTCCATCTGTAGTTGTTTCAAGAGCTTCCGGCCCGTTTTTCACGCCACGATCGAGCGGCGAACGGGGCGGCAGATCACGGCTTTTTGGGACCGCCCGGGCAACCCAGCGACGACAGAATCGCCGACACAAGTTCCGGAGGCATCTTGCCCAAGTGCGGGTTGGCCTTGGGGCAGCAGGCTTCCTTCGCGAGCTGAACCGTTTGTCGGTACGACTCGACGTAGTTCCGGCAGGAACAACAGCGGTCCAGATGCTGTTCGAACCGCGTACGGATGTCGGTGCCGAGCTCTGAATCCAGGTAGGCCATCAGGAACTCGCTGCAGTCGCGGCAGGTGATGTTCCCGCCCGACTCCAGCCGGGAGACCAGATCGCTGAATTCTTTGGGCGCACCCGCTGACACGCAATCCACTCCTGGCTTTCAGCCTTCGTGACCCTCATCCCGAAACGACGGATCCAGCAACTCGCGGAGAGCCTGCCGCGCCCGGTGGAGCCGGATCTTCACCGCCGCCTCGGTCGTCTCCAGCAACTCCGCGGTTTGAGCGGTATCCAAACCTTCGATGTCCCGCAGCACCAGCACGATTCGGTAATGCTCGGGGAGTTTTTCGATCGCCGCCCGGATGCTGTTTCGCGTTTCGGCAAGCTCTTCCCCGGAAGGGGCATGCTTCCACGCCGAAACCGCGTGCGCCGGGTGCCCGTCCGCCGCGAACGACGGGAGCAGGCCATCCAGCGACACTTCATCCTGTCGGCGTTTTTTCCGCAGCCGCATGAGGCAGGCGTTCACCGTGATCCGGTGAAGCCAGGTTGCGAGCTGGGAGTTGCCTTCGAACTTCCCGATGTTGCGGAAGGCCGAAACAAAGGCATCCTGAACGGCGTCTTGCGACTCGTTCTCATCCACGAGAATGCGCCGCGCCACCGCCAGCATGCGACCACCCATCTCGCGGACGACCCGCTCGTACGCCGCGGCATCGCCGGCTTTCAGCTTGGCAATGAGCGCAGACTCATCAGGCAGCTCGACCTTGGGGGCGCCTTCCGGGGAAAGGGGTTGGTGGGGCGCCTGGGTCACGCAGTGTCCGTTCGCTTTGACTGCCGCAAACTTACTTCGGTTGTTCCGCCGGGGCGGGCGTGGCGGGCGCCGGCGCGGGTGCCTTGGTCGCGTCGGCCTTCTGCTTTTCGAGGAGGTCTTTCACTTCCTTGGGAAGTTCGAAGCGACTCGCGGGGATCTCAACGTTGAGCGCCGCTTTCTCGACCGTGGTGACCATCTCATTCTGCATCACCTTCACGGTTTGCTTGAACGGCATCTTGATGCCGTCGACTTCGCGATAGTCGGAGAAGAACGTCTCACTGGCGATATCGCCCATCTGCGAAGGCATCGTCGCCCGCGAGACCAGGAGCAGGCCCGTCTCCTGATCGAACAGGCGGGTCTCCTTCTGACCCTCCTTGGTAACCAATTCCACCACATACACCGCGCGGTCATTCACCTTGTCCGCACCGGTCGTGGTCATTTCCTTGTAGGTGTCCTCGTAGTCGTAATCGGCGTTGAAGCGCAGACCGCGCAGGAAGTTGTCGCGCTCTTTCCCGCTGAGAATGCGCGTGCCCATCATGATGTTCGATTCCCACACGGTCTCGCCGTCGGACCCCTGCAGGAACTTGCCGATGTTGGCGATCTCCGTCTCCGAATAAGCCATCGCGGGCGGGGCCTGATAGACCTGCACCGTCCCCTTCATGCCGTTGGCGGGCATGTCCATGTTCAGTGTCATCTGGCGGGACTTCACACCCTGCAGCTTTTCACGCCCGCCGATCGCCGTGATGTACTTTTCCATGAGCGACTTGGCCGAAGGCAGATCCGCCGCGGGTGCCGCAGGGGCGGAGGCAGCCGGAGCCGGGGTTGGAGCCGGGGCGGGGTCGCCGGCCAAAGCGCTGGTCGAAACCAGGAGACCGGCCAGAGCAACAAGACGCGCAGTGTGCAGCTTCATGGACTTTCCTTGAGTGGGCGTACGGGGGATTCCGGACAATCTTTGGCGGCCTCTCAGCGTGCCGCGGCCTGCGAGCGGATCCAGGCGACCGCGGCATCGAGCACCGGATCGCGTCCCGCCAGCAGGTCCGCCCGAGTACGGCTGATCTGCTCATCGAGCGGAACGCCGTTGGCTTCCAGCGCCTCGCCCTTGGCGCTGATGTAGTTGGCAAACGCGAATTGCAGGCGATCGCCGTTGGGCAGAACTTCCACCGTGGAGGGCAGCGCGGCACCGGGCGTGGGCGACCCGAACACGCGGGCACGCCCGATGTCACGCATTCCGCCCGCGAAGATCTCCGAGGTCGAGGCCGACATTTCATCGACGAGGATCGCGAGCGGCTTGCCGAAGGAATTCGGACGCGGATTGAGCACAAAGTTGAGCTTGGAGTCACGGGTGATCATCGTGCCAAGCTGCTGATTCGGCTTGTCAACAAACCAGCTGCCGACACCCATCGCCAGTGCGCCGATGCCGCCGATGTTCCCCCGGAGATCGATGATGAAGCCCTCGCAGTCCTTGCAGGCGAGCACGGCTTCCTGCAACTCGGTCATGAGCCTGGGCGGGTCGAACCAGATGGAAAACCAGAAGTAGCCGATGCCGGGTACCCGCGCCGTGCGATCGATTTCCATGAACATGGTGGGGAGGTTGCCGAAGTTGATCGGCTTGCCGGGCGGCTCGCGGAGCTGGATCTTCAACTCGACCGCCTTGTCCTGATCGTCCAGGAAAACCATCGTCACGGTGCTGCCCTCGGGGCCGCGCGTCGCGTGGTTGAGCGTGTTGGAGATCATCAACCCCGATTCCCGCCGGCCCTTCAGTGCGCGCGTGAGCTTGTCGAGCGTGGGCTGGAGCGGCTTGCCATCGACCGAGACCAGGACCCAGCCGGGCTTGACGCCCGCGCCGGCCGCGGGCGAATTCGCGACGACGCGAGTCACCACCGGGCGGCCTTCGATCGCTCGCACTTCAAACCCCGGCTCGCCCGACGTGTCCTCACTTCCCTTGGCATCGGGCGCATCGTCGTACGCGTCGCCGGGGATGACGCCCATGTGCGACTGGTGCAAAGTCGCGATCAACTGGTTCGAGACCTCCCGGGCCTCGGCATTCGTCCTGGCCTGTTCCACCTTCGGGCGGAGCTCGGCGTGCTTGGCGTCCCATTCGGGGCCGACTTTCGCGGTATCGAAGTTCCGTTCCTTGATGCGAGCGTGCACGACATCGAACGATTCCACGTTCTTTGCCGTCTGCTGCGCAGTCAGCGCAGGCGGTGGTGGAGCCGTGCTCGCGGAGGTGCATCCCCCGCCGAGAAGAGAAACGACCGCCGCGATCGAAAGCCACGCAAAGGTGATTTTGTTCAAAGACAGCTCCTCCGGCCCGCCCCGCTCCACGCGTGGCATACCAGAGTACCCCTGTCCGGTTTCAGAGAATCGGCTCAGCTCGCCGGGAACCCGCGGCACTTGGGAATCAGCACCCGATCAATGCGGCTGGTGCCGTCCGGGGCCTTTTCCACGATCTCGTTGATGTACGCGCTGATTTCGCGGTTCATCGTCTCAAGACCGGGTTCCTTCAACTGGCTGTGCTGGGCGCGCCGGAAGATGTACGCGATGCCCTGCTTGATCTCCGCCGAGCGGGCCTGGAGCACCTCAAGGACTTTCTCCTCGTCGCGCTTCTTGACCTTGACATACACGGCGGCATCCCAGATCCATGCCTGCCCGCCGGTCATGTTCTGAAACTTGTCTTCGACAAGGGGCAGTTCGACCAGCGCATCGAGCTTGGCTTCTTCTTCCCCATGGAGTTCGCCGGCCTTGGACTCCGCCGGCTTCCGCATGGTGGAACCCACGACGAAGAACACCGCCGCGGCCTCAACGATCATGAGGACGGCGACAATCGCGATGGTCTTGATCGGCAAGCCGCCCTTGGCTGGCGCCCCCGCCTCGCCCTGAGCTTTCGAGTCCTTTTCGTCGGCCATGACACCCTCCGCGCCCGGTCCTTCGGGCTTCGGAGGGTGATTTCGGCCCGAGCGGGCGCGGACTCAAGCGGCGATGTGTACGGGAGAGAACCCGGGAGACCTCGGGCTGGAACAGTTGGACGCCCGGTTGTTTTCGGACGCTCAGGCGGCTCGGCGGAGCGCAGTTTCTGCGGGGGCCATCCCCAGCACAAGGCGAGTCATGGACCCGACTTCTTCCGGCCCCGCGCCGCCGCAGATCGCGGAGAGGCCGAAGATGAGCGCCTCGGTCTCGAGCGTTCGTGCCGCAAGCCCGTCTTCGGCGCGCTCGCTGAGCCACCGTGCAACCGAAGAGGTGATCAAGAGGCCCAGGACCCCGACAAACGCGGCGCCCGCGACCCATTCGCTGGTCGCTGGTACGAGGCCGATCGCTCCCGCCGCGTGCGTCAGCACGACGAACAGCGGAAAAACGACGAGCCCGCAGCTGAAGGCGCTGATGCGCTTCAGCCGGCGCGACTTTCGGGCCGTGAGCACCTGCGCGATGTGTTCCAGCTTGTGAGCGATGTCGGCGGGCTGCGCACCCTGAGCCAGGAGCTCCGCGCCGCGGCGGAAGAGGCGCCAGGAGCACGTGTCGCCGGTGCGACGGATCGCCCGGGTGTCACGCCGAGCCGAGTGACGCGCGAGCTGCTCGAGGCGCTGCACGATTTCAGCCCGGGATGGCTGCGGGGCCAGGACGGCGCGTGCGAGCGCGTCGAGGCGGAGCAGGCGAACCAGCGCGAGCGCGA
Source organism: Planctomycetota bacterium (assembly GCA_018242645.1). GTDB lineage: Bacteria > Planctomycetota > Phycisphaerae > Phycisphaerales > UBA1924 > JAFEBO01. Next base: position 21,368 of record JAFEBN010000225.1, on the reverse strand, counting down.
GGAGCGACGAAACGGCACAGCCCACGAAAAGCCAGGCGGCCGTGGCGGGGCTTTCGGCGACTTGGGCGAGCAGGGTCGGAATCGCAAAGATCGGCATGGACAGAAATCCGGAGGGGGCTTAGCGGCCCAGCGACAGCAGCTGCTGGAACAGGTCGTCGGTCGTTCGGATCACGCGGGTTGAGGCCGAGTAGCCCGTCTGCGCCAGAATCAGACCCAGGAACTCCGAGCCGAGATCGACGTTGGAGAGTTCCAGCGCCCCGCCCACGATCTTGCCGGTCCCCAGGTCAAGCGGCGTGGCGATGCCGGCGGTGCCGCTGTTGGGACCAACGCGATAGAGATTGTTCCCGAGGTCGACAAGTCCCTCGGGGTTGGAGAACTTCGCGAGCACCACCTGGCCCATCGTGCGGGAGAGGCCGTTGGTGAATGCGCCGGTGATGATTCCGTCGTCGCCGACGGCAAAGCTCTGCAGCGTGCCGATCGGGGCGCCGTCGACCTGCTGGGCCTGCAGCGAAGAGGTGCCGTTGTTATTGGCAAACGCGGTCACGCCGCCCTGGCCCGACGAGAGCGAGATGTTGAACGTGAGCGGCGTGATGGCGCCGGTGCCGGTGCGATCAACCGAGATCGAGAGCGGCGTGTTGGTAAGCAGCGCGCCGGTCGAGCCGAAGCTCACGACGCCGGATCCGAGGTTGATCGAACCGTTGTACGGGTTGCCGGATTCGGCGTACCAGCGCCAGTTGGAGCCCGTCCCGCCGGGCGTGGATTCGAGCGTGAACCCGACGTTGATGTTGACGGGCGTTCCCAGCGAGTCGTACGCGACAAAGCTGGTGCGGACGCTCTCGCCGTCGGCCGCGCCGTTCTTGGTGGCGCTGAAGAGCGCGGACTGCACCTGGTTGCCGCTCGCATCCTCGAGCTTGAGATTGGCGGGATTGAACGTGATGTCGTTCATCGTCCCCGTGTTGCCGACGATCGAGAGCACGCCGGTCGCGGGGTTGAGCGTGATGCCGGTCGTTGCCCCGTCGGGGTTCGTTTGCCCGCCCACGATGCCATAGGCGTTCTGCAGGAAGTTCATCAGGTCCTGCATCGTCGTCGTGCTGGTGATCTGCAGCGATGCGTCCGGCAGATTCTTCGCGTTGACCGAGGTCACGCCCTTCTGGGCGCCGCTGAATCGAATGGTCTGGCCCGCGGAGAACAGGGCGGTCGTGGTGCCGGCGATGGCGGGGTCGTCGATATCGACCAGGCGCGTGGTCGTTTCAACGACGTTGCCGGCGCCGGGAGCCGGGCTGGCACCGGTCACAACGCCGAAGGCGTTGGTCGAGCTTGCCTGGAGCGTGAGCGAAGCGCCGTGGGTCGGGAGCGAGCCGTTCTTGTTGAGATTGCCCGAGAGCGTCGCGAGCGAGGTCGGCTCGGCGATGGTGAGCGCGCCAAGGGGGATCGAGACGGGGCTGATCGTCGACTTGTCGATGTTGAATCGCGCATCGACGCCGTAACCCATCAGGCGCTCGCCGGTCATGGTGACCAGTTCGTTGGAGCTGTTGGGGCGGAAGGAACCCGCCCGGGTATAAACCTGTTCGCCTCCGGCGCGCTGCACGACGAAGAAGCCTTCACCTTCGATCGCCATATCCCGGGAGTCACCGGTGGCGTTGATCGCACCGTTCAGGAAGTTGCGCTGGGTGCCGGCGGCCTGCACGCCCAGGCCCACCTGCCCGGGGTTGGTGCCGCCCGTGTTCACGCCCGGCGCGCTGCCGATGCTGAACGTGCGATTGAACATCGAGCTGAACTGGAGGCGGTTTGACTTGTAGGCGGTCGTGTTGACGTTGGAGATGTTGTTGCCGATCACGTCAATGAGACGAGAGTTGGCGTTGAGTCCCGACAGGCCGGTGAACAGAGCGGTCGTGGAGGCCATGGGCGGATTCCTTGAGGCCTTGCCGCGGCTCCGCGCGGTTCGTCCATCGGATCAGCAAATCGGACGCGGGATCCTCCCGCGTGGCCCCGCCTCATGGAGCGGGGCGGGTCTGGTTCAGGCCGCGGCCTGGTCTTTGCCCTGCAGGATCTTCGCCAGATTGGGGTGGAATCCGACGGAAGGGAGGAGCGACTTCTTGCTGTCGGCGCCGGTTTGATCGCCCGCAGGAATGACAGCGTCGATGCCGGTCATCACACCCGACTTCTGCATGTCAACCTGCTCGACCACCTGGCGCACGCCGACGTTCACCTTGAGCGCCATGCCGTCGATCATGACAAGGGCATTCTGCGCGCCGGCGGCTTCGGCTTTATCGATCGCGGTGCCGATGCGGGCGAGCTGCTCGGGGCTGAGCTTGACGCCGGCCTCCGGCCGGATGTTGACGCCCCGTGCGGACGAGAGCTTGCCGCTCTTTTCCGAAGCGAGCAGATCGGCGAAGCTCTGGCCCTCGATCGCGCCGGTGGGCGACTGACCCGAGCGGCGTTCCACGCCCGGGGGTAGTATCGCGGAGGCAAGCGAGCGGAACAGGTCGGTGATTGCCATTACTCAAGCCCCAGAAGCTTCTTCTCTTCGGCGGTGAGCGAAGCGGGATCGATGATCCCGTCCATGTTCTTGATGGCGACGCTCTTGCCCGACGAGAGGTTGAGGAAGACGCCGTCGTTGGTCTTCGAGATGGAAGTCACCTTGCCGGCGGTGCGGGTGTTGTCGGTCGAAACACCGCCCACGACTCGGCCGATCATGTTCGAGGCGGAAGCGAACTGATTGTCCGAAACGAGCGTGCCCAACTTTTCAGAGAGGTCCATGCTCGACTGGATGTTGCGGATCGAGGAAAGCTGCTGGAGCAGCGCGTTGGTGTCGCTGGGCGACATCGGATCCTGATTCGCGAGTTCGGTGAGGATCACCTTGGTGAACTGCTCGCTGGTCAGGGCGCTGAAGCCGCTGGCCTTGGAGCTGCCGGTGGGGGTGTTGCTCTGGATGCTGGACGTCGTGGGCATGGGGTTCTCCGTGGGGAGAGCAAGCAAGACGTGTGCCGATCGGGATCAGGCGACGGCATCGAGCTCAAGGCGTGCCTGGAGCTTCAGAAGCGTCTTGCTGACATTAATGGACGGGATCGGTTCGGCCGAAGAGTCGTTTTTAGCGCTGTCCACCTGCGTGCCGAAATTGCTCAGCATGGTGTTCCAGGTGCCCGAGTGTTCCTGCTTGCCCTGGTTGGAATGCTGGCTGTTGCCCTGAGAGGCCTCACCCGAAGTCGAGGTCGATCCGCCGGAGACCACGCGGTTGTCGCTGCCCGCGGCGCTGCCCTGGGCAGACCAATCCGGAATGGACACTACCTCGATGTGATCGGCGGTGAGCCCGCGTGATTGCAGCGCACTGCGGAGCGAATCCATGTTGGAGGCAAGCAGGTCCTTCGTCGCCTCGCTGGTAGCCTCGAACCGCGCGGAGATGGTGCCCTGATCAAAGGTCAGGTGGATGCGGACTTTGCCGAGTGTTTCCGGCGACATCCACATCGTGACCTGGGGCGTGTTCTGGCGGAACGCCGCGGTCAACCCGCGCGCGATCTGAGCTTCCGCGGCAGACACTTCCTCCTGGGAAAGCGAGTTCTGCGGCGCCGAGGCCGGGCCCGAGAGTTTCAGCTTGAGCGTGACGGGCTGCTCCAGCGGCCGATTCGGACCGGTGCGCGGCGGCGCGACCTGATCGAGCGGCGCTCCCACGCGCGTGCCGCCGCCGGTGCCCGCAGCACCTCCCACGCTCGTCACCGCCGCGGAATCTTGGCCTGTTTCTGCTCCCGCATTCACTGCCCGACCGGTCGCAACGGCGCCGGCAAGCCCGAAGCCCGAGTTGCTGGCCGTGGAGCTGTTTCCGCTGCTTCCATGCTGCGGTTGCTGGTGAGAGCCGCTGTGTGTGGCGTTCTTGGTCGCGGTTTCGTCCTTCGCATCGGCGGCGTTGCCCTGAACCGCGCCCGGCTGCGCAGGCGCGTCCTCGGAAGATTCGCTCCTTTGCACGATCAGCCTGAGCGGGTCGGTGGGGCCGCGAACCGCAGATTCATCAGCGCGAGCGGCGCCCCGTTCGTTTGTCGGTTCCGTGCGTGTTTCGGGCTGCGTTTGCTGCGCCGCAGCGGTCACTTCGCCCGGCTGGGCGGGCGCGTCGTTCGTCACCTGCGCCCGCGAAGGAGCGGGTGGTTCGGATGTGGGAACAAGTGTGAAACGATCCTCTGGTGCCGGCGCGCCGGCCGCGTCCGGCTCGGTGCGGGTTCCCTCCGTTCGTGGCTCGACAGGCTGGGTGTCATCATCTTCCCGGGGCTTTCGCGCGCGATCGGGCTTCTTGCTCTCGCGCGGGCTCGAAGCCTCCTTTGACTCACTGAACAGGCCCTGCGGGCTGGTTTGGCGCTTGGCCTCGGCATCGAGCGAGTCGGCAAAGGAGCCGCCCGCCGCGGCGGAACCTGCGCCCATCAGCGCGATGACTGCGCTCTGGCTGTTCGCCCGCGCCTGAATTGCGCCCGTGGACTGGGTGGAAAGCACCGTGTTGTTGGTGGTCATTTCGCGGAAACCTCCGGAGCGCGGAAAGCAAGGCCGCGCGTCCGGAGTCGTTCCAGCAAGTCTGCTGCCAGCTTGGGATCGTCCTGGATGAACTCGTTCATGATCTTGCCGCGGGATCGGCTGTCCATGGCGTTCAGATAGCTAACAACCAGGTCCGTACCCGTCTGCATCGTCGAGGAAGCCCCTGTGGGAGCGGGCTTCATAGCCAGCATTTCTTTCAGTGCTTTTTTCGCCTGATCGGCTTTGAGGTCCTGGAGCGTGTTCAAAGTCTTCTTGAACTGGGCGGAGCCTTCCTGGTCGAGCACACGCTTGCGCATCGCCTCAAACGCGGCCTGATCCTGCGTGAGCTGATCTCGCGCCCTGGTCACCTCGGCGTTATCGCGCGCGAGCGACGCGCGGAGCAAATCGACCTGCTTCTCCAGGCTGGCCAGCTGCTGGCGCCGGACTTCCTCACCCTGGGCGCTGAGTTCCAACCTGTCCGCGGCGTTGATGGGCGGCCGCTGCGACTTGGCGTCCTCCGCGGCCTTTTTGACCTCTTCTGCCTGCTTGCTCTGCGTCTCTTCGGTCGTCTTTTGCTCTTGGGCGATGGTGGGGGCGAAGAGCTCGCGAAGGCGGATCATGCGGTCGCGGTTCAGCCTGCCGCTGATTTGCAGCCAGCCGACCAGGCCCGCAAGCGCCAGCACGTTGGCGAGCGCGAGCACCGAGATGACCGTCCAGACACGCTTCACGATTGCTCCTGCCTTGCGGCAAAGCCCATCACACCGATCTCATCCAACGCCGCGGCTTGCTTGGCAGCTTCCGCGGCACGCCACGCTTCATATCGGCGCTCTTTGAGTTTTTCGACCGCTTTGCGGCTGGTGGTGGCCGCCAGCAGGTCGCGTCGGGCCGCTTCCAACCGGCGGTGCAGGGCGGCGAGTTGGAAGACCGCCTGCTGGGCCCGGCCCACAAAGTGCAGGGACATGTTGGCCTGCATGCGGACATGGCCGGGATCGACGCCGGAGCCCGGCGAAAGAGCCTGGCGGAGGTCCTGCTTCTCGGCGGTGATCGACGCCTGGTAGCCCCGGATCCTGTCTTCGATCTGCAGACGCTGGCGCTCCAGGTCCGCGAGCGCCAGTTGCTTCTGCCGCTCGACAGCGAGGCGCTGCTTGAGGACGGCTTCGAGTTCGAATCGGAACTTGGCCATGGGCTAGTCAGGCCGCCCTCTTGGTGCGCTGGAGCCGCGCGAGCAGCGCGTTCGCCTGCTCGGTGAGCTTGAGGAGCGAATTGCGGCATTGATCGAAGGTCGGTGCATCGGAACCGGCCTGCCGCAGCAGATCGTTGATCGCAGGCTGAAGCTCGATCGCGACGTCGGCCTCGGGGTTGGAGCCGCGCGCATAGGCGCCGATCTGCACCAGGTCTTCAACGTCGCGGTACACGGCCATCAGGCGCAGGAGTTGTCGTCGCGCTGCCTGGTGCGGAGAGTCCGTCACGTCGTCCGCGACGCGGCTGACGGAGTCCAGCACATCGATCGCGGGGAAGTGCGCCTTCTGCGCGAGCTTGCGGGAGAGGATGACGTGGCCATCCAGGATGCCTCGCGCCGCATCGGAAACCGGCTCGGTCATGTCGTCGCCTTCCACCAGGATCGTGTACAGCCCGGTGATCGAACCACCGGACTGGAGCGACCCGGCGCGCTCAAGAAGCGACGCCATTGCAGCGAAAACACTGGGTGTGTAGCCCTTGGTGGCCGGAGGCTCACCCACGGATAGTCCGATCTGCCGCTGCGAGTGAGCAAAGCGCGTGATGGAATCCATCATCAGCAGCACGTCCTTGCCAAGGTCGCGATAAAACTCCGCGACCGAGCAGGCAAGACGTGCCGCGCGCAGCCGCAGCAGCGGAGATTCGTCACCCGTGGCAACGATCACGACGCTGCGGCGCAGACCTTCCGGACCCAGCGCGTGCTCAATGAAGTCCTTCACCTCGCGGCCGCGCTCGCCGATCAGGGCGATCACGTTGATATCCGCCGCGGTGCGCCGCGCGATGGTGCCAAGCAGCGTGCTCTTGCCCACGCCCGGACCGGCGAAGATGCCCAGGCGCTGGCCGCGGCCCAGCGTGGTCATCACGTCGATCGCGCGGACGCCCGTGGGCAAGGCGCGGTTGATCCGCTTGCGGTGCATCGGCGATACCGGGTCCGGGCTCAGAGGCACCGGGTGCGGGTCGCGAATGGGCCCCAGGCCATCAATCGGCCGCGCGAGTCCGTCGATCACGCGCCCGAGCATGAAGCGGCTGACCTGCACGGTGGGCGAAGATTGCTCCGCGTGCACGATGTCGCCGACGCGAATGCCCCCGGTTTGCCCAAGCAGCATCACGATCGCGTGTTCCTTGGTGAACCCGACCACTTCGCCCGGGATCGGTTCGGCACGGACGCCCGCGGCCGAGCGGATCATCACCATCGCACCCACCGGCACCGGGAAGTCCTCGACCAGCACCGACATGCCCTTGACCGCAACGACACTGCCTTTCACGAGCAGCGGCTGCGTCCGATGGACCGTGCTGATGGCCGAAGAAAGCGTGCTCATGCCGGCGACTCCGGGGAATCGCCAGAACCAGGCGACGTCGGTCGAGGCATAATCGCGGTGTTGTCTTCCGCAGCGATGGCTGCTCCCGGAGATGCGGCCGGCACAATCGCTTCAGCGATCCGCTCAAGCTGCACACGAACCCCCGCGTCGATTTCTCCTCCCGCCGTTCGAACGACGCACGAGCCCCGATCGAGCGAGCTGTCGTCCCCGCACTCGATGTGGGTTGCGTTGAAACAGCGCGCGAGCAGACCCGGAAGCGCAGCCTCGATGATCGGCCGGTCGTCGGGGTGGACCGCCAGGCGGATGCGCGAGGGACGCACGACCATTTTCAGGGCCGCGTCGGCCTGATCCACCACAGCGCCTGGGTGCAGCGCGATCTCCCGCTTTACCACCGCCCGCCCGATCTCCACGGCAAGCCGAAGCACCTCGGTGCGTGCTTCGAGCAGCAGGGAATCCCGGTCCTTTTCAAAGTTCTCCAGCGAACGTGTCCATCCGGCGAGCAGCGAAGTGAGTTGCTCGCTGAACTGCGCGAGCGACTGCGCCCGCCCTTCTTCGATCCCCTTGGCGAACCCGGCCTTGTAACCCTCTTCGCGTCCGAGCGCAAGCCCTTCTTCGCGGGCGCCGCTGATGAGCCGGTCGCGCTCCGCGCGCGCCTCCGCCACCATCGTCTCGACCTGGCGCGTCGTCTGCTCGCGCAGCGCCGTCCCCTCGCGCACGAGGTCACCCAGCCGATAGACGATCGCGTCGGCGAGCGGGGTGGACTTGTCTGACTGACGGATGAGTGCCATGACGAGTCCGGCGGATCCGAAGGGTTACACAACCAGCTCGGCGTCCCCGCCGCGGCCCTGGATGACGACTTCGCCGGCCTCCTCGAGCCTGCGCACCACGTCGACGATGCGCTGCTGCGCCGCCTCCACATCGGAGACTTTGACCGGCCCCATGAACTGGATGTCCTCGCGCACAAGCTGGGCAGCACGCTCCGACATGTTCTTGAAGATCTTCTCCTGCAGATCCTGGCTCGCGGTCTTGAGCGCGAGAGCCAGCTCGTCGTTCTCCACTTCCTTGAGCACGGCCTGGATGCCCTTGTCATTGACCATCTTGATGTCCTCGAAGACGAACATCAGGCGACGGATCTGCTCCACCAGGTCCGGGTCCTCCGCCTCCAGCCCTTCGAGGATCGCCTTCTCCGTCGCGCGATCCGCCAGGTTCAAAATCTCCGAGACCGTCGGCACGCCGCCCGCCTTTTCCATGCTCTGGACAAGCATGTTCGCGAGGCGGCTCTCAAGGCCCTTCTCCACTTCCCGGATCACCTCCGGGTTGGTCTGCTCCATGTTGGCGATGCGCTTGATGACCTCGATCTGCTTCTGGAGCGGCAGCCCACCCAGGATTTCCGCCGCCTTGTGGTGCGCAAGGTGGCACACGATCAGCGCGATCGTCTGCGGGTGCTCGTCCTGGATGAACGTCAGCAGGTTCTCGCTCTCCGCCCGCTGCAGGAAGCTGAAGGGCGTCTTCTGCACCTGCGTCTGGATCTGCGCAAGCACGCGCTCGGCCTGCTTCGGATCCAGCGAGTTCTGCAGCACGGCCTTCGCGTAGTCGAGGTTGCCTTCGTTCGCGTACTGGCTCGCGATCGAGACGTTGTAAAACTCTTCGATCACCTGGTTCTGCAGACGCTTGGGCACGCGCCCCAGGCTGGCCAGCTCGCGCGTCACTTCCTCCACGGTCTCGGACGGCATCGCCTTCAGCACCGCCGCCGCCTGATCCGGTCCGAGCGCAAGCAAAAGGATCGCGGCTTTCGTCACGCCCTCGACGTCCTCGATACTGTCCGGCAGCTTTTCGTGGGGCTTGCGGGGCATGCGCGGTCCTGTCAATCAGGGCTCGGTGGCGATCCAGCGGTTCAGGAGTTTGGCGGCGCCGTCCGGGCTTCCCTTCACCCAGTCGGTGACCTGTTCGAGCATCTTGCCGGTGCGGACTTCCGTGTCGTCGACCTCGATGCCCATCATCGGCGCATCGCTCTCGTCGGCCTCGCCGATCAGATCCGTCTTGGTCGCAAGCGCCGGCGGAAGGCCCACGATCTCTTCGGGCGACGGAAGTTCCGAACGGCTTCCGGCGCGACGCACCATGATCACCATCATGCCCATCGCGAGCAGCGCCATCCCGCCCAGCACGGCGTTTTCAACAAGCGCCGTGCTCACGCCAAACGGCAGCGAAGACGATCCTCCGCCCCCGGAGCCCGCGACACCCCCGCCAGATCCGCCCCCGCCCATCGCCGTGGCGACAATGTCGAGCGGGATCATGGACACGCTCACCTGCGCCGCCAGCAGCTTGTTGAGTTCTTCCGAGCTCAGACCGGGGTTGGCGCTCGCGATCATCGCCTTGATGTGCGGCACGATGCTCTCGACGATCTTGGGACGAATGTCCTTTTCAAACTTGGCATTGACCTGATCGTCGCTCGGCCCTTTCGCCGCGTCCGGCGCCTTGTCGGCACCCGGCGGCGGTGCGATCTGCGATGCAACAAACGCCCGCGGCACGTTCACCGACACCGCGACCATCGACGGCCGCCCCTTGTTGTCCACGATCTGATCGAGCACCCGGCCCGGGAAGTTCATGAACTCGCTTTCTTCTTCCTTCGTCGCGCTGCCCGCCGCGGCAGCGGGGCCGCTGTTGACATCCATGCCCACGTTCGAGCGGATGCCGACCTCCCCGCCCTGCGACGGACTCGACTGCGTCTGCGAGTTGCCGCGTTCGCGCTTGATGAGCGAGATCGTGCCGCTGTCCTTTGGCAGATATTCCTCCCGCGTGCGATTGAGCCGGGAGTTATCGATCTGCGCCGTGACCGCCACCATCACGTCCGGGATGTACCCCAGGAACCCGACAAGCTTTTCGCGTGTCGTGTTCTCCCACTTCGTGACATCTTCGAGATAGGTCGACGCCGCAAGATCTTCCTGCGCCGTCGCGCGGCGCTGGCGCCGAAGATTGCCGTCGATCACCCGCACATTTTCGATCGTCAGGCCGGCCTTGCTGCTCGCGATCAGACCGGCGACCGCATCCACCGTCGCCTGGTCGAGCCCGCCCTTGCCCGCCGCAAAGACAGTGGCCGACGCCGTCGGCCTGCGGCTGCCGGCGCCCAGGCCCTGCCGGTCCGGCGCATCGATGATCACCATCGCCTTGGAGATCCCGTTGAACTTCGAAATCACCGAGGCGAGCTCGTTCTGCAGCGCGAGGTTGTACGTCTGGTCGTTCTGCTGCCGGGTCGAATACCAGGTCTGCTTCTCAAGCATCCCCTGGAACAGCATCGTCGTGTCCTGCGGCAGATTGCCCGACTCGGCGTAGAGCGAGAACAGTTCGTGCTGCCGCGCCGCCGGCACCCACGGATGCGTGCCCTTCATCTGAATCGTCACGTCCCGGTTGCGCAGCCACTCGGCGGCTTTGGTCTGTTCCGCGTCCGCGGCCTTCGGCAGAAACTCCGTGTATTCCTGCTTGGCGGACCAGCTCCAGACCAGCATGAGCGAAAGGCCGGCGATGACCGCGACCAGCGCCACCAGCAGCTTGTGCGTAAGGGTGAGTTGCCCCAGGTACTTCTGGATCGTCGCCCATGTCTTGCGCAGCTGATCCACGACTCGGGGCCTCCTGCCGATTCGCCGATGCATCCTGCATCGGGGGCCCCGCGCGCGGTATCCGCCGCGGCACAAGGGCCTGCGACACTACCTTCGGCCCGCGGCAAAAGAGCTCTTGAAAAGCGGGCGCACTCTCCGCGCCATGAATTTGCGCTGGCCCGCGCCGAAACTGCGCGACCGTGGAATCAGACGCGCGTCTGCTTCAGTTCGTCGTAGGCTTCCATCACGCGATTGCGGACCGCCTGGAGCATGCGAAAGGCCGAATCGGCCTGCTGCGTCGCGAGAATGACGCCCTCCAGGTCATCACGCTTGCCCGTCGCGATGTCTTCCATCGCCCGGTTGGCCTGCTGCTGGAGCTCGTCCACACGCTTGATGTTGTCAATCAGGGCGTCCTTAAAGGACGGGCCCGAATTCGCCTGCGCAGGGGTGCTTTGCGCCGCCTGCGGCCTGATGGGCTGACAACCGGAGATGAAACCAAGCGGATCGGCCATCGTTCTGCCTCGTTGCCTTCGGACCGGACTCCTTCCCGGGCGAAGCGTACTGCGATTCCGACAACTCCGTCGTCTCGGGGATTCTCACGCAAGCGGCGCGCCGGACCGGCCAGAAATCGTGATTCAGGCCAGCAGCCGAAGAACCTGATTCATCATTTGCTTGGTGGTCTCAGCCGCCACCACGTTGGCCTCGTACGCACGGGACGCCTCCATCGCGTTGATCTGCTCGATCGCCGGGTTGATGTTGGGCTCGGGCACGTAACCACGCTTCTCGCCCTTCTGGATGGCGTAGGGGCTCGTCGGGTCCCACCGGTAGTTGAACTCACCCTTGTCGAGCTCGATCGCGGCGACATGGACGCCGAGCCGGCGCCCTTCCGGGGTGGCGGCCTGCGGGTCGCCCGGAGCGAACATCACGTGCCGGGCGCGATAGGGGTTCACGTTGCCCTTGTCGTCGAGAATCGTTGAGCGGTTGGCGATGTTGGCCGCGATGGCCGCCATCCGGGCCCGCTGAGCCATCATGCCGCTGGTTGAAATGTCGAGCGCGCCGTACATGAGTCACTCCCTCGGGCTTACGGACGCTGGGCGATCGCAGACCGGAGCAGATCGAAGCGGGTGCGGAGCAGGTCCACGTTCATGCGATAAAACGCCGCGTTTTCAACCGAATCCTGCATCAGCCGCTCCAGGTCGCGATTGTTTCGATCGTGAAACATGATGCCGCCCTGCGAAGCTTCCTGGCCCCTGGCGGGCTGGAGGATCACGCGCCCGTCGCACGCGACCTGGATGGTGGACGAGTTTCCAAAGTGCAGTTCACCGTGCTCGCCGCCCGTCTCGCGCCGGCGTTCTTCGACGGCCCGCGACAGGGTCTGCTGAAAGTCCGAGACCGAGACGTTCCGCTGCGTGAAGTTCGGCGTCTCGATGTTGGCGATGTTGTGGGCGATGAGCTGCTGACGCTCGGAAGCAAACCGCAGCGCCGCCGCGAGCGTGGGGATCGCACCCGAGTTGGTCAGGTCGTTGAACATGGACGATCGTCCGGTCGCAAACCCCGAGCCAGAGCGGTCGGGCGGGCCTTACAGCGAAGCCTCGACCAGGCGCAATTCCTTCCACTTCTTCAGTTTCAGGCCCAGCGTGCGGACACCGATTCCCAGGGCGCTCGCGGTTCGCTGGCGATGGCCGTTGAACTTGTGGAGGGCTTCGATGATCGCTTCACGCTCGAGTTCCTCGAGTGTGCGGATGACCGAGGAAAGCCCGCTCGAACCCGTGGGCTTGCCTTCCACCTGGGCGGAAGGAGTCGGATGCGTTCCGTTGAGGGCGGGTGCCGTCCCGTTGAGCGACGACAAAGGCGTCGCTCGCACCGGCGTGGCGTTGAGCCACGAGTGCAGCGACTCCGGCCCGACGGTGACGGGTTCGCTCGTGTCGCTGCGTCCAAGCAAGACGACCGCACGCTCACAGATGTTCTGAAGCTCACGCACGTTGCCGGGCCACGAATAGCCCTGGAGCAAGCGGACGGCCTCGGGGCTCAGCTTGAGGCCGGCGCGCCCCTCGCGCTTCGACACGATGGACAGGAAGTGATTGGCCAGGGCGCCCACGTCGGGCAGACGCTCCGACAGCGCCGGCACGTGCACGGGAAGCACGTTGAGACGGAAGAACAGGTCCTGCCGGAACTCGCCCGCCGCGACCGCCGCCGTCATATCCCGGTTGCTGGTCGCGATCACCCGGACATCCACGCCGATCGAGAGGCTGCTGCCAACGCGTTCGAACGTGCGCTCCTGCAGGACGCGCAGCAGCTTGGCCTGGATGCGGGGCGAAACCTCCGAAACCTCGTCGAGCAGCAGCGTGCCGCCATCAGAGAGCTCGAAGCGGCCCTTGCGCAGCTTGTCCGCCCCGGTGAAGGCGCCCTTCTCGTGCCCGAAAAGCTCGCTTTCCAGCAGGCTCTCGGACAACGCGGCACAGTTCACGGCAAGGAACGGCCCGTTCTTGCGGGGCGACATCTCGTGGATCGCCCGGGCGACCACTTCCTTGCCGGCGCCCGAAGGCCCGCAGATGAGGATCGTTCCCTGCGAGACGGCGATGGCGCGGATCTGATCGCGAAGCTTGCGCATCGGCTCGGAGTCGCCGACCAGCCGCGAGACGCCGTGCAGGCCCGCCGGCGATGACTTCTCCCCGCCCTCCATGGCCGGCGCGGTCTCGCTGAGGCCCGCCGCGGCACGCAGGAGCTTGTTCTCCCGCAGCACCCGGCCGTGCTCGGCCGCCCGCTTCACGGTGATCACCAGTTCATCACCTTCGAACGGCTTGGTCAGGTAGTCGAACGCGCCCTGCTTGATCGCCGACACCGCGGTCTCGATCGTCCCGAAGGCGGTCATGAGCACCACCGGGAGGTCGTCGTCGATCTGGCGGATGCGCTCCAGCAGCTCGATCCCGGTCATGCCGGGCATCTTGAGATCCGACACCACCACATCGGGGCGCTTGGCCGCGATCTGGTTGATGGCGCCGGGGCCATCCTGGGCGGTCGCGACGGCAAAGCCGGCTCGCTCGAGCGTCCCGGCGACGCTGTCCCGCATGAGTTCCTTGTCGTCAACTACGAGCACACTGCGCATGCGCACGACTCCGTCGTACTCGCGCCCCTTCTTTCACGCGGCCCCGGATAACCTCCGATCCGAGTCGACCGCGATGGCGACGAGCGGCAAATTCTGCTCGGGAACTCCAATCGGCTCTCGGCGCGGTTCGGCACGAGAACTTTCTGCGCGTTCTGCATTCCGGACCGGAGTGGGGGCGGGAAAGAGCAGCTCGATGGTCGTGCCCCCCGCCCGGTTGTTCGAGGCGACAACACGACCCCCGTGCGCATCCATGATCCGGTGCACAATCGCTAGGCCGAGCCCGGTACCGGCTTTGCGCGTCGTAAAGAACGGGTTGAACATCCGCCGAAGCACCTCGTCGCTCAGGCCCGGCCCCGTATCGGTGACGCGGATCCCCGCCAGCGACTGACGCTTGCCCGCCGCGTCGGCCGCGGACTGCTTCGCCGGCTCGATCGTGAGAATCTTCCGCTCCGAATCGGCCTCCAGCATGGCCTCCATCGCGTTGCGAAGGATGTTGGCGAGCGCCTGCTGCACCAGGGAGGGGTCGATTTCGAGCGCCGCCGCGCTCGGCTTCCGATCCTTCCGGACAATCTCGATGCGGTCCCAGCCCTCGAGCCCGTCGTGCTGGCACGCCTCGAGCGCCCGGTCGACCAGCTCCGCCGCCGTCGTCGGCTCGGCGCGCAGGCGAAACTCGCGGGAAAACGAGAGCACATCGCCCACCACCGCGTTGAGCCCCTTGGCCGAAGCGATGATTTTCTCCGCCAGTTTCTGCTGCGCCGGCTTCTCGACCAGGTCGTCCTTGAGCATCCGCGCAAACAGCGAGATCGATCCAAGCGGGTTCCGCACCTCGTGGGCGATGCCCGCCGCCATCTCGCCCAGCGCCGCCAGCCGCTTGCTTCGGTTCAACTGCTCGTTCGCCTCGGTGAGCTCCCGCGTCAGACGCGACACCTCCGCCCGGAGCTGATCGTGCGTCTGCTGTAGCCGTGTCGTGACGGTGTTGAACGCCGCCATCAGCTCGGCGAGATCACCCGCCGAGAGGTTGGGACGGATCGCCTCCGCGGCGGTTTGTGACATCGTGTTGTTCTGCTGCATGGGGGCCTCGAGCTCCGCCGAGGTGAAAGAAACAGACATTCAGGCGTGACGATCCTGGTAGCCGGGGCTGATGTGCGCCGGTTCGGCGCCGTACGCGTGCGCCGCCGCCCGCCCCGAGTTCATCCCGGCCAGCGTGCGGGCCAGCTCGTCCCGCTTGCGGGCAAGGATCACGCCGTGCTGCCGGTCGGTTTCTGCGATCGCGTGCGCCAGGTCCGACACCGCCCGGCGGCGCTGACGGATCAGCGGCATCTGGGCATCGTTTTCCGGTATGCACGTAAGGTCCGACTCGATCTCCTTGCTCAGCTCGGTCGCCCTGGCCAGCACCTTGGAACGCTGCTCCAGCACCGCGACGAGTTGTTCCGGTTCGTCTTCCTCGATCACGCGGGCCTGCGCAAGGCACAACTCGCCGACCTTGGCGAGCAGGTCGTGCTGTTCCGAGAGCTTGGTCAGGATTCGGCCGCCGGCATCGGGACGCGTCATGAGGACCTCCGCTCGGTCCTTTTGTCGTCACTCGGGGCGTTCGTGGTCCAAAGTCTCGCCGTGCGCCAGGCGGTCGGTGGCGTCGAGCCACCGTTCCCAGTCTTCCTTGGTCATCGGAAGGTTGGGGTCATTCCACACTTCCGCGGGCAGGCTTCGGTAGAACCGCTTGGCCCGCTCGTTGGCCGTCAGCGCCGCCTTGACGTCGCCCCGGGCCAGGTTGGCATTGACGATCTGGATCATGGCCACCAGCGAGGCCGCATCGTTCGGATAGCGGTCCCGTGCCGCCGTGTACGCCCGGATCGCCCCGTCGAAGTCACCCAGGGCGTACGCACAGTCGCCCAGGTAGAAAAACGCGTTGCGGAGGTAGGTTTCCTCAACCGCGTTTCGCTTGTCCTTGGGTTTCGCGTCGAGCGCCCGACGCACCTGGTCGAATCCCGCCGCCGCCAGCTGCAGCCGCTCGTTCCGCGTCTTCTCAAGGCTGCGCCGTTCTTCCTCGGGCATCCCTTCGGCCATCGACTTTTCAATCTTCGCGGCAGACAACCGGTAGCTGTCCGACAGGCGGAACTTCGCCAGTTCCATGCCGGGTTCGTTCGGGTATCGGCGCAGAAGCTCATCGATGTTCTCGATCGCCCGCTCCGGCTCGCCGTTGCGATAGAACATCGTGCCCAGTTCCGCCAGCGCATCCCGGAACCCGGGCGAATCGACGCCCACCACGGTTCCGTTGACCACCGCCTTCAGCATCTGCGTCGCGCGAGAAATATTCTCCGGCGTCCCGGTCGCGAGATACGTCTGCGCCAGGGGCACATAGCTCGCGTCCGCAAACGGGCCGCTGCCCGGCTGGCCCGGAGCGCCGTCACGCGTCGCAATCAGGTCTTCGTAGGTGCGTGCCGCCAGTTCCAGATCCCCGCGCGACTGATAGCACCTGCCCAGTCGGAAACGCGCCTCGGCCATGCGCGGATCGGTCGGGAACTCATCCGCAAACTGCTTGAACAGCGCGATCGCCTTGTCCTGGTCGCCCGCACGGTCGAAGCTGTCCGCCGCGTTCCACAGCGAATCCGAATATCCCGCCCCGTTCTGCCCCGCCGTCATGCTCGCATGCGTGCGCAGCGCGTTGCCCGCCGCGAGGAAGTGCTCGCGTGCACGCTTCCGCGTCGTCGGATCGAGATCCCCGATCGCGGTGGTGGGGCGCCCGCCCGTCGCTTCCGCGACCGCATCCTCCGCCAGGCGCCGGTTGGCCTCGCCGAGCCCGAGCATCACATCCGCCGGCGCGCGACCCTGCGGGAAAAGCGATTCGCCGATCGATGCAAACCGCAGCGCCATCCGCGCATCGCCCGCTTCGAGCCGCGTGCGGAACCGCGCCATCGCGCTGGTCGCCACACGCTCCCGATCGATCGGGCTCTGCATGCCTTCGTCACGGAACGTATCGATCAGCCGTGCATACGCGTCGAGCGACGGCTCGATCTCGTCCAGCGCAAACTGCGATTCGGCCAGCCCCAGCAGCGCCTCGCGCCGGAACCGGCGGCTCCCCGGCGCATCGAGCACCTTCTGGTACTGTTCTTTCGCCGCCTGGAAATCGCTGCGGCTTTCCGCCACCCGCGCCCGGTTCAGGCGGATCCGGCTGGTGAGCGGCTCACGCTCCTCCGCCAGTTCCTCCGCGCGGGTGAGCCACTTCTCCGCCTCGGCGAACTTGCCGTCCTCGATGTAGCCCCAGCCCAGCAGCGCCAGCAGCTCGGCCTTCTCTTCGGCATTCCCCTCTTCGAGGCGAGGCAACTGCTGCAGCATGCCGCGGATCGCTTCTTCGCGATAGCCCCCGATGAGCCGCAGCTCAGCCTGCCGCGTCATCGCCCACACGCGATCTGCATCGCTGAGCGTCGGCTCCGAGAGCATCCACGCGACCAGGTCGGTCGCCGCCTGCTGATCCGGCACCGGCTTGTTCAGCAGCTTCGTCGTGAGCTTGCGATAGAGCGCGATGCGTCGCGACTGCTCCCCGCTCGGGAGCGAGTCGATCCGCCGCTTGGCCTCCTCCAGCCGGTCCAGCGCCATGAGGCTGAGCGCAAACCGCTCAACGTCGTTGGCATCCAGCCGCTGCTTGAGTTCTTCCGCGCGCACATAACTGCGGATCACGTGCTCGAAGTTCTCCGCGCGCGAGAGCTTCCGCTCCATCGCCGCTTCGTAGATCGATCGCGCCGCCAGCAGGTAGTACCGCCGCTCGTCGGCGGCGCCGAGTTTCCCCTGCTCGATCTGCGGCCAAACATCCTCGTTGAGGAGCTTCAGCGCGTCCTCGAACTTCTCGGCTTCCACCAGCTTGGCCGCTTCGTCGATCCTGGGAACGACATCCACCGTCGGACGCGCCAGCACCACGAGCACAAGGCCCACCGTCAGCAGCAGCCCGGACACCGCCAGCACCGGCAACTGCCACGCATCGCGCCACGTGGGCGCGGGACCGGGGTTCTCAACAGGTGCGGGGTTGTTGGGCTCGTCTGCCAAGCGGCGTATCCAATAGATGCACGGGTGCATCGTCGCACCCGCGGTATCAGAATCGGCAACTTCTGCTCTATCGGGCCTTGGTCGGGGGTGGCTTCAGCGACTCCCGCGCTTTCGGACCTTGCCGCTTTACCCGGCCCGGTACTTCCCCGCCGCCGGAGCCGACCCCGGCCTCAGAACAACGACTTCCACCTTTCGAGGCGACACCGGATACACCCCCTCGACCTGGCGACCGGTCACGACCACCTCGTTCCCTTCCTGGCGGGCTTCGAACCGCCAGAACGCAAAGTCCCCCTTCTCAAAGCCGTAGCCGTCGCCCGCATCTTCATAGAGGTGACCCGCCGCGTGCCCGCGCTCGTCGAGTGCCACCACCAGCGTCAGCGGATCGAGCGGGCGCTCGCCGTCGTATTGCATCACCGGTCCCAACGGAAGGATCGCGCCAGCGCGCAGGAAAACCTCCGGCAGGTTCTCGTCCTTGACAGGTCCCGACTTCGACGCCGCGGCTCCCATGTCCAGCGGCTCGAACCCCAGCCACTTCGCCTCGCCCCCCGGGAGCGGCGCTTTCCCCGCGCCCGTGCCCGGTTCCCAGACATTGCACCGCACCAGCACATCGCTCCCGATTAGGAACGCCTCGTCCACGCTCCGCAGCGCCGGATCCCGCGGATCCGCAAAGAACAGCGGACGCGCCACCGGCAATCCGGACAGATGCGCCTCGCGGAACACCGAGTAAATGTGGGGCAGCAGCCTGCTCCGGCGCTCGAGCGCCAGGCGGCAGGTCCGTTCGCACGCAGGGCCGAAACTCCACGGCTCGTGATCCACGCTGTCCTTCACGCTGTGGCCGCGTGCAAAGGGCAGCAGCGCGCCGATGCCCATCCAGCGCGCAAACAGCGTCGCGTCCGCGTTGTCCGCAAACCCGCCGATGTCGGGCCCGACGAACGGCTGCCCGCTCAGGCCCAGGTTGAGCACCATCGGGATCGACCAGCGCAGGTGCCGCCAGTTGCTCTTGTTGTCCCCGGTCCAGGTCGCCGCGTAGCGATGCCCGCCCAGGAAGTTCGAACGCGTGAGGATGAACGGCCGCTTCTCCGGATTGGCTTTCTGGATGCCGTCGCGGCTCGCGCGCACCATCTGCATCCCGTAGATGTTCCGGTAGCGCAGATGCACGCCCGGCCCGCCCAGTTCCGCATCGGCGTCGTGCAGGTTGCTCTCGGGCATCTGCTTGTTGGGAACGTCGAACACCGCCGGTTCGTTCATGTCGTTCCACACGCCGTCGATGCCGGTCGCCATGTAATCGCGGTACAGCGCCGCCCACCACTCGCGCGTGCGCCGGCGCGTGAAGTCGGGGAACGAGCACGGGCCCGGCCACACCTTGCCCACAAAGTCGTGGTGCCAGCGGTTCTTGACGAAGTGGTCGCCCTGCTTCCCGGTTCGATACGCCGGATAGTGCTCGTCGGTCATCAGCCCCGGATCGATCATCCACACGGTGTGGAACCCGATCGAGTGCATGTAATCGTTCAGCCCGCGCGGATCAGGGAACTTCGCCGTGTCAAACGTGAAGCACCGGAAGCCGAACATGTAGTCGATGTCCATCCAAATCACGCCGCACGGCATCTTCCGGCTGCGGAATCCCTCCGCAACCGCCCGCACCTTCGCATCGGTCTCGTAGCTCCAGCGGCACTGCTGATACTGCAGCGCCCAGCGCGGCGGCATCGGCATCCGGCCCACCAGGTGCATCAGTTTCTGCAGCACCTCCCCCGGATGCGTGCCCTCGATGATCACCACCCCCGGGCTCTGCGTGTCGCGCGTCGTGTGCCGCGCCGCAAAGAAAATCCCGTTCCGAAGATCCACTACGGCCCGGTGCGTCGTCTCGTAGATGACGCCGAACGCGCTCCCGTCCCGCCGCACCCCGAGAACCCAGGGGTGAGCCTGGTAGAGCGACGGCATGTGCTCTTCGTAGCCGAAGCAGTCGGTCGTCCAGATGTCGCGCCGGATGCCGGCGCGATTGAGCCGGCCCGGCTGCTCGCCCGTCCCGTAAAGACTCGTTCCCGGCTCGATGTCGATCCACGCCGTGTTCCACCCGCCCGACTGGGCGAACCGCACCCGCACGCGCGAGCGCCGTTGCGATCGCTCCGGTCGCTCCCTGGGCTGCTGGGTGTACGCCGGGAACGTGGCGGGCGGGATGTGCGCAAAGTCCGGGTCGCGGAAGCGCTCGCTGCCGTCCGAAAGCGCCCGGGCTACGCCGGGGCGCCAGCCTCGAACCTGTTCAACTCTGGGGGCGCGGCAGAAGACGTAATCTTGAGGCGGGCGATTCATCGTGAAAAACCAGCAAAGAGGCCGGCGGCAGGGGGTTGCGGTGGGTCCGACGCCGCCATCGAAACCGGTCGAGGGTAGGAGCCGACAGAATCACGCCGCCGCCCCGCAACCGTCGCTTCCCTTCTCCCAACAACCGGCATCCCACCCGATTCTCAGGAGGATTCATGAATAGCCGGGCGACTTTCCGATTCGCGGTTCTCACACTCACCAGCGCCGCGGCGCTCCTGCTCCCCGGGTGCATCATCGTGACCAACGGCTCCAGCGACAGCGCCAGGTACACCGAAACCCGCACCGTCCGCGTGCCCGTCAGCAGCGGCACGCCGGTCGATGTCCGCTCCCGCAACGGGGGCGTCGATATTTCTTCCGTCGCCGGTTCCGAAGCGATCATCACCGCCGTCATCAGCGCCCGCACGCAGGAGAGGCTCGACGAGACCCGCATCGTGGCCGACGCCGGCACCGGCCGGCTCGACATCCGGGTGGAATGGCCCGACAACCGCGCTCAGTCCGGTGAAGGTTGCAGCTTCCGCATCGATACGCCCTCGCCCGGCAACATCCACGTCGAAACCTCCAACGGGCGCGTCTCCGTCCGCGACGCCTCCGGTCACGCCGAGATCGATACGTCCAACGCGTCCATCCGTGTCGTGAACTTCAACGGCGATGTCAACGCAACAACCTCCAACGGCCGCATCGAGCTCCGCGATATCGCCGGCGCCGCCGATGCCAACACCAGCAACGGCTCGATCGATCTGATCAACATCGGGGGCCGCGCCTTCGCGACAACTTCCAACGCATCCGCCACCGTGCACCTCACCGATTCATCGCCGGGCCCGGTGCAGATCCGCACCTCAAACGGCAGCATCGACCTGGCGCTGGGCCGCAATTTCTCCGGCGATCTGCGCCTCGCCACGTCAAACGGCCGCCTCCGCTTCGATTCGCCCGTGGAAGTGCGCGATTTCGAATCCGGACGCAGCGCCACACTCCGCTTCGGTACCGGCGGCGGATCATCCTCGGCCGTCACTTCCAACGGCTCGCTCTCGGTCACTTCCCACGCCGCAGCCCAGCAGCCCGTCGGCGCCCCCTGAGCGCAAGGCCTGCGCGAAGTGCGCCAACCCCGCGCCTCCCGCGCAGTTCCCGCAGGTGAAAACTCTTGAGCGACCTCTCAGGTCGCCGATGCAACCCCGCGGCGCAGGATGCGCCGCTGCTGTTTGTTCACCTTTGGACTTCAAGCGAGGCCAGGATGGCCGAAGAAACTCCCCAACCCGCCGAATCAGCCTC
>JAFEBN010000224.1 GCA_018242645.1 Planctomycetota bacterium | reverse complement strand
GTCGTGACCGAGACTCGCGAAATCCGGTCGCGACGCTCCTGATTGTGCCGCGGCAGGCCCGCGGGTCGATAATGGGCCGATTCGGCTCATCGATTGCATGGAGGTTGAGAATGGCCCTTCCTTCCCAGACCGAGCGTCAGACCGAGATCGGTCGTTCGTATGTGTACAACCAGCGCACCGCCCAGACCGGCATCCGCAAGGCGGTCATCGCCGCGGCCGTGCTCGTACTGGCGGCGGGCAGCGTGTGGGGCATCATCACCATGCTGAATCGCCGCTCCGCGACCAGCACACTTCCCCCCGGCGACACCAAGACCCAGACCGTCGCCAACAAGACCGGCACCGAACCCAAGCCCGTTCACCCCGCGACCTCGCTCGCGAGCTCCACCCCCTCGCTCACCCCGGCCGGCGGCGGAACCAACCCGACACCCATCAAGACCGACGCCCCAATCACGCCGCCCGCCGGCTCGCAAACGACCTCCACTCCTTCGCCGACGGGAAACCCGACCGCTCCGTTCGCGCCAACCACAACGCCCGGGGCGGATTCCTCCGGCCGCCCGGCACCGGTCGATGTGACCCGCAAGGACCTGACGCCCAGCCCCGCGCCCGCACCGACCACCAGCAGCACCCCCACCACCATCACGCCTGCCGGCACCCCTGGGACGGGCTCGAATCCGTCGGCCTCGCCCTCTTCTCCGGGCTCGACCACGCTCACGCCGACCAGCAGCACCAGCGAAGTGACGCAGCAGATCCAGGCCGCGGAGCAGCGGGCCGCCACCGGCGACCTGCTCGGCGCCCGCACGCTGCTCAACAAAGCCCTGCGGAACCCCAACGCGGTGCGCGACGATCAGGAACGCATCCGCCAGCGGCTCGCGGCGATCAACGCGGACCTGCTCTTCTCTCCCAAGGTCTTCGCCGGCGACCCGATGGCCGAGGAATACGTCGTCAAGAGCGGCGACAATCTCATCAAGATCACTCGCAATCGCGAACTCGCGGTTGACTGGCGTCTCATCGAGCGCATCAACGGCGTCAAGGGCAACACGCTGAAAGTGGGCCAGAAACTCAAGCTCGTGCGCGGGCCGTTCCACGCGATCGTCCACAAGGGTGATTACCGGCTCGATCTTTTCCAGGGTTCGCCGGACGATCCGGACTCGTGGACCTTCATCCGCTCGTTCAAGGTCGGCCTTGGCACGGGCAACAGCACGCCGGTCGGCAGCTTTGTGATCAAGCCCAAGAGCAAGCTCGTCAATCCCCACTGGGTGAATCCGCAGACCGGCCAGAAGTTCGATGCCAACGACCCCAAGAACCCCATCGGCGAGTACTGGATGGGTATCGAAGGCATCGGCGAAAGCAAGGCGGTCACCGGTTACGGCCTGCACGGCACCATCGAGCCGGATTCCATCGGCCAGCAGAAGTCGATGGGCTGCGTCCGCCTCGGCGATGAAGACATCAAGCTGCTTTACGAGATGCTCGTCGAACAGTTCAGCGATGTAAAGATCGTTCCCTGAGGCCCCGAACCGGGAAAAGCCGCGTTCCACCCGCATGGGCGGAGCGGATCGAGCGCGGGCTGCAATCCCCAGCAACGATTCCCAACAACAGGCGGGAGGATCACTATGGCCTTATTCCGTCGCAGCGGTGAACTGCTCAAGCAGAGCTTTCGCGTCCTTCGCTCGGATAAGCAACTGCTGATCTTCCCGCTGATCAGCGCCGTCACCTGCTTTGTTGTGCTCCTGTCCTTTGCGGCGCCCTTTCTCATCGCCGCCATGTCGGGCGGCATCGCCGATCAGCACGGGAAGCCCGAGATCAGCTCGGGCATGCGGGCCGTCGGGTTCGCTCTCACCTTCCTTTTCTATTTCGTGACCTACACCATCGTCGTCTTCTTCAACACCGCGCTCGTCTCGTGTGCGATGGAACGGTTCGACGGCAGGACACCGACACTCTCTTCCGGCATGCGTGCGGCCACGGCCCTGCTGCCGCAGATTCTCGGCTGGGCACTGCTCTCGGCGACCGTCGGCACGATTCTCCGGGCGATCGAGGAACGCGTCGGCTTCCTCGGCAAGCTGCTGACCGCGCTCGGGGGCGCCGCCTGGAGCATCGCGACCTACTTCGTCGTCCCCGTGCTGGTTGTTGAGAAGGCCGGCCCACTCACCGCGGTGAAGCGCTCGGTCGCCGTGCTGTCGAAAAACTGGGGCACGGCGGTGGTCAGCAACGTCGGGCTTGGACTCATCAACATCGGGTTGTTCCTGCTGTGTCTGATCCCGGTCGCCGCGGGCGGTGCGATCAGCATCTGGCTGCAGCACTGGATCCCCGTCGCGATCGGCGGCTTCTTCACGATCCTCGCCATCATCCTGTTCTCGCTGGTCACCAGCGCGATGAACATGATTCTCGTCGCGGCGCTCTACCGGTTTGCCGCGGCCGGCACCGTCCCCGCAGGGTTTGTCGAGGCGGACATGCGCGCGGCCTTTGGCCCCAAGAAGGCGCCGAAAAACAGCGCGATCTGAGCCCCGCGAACCGTCCGGTTTTTTCCGGCTCAAATACACGCCGAAAAGCCCTGTTTTTCAGGGCTCGGCAATCATCAAGAAAACCCCGCTTTTCCGCCGATTTTGCCGGTGGTTTGCCTATCATTCCTGATTGATTTTGCGGGCCCGAGTTTGAATCTTGTTTGGGTGGAAAATCGGGCCGACTTTTGAGCCTTCGACGCGGCAGGAGACAGCGCTCTGACTCGCACGCGATCCAACTCCGATACCGCCGTTCAACCGGCCGATGCGCTGATTGAGGTGAAAGCAGTGGGCAAGGCAACTTCCGACGCTTCCAAGTCCGACACGTCCAACCAGCCGAGCCACCCCACCACATCCGTGCCGCCCGCGAGCAACCCGGGTGCGACCAGCGGCAACTACGGCGCCGATCAGATCCAGGTCCTCGAAGGTCTTGAAGCCGTGCGCAAGCGTCCGGGCATGTACATCGGCGGCACGGGCATCAATGCGCTGCACCACCTTGTGTACGAAGTCGTGGACAACTCCATCGACGAAGCCATGGCCGGTCACGCCACCTTCGTCAGCGTCACCATCCAGCCCGACGGCTCCTGCCAGGTGATCGACGACGGACGCGGCATCCCCACCGACGCGATGAAGCACGAGGATCCGAATCTCAACGGCAAACCCGCCATCGAGATCGTGCTCACCAAGCTCCACGCCGGCGGCAAGTTCCAGCAGGAAGGCTCGGCGTACAAGGTCTCCGGCGGCCTTCACGGCGTCGGCGTTTCCTGCGTGAACGCGCTGAGCGAATACCTCGATGCGGAGGTCTTCCGCGACGGCAAGATCCACGCGATCGGGTTCGAACAGGGCCGCGTGACGACGCCCCTGCACGAAGTGGGCAACATCCCGGCCAACGCGACGCGCGTGCGGGGCACCACGGTCACCTTCCGGCCCGACCCGACGATTTTCCCCGACACCACCTTCAGCTTCGACACGCTGGCCACGCGCTTGCGCGAGCTGGCATATCTGAACCCCGGCGTCACGCTCAAGCTGGTGGACGAGCGCGTCGGACCGGACGGCAAGGTCCGCTCCGAAACCTTCCGCGCCGAAAACGGCCTGCTCGAATACGTCCAGTATCTCATGACCGGCAAGAACGCCGTCGCCACGCCCGTGTACCTGCGGCGCGAAGACCCGGCCCAGACGCTGGTCTGCGAAGTCGCGATGCAGTATCACGACGGCTACAACGAGACGCTGCTGAGCTTCGCCAACAACATCAACAACGTCGATGGCGGCACGCACGCGCAGGGCTTCAAGGTCGCGCTCACCCGCACCATGAACGCCTACTCCAAAAAGGCCGGCATCATCAAGGACAAGGACCCGGTGCCAAGCGGCGAAGACCTGCGCGAGGGCCTGGTCGCGATCATCAGCGTCAAGCTGCCCAACCCCACCTTCAATAACCAGCCCAAGGAAAAGCTGCTCAACCCCGAGATCGAAACCTTCGTCAGCCAGGCGGTGGGCGAAGCGCTCGAGAGTTGGATGGAAGAGCACCCGCAGGAGGCCAAGCGCCTCTGCCTCAAGGGCATCGTCGCGGCGCAGGCGCGTGAGGCCGCCCGCAAGGCGCGCGAGCTCACGCGGCGGAAGACCGCGCTCGACAGCGGCAGCATGCCCCACAAGCTCCGCGACTGCAAGACACGCAACGTGGACGAGGCCGAACTGTTCATCGTCGAAGGCGACTCCGCAGGCGGCAGCGCCACCCAGGGCCGCAACGTCGAGACGCAGGCCATCCTCCCGCTCAAGGGCAAGATCCTCAACGTCGAGAAGGCCCGCATCGACAAGATCCTGGGCTTCGAAGAAATCCGCACGCTCATCGCGGCGCTGCGCGTCGGCATCGGCAACGAGCTCGATATCAGCAAGCTGCGCTACGGCAAGATCATCATCATGACCGACGCCGATGTGGACGGCAGCCACATCCGCACGCTGCTGCTCACGTTCTTCTTCCGACAGATGCCCGACCTGGTGCGCAAGGGTCATATCTACATCGCGCAGCCGCCGCTCTATCAGGTGTCGAAGGGCCACGGGAAGGCCAAGCGCGCCTGGTACGTGCTCAACGAGAAAACACTCGACGATTCGCTCACGAACCTCGGCCTGGAAAACGCCGTGCTGATCGTGCGCGATATCGAGAACACCGCTCCGGGCCGCGAAGCCGCCGAGACCGCACGCATCGAGGGCGACCGCCTCAAGCGCGTGATCTTCCTCCTCGGCCGGCTCGAAGAGCTGGTCACGATCGCGGAACGCCGGGGCGTGAAATTCGTCGACCTGCTCTCGGCTCGCGCCAAAGACCCCTCGGGCAAGAATCGACTGCCCACCCGCCGCATCACCTGGCGGGCCGGCGACGAGTACGCCTGGACCGAAGAGCAGGCCCTCGACGTGCTCTCCCGTCACAAGCTCCGCCTGGCCGATTCGACCGGCACGGAGAGCGCCGCGGCGGGCATGGGCGAGTTCGTCGCGACCATCCGCGAACTGCACGAGAACCGCGAACTCGAACGCATCTTCCAGGACCTTGCGTCGCTGGGGCTTTCCATCGATGACTTCGCGCTGGTGCGCGAGGAATCGGCCTCGGGCGAGAAGATGCCCGCGAAGTTCGCCTGGATCCTGACGGGCGACACGCCGGCCGAAGCCCCCGCCGAAGCACCAGAACCCGCCGACGACCCGGATGAGCCGACCGGAGAGACCGGGGCGGTCAAACCCGTGGTCTCCGCACGCAACAGCCGCGTGATCGAGGCGAGCAATCTGCTCGAGATCCTCGCGTCGCTCCACGAACTGGGCCGGCGCGGGCTCGAGATCAAACGCTTCAAGGGCCTGGGCGAGATGGACGCCGAGCAGCTCTGGGAGACGACGATGGACGCCACCAAGCGGGTGCTCCTGCGCGTCAACTGGGACATGGCGAGCAACGCCGATGCGCTGTTCTCGGTCTTGATGGGCGAGGAAGTCGAACCCCGCCGCAAGTTCATCGAGGAGCATGCGCTCGAGGTCAAGAACCTCGACGTGTAAGCACCGCCGCGTCTCGGCAATTTGCCGACCCTGATCGAGCCCGACCGGACATTGGTCCGAGTGGTTGTAACGTTTATGACGAAGCCGGACCGGCGGTTGACCGCGCCGTCTGTGACGTCGCCTTCACACAACGCCGAAAACTCCCGATGCCGAAGCTTCGGGGGTTTACTCGACAATGGCAGAAATCAAAGGACGTGATAGCACGGGACAGAGCGTCGGGCGCATCAACACGCTCGGGCTCAGCATCAACGACCTCGCGGCGCTGCTCAAGCGGCTCGACGAGGCGGATGCCGCGGCATCATCCAAGCACCGCCGGTACAAGCGGCGTCAGCTCCGGCTCTCGGCGCTTGAATTGGAAGTCCATCACGCCGGCGGCGTGCCGACCAAGCTCAACGTGGTCTGCCGCAATATCTCCAGCGGCGGCGCCGCCCTTCTGCACAACTCGTTCCTGCACGTCGGCACCAAGGTTGTGCTCAACTTCCGCACCCCGACGCGGGGAACGGTGGCCGTGACCGGAAAGGTGGCCCACTGCCAGCACGTGCGGGCGCTGGTGCATCAGCTCGGCATCAAGTTCGATCAGCCGATCAAGCCGGCCGAATTCCTGCAGATCGATCCGCTCGAGGACTGGTTCACGCTCGAGAACGTGAAGGACGAGGAGATGCGGGGCTGCATCGTGCTTGTCGGCACCAGCGACATGGAAGCCAAGCTGATCCAGAGCTTCCTCAAAGGAACGGATGTGCGCCTCCGCGTGGCGCAGGACCAGGTCACGGCACTGAAGCACGCCGCGGAAGGCGCCGACCTGATCGTCGCGGACCCCGATCAGCAGAAGTTCGAGCTCGCGGCGTTCATGCAGGCGGCGCACGATGCGGGCCTCGCGACGCCCATTCTCGTCACCACCGCCCGCGGACCCGATGAGCGGCGCAAGATCCTGAAAGAACTCGACCCCGCCGCCGTACTCGCCAAGCCCCTGACGCGCGATGTTTTCGCACGCGCTCTGGGGGAATTCCTGATCGTCGGACGCTCGGCCGCCTCAACGGTCAGTTCCATGAACGCCAAGGACGAGAAGATCGCCTTGCTCCCCGAGTTCGTCCGCAGCCTCAACGCCTCGGCCACCGACCTTCGCGGCCTGCTTGAGCGGGGCGAGCTCGACGCCACCCAGGCCATCTGCTCGCAGATCGCTTCCGCGGCGCCCCCCATGGGCTTTGCCGGAATCGGTTCGCTCGCCGATCAGGCCACCCGTTCTCTGACTCAGACGCGCTCAGTCGAATCGTCGAAGGCGGCGATTCTGAGACTCATCGGGGCCTGCGAGAGCGCACAGGCCGCACGCCGCGCCGGTTGAGTTCGCTCTCGGACTTCTTCGCCATCGGCGGATCATTAAGTCTTCTGCGGAGTCTCATGCCATGACTCAGCACGGCCGATCCTCAGACGCTCGCAAGGAATGCGGAGCGGAGAGGGTTCGTCGAATGGACATTCGCGAAGGCACGGCAGGCTGGGCCAACCGTGGCGGCTGGACCGAAGACTCGGTCGGTGCACGCAAGAACACGCTGGGACTGGATCTGGAGGGCGTGCGGGCACTGTCCGCTCGCCTTGATTCGAGCGACGGCTCGCGCCCGTCGGAGATGAAACGCGACTTCGTTCGCTGGCCTTTCCACCGGGAACGCGTGCGCGTCCAGGTCGATCAGCCCGGCGGCACACAGCTCTTGCTGAAGCTCGCGTGCCGCAACCTCTCGCGGGGCGGCATCTCGCTCTTCCACAACGCCTACCTGCACGAACGGGGACGGTGCGTGCTCTGGCTCCCGCACCCTGTCCGGGGCGAGGTCGGCGTGTTCGGCAGCCTCGCCCGCTGCAAGCACCGGGGCGGCATAGTGCACGAACTCGGCATCCGGTTCGATCACCCCATCGATGCCAAGGAATACGTCTCGCTCGATGCGGGCGCCGAAATCTACAGCCAGGAAAAGGTCACCCCCGAGAAACTCTCCGGCTCGCTCATGGTTGTCGACCCCGACGAGCAGGAGCAGCGGCTGATCAACCATTTCACGCGAGGCACGCAGATCCGTCTGCGCCGCTGCGCCTCGCAGAGCGAAGCGCTCGCGGCGCTGCGAGAACCCGCGGATCTCATCCTGGTCGCGCTCAACCTTCCCGACGGCAGCGCCGCGGAGTTCATCTCCAACGTGCGGGCGGTCGGCGTTCGCACCCCCGTCCTGATCATCACGCCCGACGTCTCACGCCAGTCGCGCGACGCGGCGCGAGCCGCAACCTGCGAGGGCGTGCTCGGCAAGCCGCTGAGCTGCGACCGGTTGCTCAGGGCACTCGCGGAATTCATGGGCGATGCCGCAGGCTCCGCCGCCGCGGCATCCACCTCGACCCTGAGCGCCGGCGATTCCGCCGCAGAGATGCTGCCGGACTTTGTCGCCGAACTGCACACCTCCGCGGAAACGCTCCGCGGCGCGATCGCACGCGACGACGCACGCGAATGCGAACGCGTCTGCCTGATGATCGCCGGCGCGGCGCCGGCCATGGGTTTCGGAAGCATGGTTCCGCCCGCCGAACGCGCGCTGCAGATGCTCGAATGGACCAGGAGCGCCAAGGAATCCGCCGTGGTCCTCGCCGACGTCATCGCGGCCTGCGAGCGGGCCCGCGCCGCCTGAACCGCTAGCATCGGGCGCATGGCCACATTCCTGCTGAAAACCGAGCCGGGGGACTACGCCTTCGCCGATCTGGTGCGCGACGGACGAACGATCTGGACGGGTGTGACCAACCCGGCGGCGCTCAAAGCCCTGCGCGAGGCACGCACCGGAGACGAAGCCTTCATCTATCACACCGGCGATGAGAAGGCGATCGTCGGTCTGGCCAAAGTCGTGAAGGGCGCGTATCCCGACCCGCAACGGCCCGGCAACACCGCCGCCGGCGACACAAAGTTCCCGGTAATCGACCTCGCGCCCCTGAAGCCCGTGAAAACGGCGGTGACCCTGACCGCTCTCAAAGCCGACAAGCGCTTCGCGACCTTTGGCTTGATCAAACAGTCGCGGCTCAGCGTCATGCCCGTCCCGGCGGAACTCGACAAGGCTTTGCGCAAGCTCGCGG
The DNA here is from genome assembly GCA_018242645.1 of Planctomycetota bacterium. Classification (GTDB taxonomy): domain Bacteria; phylum Planctomycetota; class Phycisphaerae; order Phycisphaerales; family UBA1924; genus JAFEBO01. Next base: position 49,453 of record JAFEBN010000224.1, on the reverse strand, counting down.
GCCTCTGACACCCGCTTTGGGGCGGGGCGGACGGCACTGGCAAGCCGGGAATTTCGAAAAGGGTGGCCAACGGGACTCGAACCCGCGACCCCGAGGATCACAACCTCGTGCTCTAACCAACTGAGCTATGGCCACCATCACACGGCGATTACCGCCGCAGGAGGCAAGTCTATGGCGCAGCTCTCCCGGACTCCACAGCCTCAACCTTTCAGGTTTTTCCGGGCGCCCGCCACGTCGATGCCCCCGCTGAACTTGGGCACCGCGGCGTTGTCGTTGAAATACTCGAGAATCCAGCCCAGTTCCCCCGTCCGGTACATCGAAACGAACATCTCGACCGTCCCCGGGCAGTAGCGGGTGCGGATGCCCGACTCCAGTTCGGCGATCGCCTTCTCCGCCGCGCCCACGCCCGTTTCCTTCCGATACGGACGGATGCTCGTCATGGCGTCGAACGAGTCAATGACCGCAAAGTACCGGGCCGCGACCGGGATGCGGTCGCCCGTCAGTCGATCCGGATACCCCAGGCCGTCGAACCGCTCGTGGTGATGACGGACAAGGTCAAGCACCACGCGATCATCTTCGCCCATCCGGAGCAGGCGATCATGCCCGAGGATGGTGTGGGTTTTCATGATCTCGAATTCGTCTTCCGTCAGCTTGCCCGGCTTCTGCAGGATCGCGGAAGGAATCTCGATCTTTCCGATGTCATGCAGCGCCGCCGCCACGGTGAGCCTTTCCAACTCTTCGCTGTTCAGACCCGCCTTTTCGGCCAGTGCCCGGGTGTACAGAACGACACGCCAGGTGTGAGCGGCGGTGCTCATGTCCTTGGCTTCAAGAAGCCCGACCATCGCTTGAATAACTTCGGGTGCCAGCAAGCCCGTCAGGGTACGCAAGGCCGCATTGCCTGCTGGTATTATTCAGCGGCGTGGGGCATGAAGAATCTATCATTCCGGGCGACCTGACTCCGACCGCCGGTGCGGCGCCCCCGTCTCACTCCTCGGTGCTCGGAGTCTTGAGCAGCCGGGGACAGACCATCGGGCCCTACCGACTGCTCACGATGCTCGGCGAGGGCGGGTTCGGCGAAGTCTGGCTGGCGGAACGCCGCGAGCCGATCGTCCAGCGCGTCGCCATCAAGATCATCAAGCCGGGTATGGACTCGCGCGCGGTGATCGCGCGGTTCGAACAGGAACGCCAGGCGCTGGCGATGATGGATCATCCCAACGTCGCCCGGGTCTTTGACGCCGGCACGACGCCGCAGGGACGACCGTACTTCGTGATGGAGTACGTGAGCGGCGAATCGATTACGGAATACTGCGACCGCAACCGGATGACGCTCCGCGATCGCCTGGTCCTCTTCAAGACGGTCTGCGACGCCGTTCAGCACGCCCATCTCAAGGGCATCATCCATCGCGACCTCAAGCCCAGCAACATCCTCATCGAGACGATCGACCAGCGCCCCGTTGCCAAGGTCATCGACTTCGGCGTCGCCAAGGCCATGTCCGGCTCGCTCACCGAGATGACCGTGTACACCGAGGTCGGCCAGGTCATCGGCACCCCCGAATACATGAGCCCCGAACAGGCCGAAGTGGGCGGCCGCGACGTTGATACGCGCTCGGATATCTACTCGCTCGGCGTCGTGCTCTACGAGCTTCTGACCGGCTTCAAACCCTTCGATTCCCAGACCCTGCGCGACAAGGGTTACGACGAGATCCGTCGGATCATTCGTGAAGTTGATCCCCCCAGGCCGAGCACCCGCATCCTCACATGGACCGGGCGGCGCGCCAGCCCGCAGACGTCCGCGCTGGCGCACGAGATCGCGAAGTGCCGCCGGATCGAGCCCCCCGAACTTGTTCACGCTCTGCGTCGCGAACTCGAGTGGATTCCTTTGCGAGCCATGCGCAAGGAGCGAACCGAGCGGTACCTCACGCCGGTCGCGCTTGCCGAAGATATCCAGCGGTATCTCGACGGACAGCCCCTCCAGGCCGGCCCCGACAGCGCTTCCTACAAAGCACGCAAGTTCATTCGGAGGAACCGCGCCCCCGCCGTCGCTGCCGCTCTCCTCCTCCTCATTCTCATCCTCGGTTTCGCGGGCACGGCCTGGGGATGGCGTCGGGCGGCATCCGAGAGCCGCGCCGCCCGACGGGCCGAGGCGCAGGCAAAGGCAGCCGAAGCCGATTCGCAGCGGCGCCGCCAGCAGGCCGAATCGACGCTCAAGTTCCTGACCGGTGTGCTCCAGGATTCAAACGCCGTCCAGAACCGCGGCACCGGCTTCACCGTCCGCGAAATGCTCGACATCGCCGGCAAGCGCATCGGCACGGAATTCAAAGGCAACCCCGAAGGCCGGATCGCGGTTCAGTCCGTTGTGGCCGAGGCCTACGCCAACCTGGGCCTCGACGGCGAAGCCATTCCGTATCACGAAGACGCGCTGCGTACCGCCCTCGATGTGTACGGACCCGAAAGCGAAACAGTCGCCAACATCAAGTTCCGTCTCGCGTGCTCGATGGCCTCGCTCCCGGGCCACGAAGACCTCGTTCCGAAGGTGGAAGCTCTGCTTCAAGAGTCCGTCGCCCTCTCCCGAAAGCTCTACGGCGAGAGCGATCCTCGAACGTCGCGCATGACGGGAATGCTCTCGCAGTTTTACGCGAACGCCGGAAACTCGGATAAACAGGAGAGCTTCTACATCGAGAGCCTGCGCCTGCTGCCCAACAACTGGGGCAAGACGCCGCAGCAGCTCCACGAAGAAATCGAAAAGGTCGTCAAACTGGCCAACGACCAGGGGGCTCGCGGCGAATGGGAGCCGGCACAAAAAACGCTCCTCGACTACAGCCAGTCCTACTTCGCTTTTCCCGGCATGCGATCCAATTTTCCCGATTCCACAGCCATCCTCGCGGGCGCGCTCGCGGAGCGCGGATACAAGTTTGCCGGTCGAGCCGCCGCCCTGCTCGCTCTCAAGGTGGCCGACGAGGAATACCGCGACCGCCCCGAATCCGTGGCGGTGACCCGCTTTTTCGCCGCCCAATCGCTCAACAAGTGCGGCTACAAACAAGAGGCGGTCGACCTGCTTGACCGGTGGCTCGAGTTTCAGCGTCAAGCCATGCTGAAGGATTCAGTGGGGATGATCGCCATCCTGGCCACCGGAGGCACGGAGTACGGCCGCGCAGAACAATTCGAAACAGCCGAAAAGCTGCACCTTGAGTCCATCAGGCTCGCGGAAGGCCAGGATGCCGCCGCCCGTGTCAATGCCGCTCTGCGCTACGCCGGCACGCTCCGTGGACAGGGGAAGATCGACGATGCCGTTCGGGTGGCGACGGGCGCCTACGACGCTGCAGCCTCCGCTCTCGGCATCCGTTCCAAGCAGGCAAAGTCCGCGGCGCAGTTTCTCGAAACGCTCGCAAAGGCCCGCTCGGATGCCGCCGGAATCAGGAAATGGTCCGCCCGCGCGCAGGGGAAAGAAGAGCCAGGCTCGAATCTCACGCCCTCGCGTTAACGATGTCCGTCAGAACATCCGCCTGATGATCGGCGTGGTAGCTGCTGCGGACGAGCGGGCCGCTCTCCACCACACGGAAACCGCGCCGCATCGCCTCGTTCTTAAACATCGCGAAAGTATCGGGATGCACCCAACGGTCCATCGGCAGGTGGTTGCGGGTCGGCTGGAGGTACTGCCCGATCGTCAGAATGTCGCACGAGCCCACCTCGGTCCGCGTGCCGGCGATCACGTCGTCCATCAGCGCGAGAACTTCTTCATCCCGCTCACCGATGCCCACCATAATGCCCGTCTTGGCCGCCACGCCCTGTTTTTTCACGCGCCGCAGCAATTCGAGCGAGCGGTCAAACTTCGCGCTCGGCCGCACCGCCGGATACATCCGGCGCACCGTTTCCAGATTGTGGTTGATGATGTGCGGCCGGGCGTCAATCACCATCTGAAGCGCTGGCCAGTTGCCTTCGAAGTCGGGAATGAGCACCTCGATGCTCATCGTCGGGCACGCCTCACGCGAGCGGATGATGGTCTCCGCCCAGATTCCTGCACCGCCATCAGAAAGTTCATCGCGGTTCACGCTGGTGATGACAACGTGCTTGAGGCCCATCAGCGCCAGGCTTTCAGCGACACGCCGCGGCTCGTCCTTATCCACCGTCCCCGGCCGGCCCGTCTTGACGTTGCAGAACCCGCACGCCCGTGTGCAGGTGTCGCCCAGGATCATGATGGTCGAGACGCCACGGGCCCAGCACTCGCCCATGTTCGGGCAGCCCGCCTCCTCGCAGACAGTGTGCAACTTGTGCTCTGTCATGATCTTGCGCAATCGGGTGTAGCCCTCGCCGCCGGGCACCTTGGCCCGCAGCCACGGCGGCTTGCGCTTGATCTGCAGTTGCTCCGGTGCCTGGTTGTTGAGGATCATGCCCGAAAGGCTGACCAATGGCTGATCGACCCGGCGAAGGGGGTCCCCGCCGGCAGGACGCGGATGGCGAGCCAGCGTCTTGGCGAGCGCTTCGGGGGTCATTCCCGGGGGCAGGATGCTGTTGGGAGGGGTCATTTCCGCCCCGACTGTAGGGAACGCGGCACCGGGCTTGCGGAAGGGGTTTCCTGAGAATCAACCGGGGTCGGCAATTTCTGCGCGAACCCGGATCGTCCGACAATCGAAGGTCCGATCAAAACCCTTCGGGCATTCAGCCGATGCAGATATCCAAGGAAGCGCGCGGGTACCCGCCGGGTCCGCGCGCCGCCTGAAGGTGGTCCCAGAGAAGGTTTGACAACCGTGTGCGGGGTGATACGGTGCGGAACCGCGGTCCGCGCCCGAAGAGAGTGCGACCGATGCCGAGCCAGGAGCCGAGATTGAACCCGACCGCCCCGAAGACTCATGCCCTTTCCAAGCGCCGCGGCCTGCGTCGCGCGCCCGCCCGCATCCTCGCGACGGTGGGCACCGCCGCCGGTCTGGTCATGGTGGGCTGCGAGTCGGACTCGTTCATCGACCCCAGCGTGATGGGCCGCTGGGAACACACGCCGACCAAGGTTCCCGTGCTCGAGCGCATCGCAAGCATCGAGGACGCCAAGGGCGATCTGGTCGAACACAGCGCTCCCACGCCCGAAGACCTGTACACCGACCCGCGCGATTATCGCGTCGGCCCCGGCGACACCCTGCGCATTGAAATCTGGGATTTCGTGCAGACCGGCACGCCCCCGGAACTGTTCGAGCGCGTGGTGGATCCGGTGGGCATGATCGAACTGCCCCAGCTCGGCCGCCTGTTTGTGTCGGGCAAATCCATCGAGCAGGTGCGTGACACCATCGCCGACGGGATGAAGAAGTTCATCGGCGATCCCCTGGTCGGCGTGGACATCCGCGAACTCCGCCAACAGACATTCACGATGGTCGGCGCGGTTGAGCGTCCCGGCCCCTACTTCATCCCCTCGATCGACTACAAGTTGATGGAGGCGATCACGGCCGGCGGCCGCATCGACGACAAAACCAAAGAAATCTACATCATCCGCCAGGTGCAGCTCGACGAGCGCGCCATGAGCCCGCGCGATACGCGCCGCTCCCCCCTGCCCGGCAACGGTCCGTCGCGCCCCACTACCACCACCGAGCCGACGGCCCCCGCAGAAGCCCCGAAAAACGGCGAGTCGCTGATCGACCTGATCGACCAGCTTTCGCAGCCCGGAACTTCTCCAACCGCACCTACCCCCACCTCCCCCACCTCCCCCACCTCCCCCTCCAACCCAAACTCCACCCCGCGCCCAAATTCCGAGCCCCCGGTTCCCATGCCGGATGCCCCAGCGACGCCTCCGCCCGCGACCAATCCCGCTCCGAGCAGCCCGGCTCCCACGACGCCCCCGCCGAGCCCGACGCCGGCGACCAAGCCCGATGAACCCAAGTCTCCGCCTCCGATCGATCTGCCTTCGCCGGGGATGATGACCGGGTACAACGGCGGACCGGTCCTGCAGCGCCGGGATCGCCGGTTCGACGAGCCCAGCAGCGGCCGCGGCTCGACGCCGACGATTGACCTGCCCGATTCGAGCCGGACGGCGCAGGCCGCCGCTTCAGCGTCCGAACCTCAGAGCTCCTGGGTGTTCATCGATGGCAAGTGGGTGCAGCTCGCGACCTCACCGAGCGGGCGGCCCGAACCGAAGAAGGACCTGGCAGGCGACCGCCCGCGCGTGGTGGCCCAGCGCATCATCCGGATTCCGTTCCAGCAGTTGATGGACGGCGATTCGAGTATGAACATCGTGATCCGGCCGGGTGACGTGATCCGCATTCCCGCTCTGCCTCGGGGCGAGGTGTACATCGCGGGCCAGGTCAACCGCCCCGGCGTGTACAACCTGTCGGACACCGGGCGTCTCACGCTTTTGCGCGCTGTCAGCTCGGCTTCGGGCGGACTCTCCAACCTCGCCATTCCCGAACGCGTGGACCTGATTCGCGTTGTCGGTGATGGCCAGCAGGCCATGGTGCGTCTGGATATGCGGGCGATCGCGGAGGGCACCCAGCCCGACGTGTATCTGAAAGCGGACGACATGGTGAACGTCGGCACGAACTTCTGGGCCTTCCCGCTGGCGGTTATCCGGAACGGCTTCCGGGCCAACTACGGCTGGGGCCTGGTCATCGACCGCAATTTCGGGTCGGACATCTTCGGCGTGCCGCCGGAATCCCAGAACATCTTCAACTGATTCAGAGGCCTCGGGTCACGGACAGCCTCCCAGAACGCACTTTGTGCGCCCCTGGCATGCTTTGGACGGTTTCCGGGTGAACCGGCTCGGCGGGGCACGAGTAGAACGCTCGCGAAACTGGCGGCATGCGATCTCTTGGGTTTCGGGGCTTGATGCCCGGGCCGAAGTGGCCGATCTGCCAAGAATCACCTCCCAAACTGGCAGGCCCGGTAATCGACCGGACATTGAAGGGTGTCAGGAAAGCGACGTTGACGACCGTTTCTCAAAGCACCTCTGGCAATTCGCCGCTGTCCCGATTGGAATCGGGTTCGGCGTCGCGCGCCGGGGGTGTCCCGGGGGGCGAGCGGATCGGGGGGCTGCTCACCCCGCCGCAGGTCGTCATGGTGGTGGCCCTGGTGACGGCGATCGGGTTCTTGTTCTGGCACTGGATCCTGCGCCAGCACTGGATGTCGTCCGGCAAGCCGGCCGACTGGGGCCATGCGTACGTCATCCCGCTGATCAGCGGGTACCTGGTGTGGCGCGAGCGGGAGAAGGTGGTGAGGACGCCGATCACGACCTTCTGGCCTGGCTTGCTGCCGTTCCTTCTGGGGATCGCGGCGTATTTCGTCTCGGTCGTTGTGATCCGCAATCACATGGCGCAGGGGCTCTCGATCATCCTGACGATCGCGGGGCTGGCGTTGCTGCTGACCGGGCCGAAGATGTTCCGGCTTCTGTTCCTGCCGATCGCGTACCTGGTCTTTGCGATCACGATCGCGGACCGGATCATGGATTCGATCACGTTCCAGATGCAGTTGATCGCGAGCCAGGGCGCCGGGCTGATGCTGGGCATCATCGGGCCGTTGATGGGGTTTGCGGTGGAAGTGAAGGGCAACACGCTCGATGTGACGCCCAAGGGCGGAACGACGATTCCGCTCAACGTCGCGGAAGCGTGCTCGGGCATGCGGATGGTGATCGCGTTCATCGCGCTGGCGGGAGCGGTCGCGCTGGTTTCCGCCAGGCACTGGTGGCAGCGGGTGGCGGTGATCGCGCTGGCGCTGCCGGTCGCGGTGCTCATGAACGTCGTCCGGGTCGCGGTGCTGGGTATCGCGAGCACGTTCGACGGTGAACTGGCCAAAGGCGACGTGCACATGATGATCGGCACGGTGCTGCTGGTGCCGGGCCTGCTTCTTTTCCTGGGGATCGTGTGGGCCCTTGCCAAAGTGGTTGAAGAAGCACCGAGCGAGAAGAAGGCCGTGCTCGGGCCGGTGATTCCGACCCGGGGCTGGTCGGCGCTCTCGCGTCCGGCCTTCGTGTTTTCGATTCTCGTGATGATCGCGTGCGGCGTGAGCATGACCGCGGGCATTCGTTACGCCGGCATTCACCTCCGCAAGAAAGAGATCTACGCCCCGAATCACCGGGCGCTGATCTCGCTGCCGACCGAGACGCCGACATGGAAGCAGATCGGCACGGACAAGCTCGAATCGGCCGAGATCGAAGAGACGCTGGGCACCAAGAACTACATCACGCGCACGTTCCTGCGGAAGGACCGCGATAAGAACCAGGAGCCGGTGGAGCTCCAGCTGCACGCGGCGTACTACACGGGCGGCGTGGACACCGTGCCTCACATTCCCGAACGCTGCTACGTGGGCGGGGGCATGACGGCGCTGCACACGGAAACGGTGCCCCTGAAACTGGATCCGAGCCTCTGGTCGCTGCACGGCGGCGCGCGGGAGGCGGAGAAGCGCGGCGTGTACAGGCAGCGGGTGCCGAACTGGTCGCCGGACGGCGCCGGCTCCAGCGTGACGCTGCCGATCGATCCCGGATCCATGAAGCTCCGCGTGACGGAGTTCGCCACCTCGGGCAACGTGAACGGTCCGAAGATTTATGCGGGGTATCTGTTCATCGCCAACGGCGGCCACGTGAGCAGCGCGGAAGCCGTGCGGCTGCTGGCGTTCGATCTGCGGAACGACTACGCGTATTACCTCAAGGTGCAGTTCACCAGCCGCAGCGTGAAGAGCGCGGAGGAACTTGGCGAACTGGCTTCGAGCCTGCTGGGCGAACTGTTGCCGGAAGTGATGCGGTGCGTCCCGGACTGGATCGAGGTGGAAGAAGGTCGTTACCCGGTCGAGCGGACGGACAAGGATCCATCGTGAGTTTGATGACCGGGCAAAGCCGCCGCTGGCGCGGGGCCCGGCTGTTTGCATAGGGAGTCAGGTGCTTATGGCCGCGAAAGTGAATACCAAGTTTGTCGCCGTCCTGGTCGGTGTGCTGGTGCTGATGGCCGGCGGCGTGGCCGGCGCGGCGTACCTGGTGCTTTTCAAGTCGGCGGCGGACCTGGCCAAGCAGGGCGACGCGCTGATGGCGGCGGGCAAGCCCACGGAAGCGGAGAAGGCGTTCGGCAAGGCGGTTGCCAAGGAAACGACGAACGTCGAGTACCTGCGGAAGTGGCGTGATTCGCTGGACAAGCTGACGCCTCCGACGCAAACGCTCTTTGACGCGAAGTACCCGTACTACTCGCAGGTGCGGAAGAAGATCGCCGACCTCTTGAAGACCGATGTGCAGGCGCACCGGGACAACCTCGATGTGTACCAGCAGACGCTGGAGAACGCCGGGTACAGCCGCCAGTACGCGGAAGCGATGGCCCAGGCGGCGACCGATGCGCTCGCGCAGTTCCTGGACGACAAGGACGGCAAGGCGCAGGCGCTGCGTCGGTACCGGGCGCTGGCGAATCTGCGGATCCTGACCGAATCGCGCAACCTGAAGGACACGGAGATCGAGGCGATCAAGGCCGATTTCGAGGCGGCGCTGGCGGCGGACCCGGCGGATGTCGATTCGGTCATCGGGCTTCACAACTGGTACATCTACAAGGCGGATGAAGCGCTGCAGAACCAGCGTCCCGACGAAGCGATCAAGTGGGCGGAGCAGGGCCGCGACGTGGTTCGCACGTTCCGCAAGTCCGAACCGGACGAGCCTCGCACCAAGTCGCTCTACATGACGTGGCTGCTCGCGGACGCCCGTCGCCAGGCCCAGTCGCTGAACAAGCAGGAGGATCGCAAGAAAGTCGCGGAACAGCTTCGCGTTGAGGGCACCCGGGAGCTCGACGAGGCGGGCGCGCTGCTGATGAAGATGGATCCCGCGAAGATTTCCGCCACGATGCTTTCTCAGTTTGCGTATCTGGAAATGCAGCTGGACACCACCGGCAAGATGCCGCGGAGCCTCGCGGCGGTCGATCGTGCGATCGCGGCGCGCCCGCAGGACGCGTCGCTGCTGATGGGCAAATCAGAGATCCAGGCGGTTGCGCGCGATTTCCCGGGAGCGATCGCGACGCTCGAGAAGGTGCGCGAACTGCCGAACCCGACACTGGGCGTGGCCGGCCGCATGCAGTGGTACCGCAAGAACGATGCGGTGTTCCGCCAGGCGGCGCTGTCGCTCAAGGCGCTCGAAACCGCCACCGATCCGGACCCGGCCAAGGAAAAACAGCTCCGGGCCGAGTGGATGGAGAAGGCGAAGGCACGGCGAGCCGAGCTCGCGAAGATCGACCCGGAAACGTCGCCCCGCATGCTGTTCATCGACGGCAAGCTGAAGCTCGCCCAGGAGGATTACGGCGGTGCGCAGCAGCTCCTGCTGAGCTATCTCAACTTCGTCAACCAGGCGGACCCGGAAGGGCTTCTTGCCGCGGCGAACGCCTCGTACCGGCTGAACCAGCCGGGCAAGGCCCAGGACCTGCTGAACAAGGCGCTGCAGATCAACGGCACCAACGTGCAGGCCATGGTGATGCTGGCGGAAGTGGAGATGCGTTTGCGCAACACCGAGCGGGCGGCGCAGCTGTACGAACTGGCCGAGGCGCTGGTGCCGGACAACGCCCAGATCAAGGCGCGTCGCAAGGCGGTGATGCAGGAGGCCGGCAAGGCCGATTTCGACGACCCGGTGGACAAGCTTTTGGCCGAAGTCCGCAAGCGCCGGGAGATGGGCGATGAAAAGGGTTCGGCGCAGCTGATGCGCGACAATCTGGAGCCCTCGAAGTACGACATGCGGATCGTTCGCCAACTGGTTTCGGATATGGCGAATTCCAACGACGTCGAGGGCGCCAAGGCGCTGGTTCAGAAGGCGATCGCCGCCAATCCGAACGAAGCTCAGAAGAAGTCGATGCAGGACATGCTGTCCGTGCTCGACGCCGGGGATGCGGTCACCGCGCAGTTGCGGGCGATCGACCTCAACACGACGCTGACGCCGGTGGACAAACTGGTGGTGAAGCTGGGTGTGCTCAGCAACGGGGGCGAGAAGTACAAGGAACAGGCGCAGGCGATCGCGACCGAGATGGAGCAGAAGTTCCCGGATGAACCGATGGTGATCGAGGCGCTGTTCATCAAGGCGCTCCGCGAGAAGCGGTTCGATGCGGCGCAGCCGCTGGCCGACAAGGCAACGGCCCGGAACAGCGACAAGTACGAGGGCGCCACGTTCAAGGCGCGGCTGCTCGCGGCCCAGGGCAAGCGCGCGGAAGCGATCACGGTGCTGGCCCAGGCTTCGCAGAAATTCAACTTCAATGTGGAGGCGTGGCGCGTGCTCGCGGCGCTTCAGGTTGAAGATGGCAAACTCCTCGACGCGACACAGAGCATGCAGAGAGCGCTCAACCTGCGCCCGGACGATGCCACGTCGATCCTGCAGTATGCCGCGACGCTCCAGGCGGCCAACCAGACCGACGAGGCGCTCAAGCTGCTGCGGGAAAAGACCAAGCTGAACGACTCCATCATGCTGCGCGACGAGTGGCTCCGCCTGGAAGGCATCGGCGGCGATCGCGAACTGGCGCTCAAGGAGCGCGAGAAGGACCTGGTGCGTGATCCGTCCAACCGCAGCTACAAGGTCCAGGTTGCGGCGCTCAACACGGATCTGAGGCGCTGGGACGACGCCAAGCGTCGCATCGACGATGTGCGGAAGACCCAGGACGGCCTGGATGTTGTGACGATCGCCGCGACGTGGAGCGCCGACCAGAGCGACCTCGAAAGCTCCGAGAAGGTGTATCGCGACTACATCGGCAAGAACAAGGACGACAAGGCCAAGGCTCTCGAAGGATCGCTGGCGATGGCCCGTTTCATGGTTTCACGCGGCCGGCCCGACCGCGCCGTGGTGATCCTTACGGAAGCTCAGGCCTTGCAAGATGCCAAGCTTGTGCAGGCCGACCGGCTGCTGGCCGAGTTGTACCTGGACGGGGCCGACTCGGAGAAGGCGATTGAGACTCTCCGGCGCGTGTCCCAGGCGGATCCGGCGGACGATACGGTGCGGCTGCGCCTGGCGGAAGCCCTGGTGCAGGCGCGGCAGTTTGACGCCGCGGAGCAGGAGCTTCAGAAGCTGAGCAAGCAGGCACAGGATGGCGCGGTCGCGATGCTTCTGCGAGCCGACGCCGCGATGGGACGCGGGGACCCGAAGACGGGCATGGAGATTCTGGACAAGGCTGTCACGGCGTTCTCGAACAACGCCGGGGTGTTCCTCAAGCGCGGCCAGGCTTCGATGGAAGCCAAGCGCAATGTCGCGGACACGCTGGCCGACCTGGATCAGGCGATCAAGCTGGATCCCCGTTTGTGGCAGGCCCACCAGCTCAAGGCGGCGCTCTACCAGTCGCAGGGCAAGAAGAACGAAGTGATCAGCGAGATCCGGGCGATCCTCGCGATCGACCCGAGTCAGGATGAGATCCTGGGCCTGGGGCTCCGCATGATGGTCGCGGACGCTCGCGATGATGAAGCGGTGGCGCTGGCCGAGGACGTCGCGAAGCGGCGCGGCGCTCCGGGCGTGCTCTACGCCAACGTGGGCGATCTCTTCGACATGCTGGGCCGCTCGAATCGGGCGCTGGCGTTCTACAAGCAGGCCTTTACGATCGATCCCCGCACGGATCACGTGGTTCGTTACGTCAATGCGCTGCTCTCACAGAAGCCGGCGAACGTGAACGAAGCGGAAGCGACGCTCACAAAGGTGCAGGACCGGATCGCCAAGGATCCCGAGCTGCTGCTCGCCCGCGCGGGCGTGCGCCGTGTGCGCAACCAGCTGCCGGAAGCCCGAAAGGACACGGCGGCTTCCCTCAAAGCACTCCCCAACGAACAGGCCGGCGCCATGCAGGCTTGGTTCCAGGCGGCGTACAGGCTGCTGGGCGCGAAAGAGCTTTTGGCGACCCTGGATCAACTGTCGAAGGACGGCTTGTATCCGGATTGGATCGCCTTCTTCAAAGGTCGCCTCAAGGCCGATGACGCCAACCCGGAGACGAAGCTGGCGGGCATCGACGACATTCTGAAGGTCGCTCAAACCGCGAAGAACCCCGGCCTTGCGACGCTTGCGTACAAGGAAAACGCCGGCCGCTTGTACATCGCCGGCAAGATGGAGCCGGCGGCGGAGGCGATGAAGGCGATTATCGCAAAGAATCCCAACGACGCCGATACGCTCAACAACCTGGCTTACCTGCTCGGAAAGGATTTGAACCGGCCGGCGGAAGGTCTCGAGTACGCGAAGCGGGCCGTGGACCTGCTTCCCAAGAGCCCGGAGGTCCTGGACACGTACGGGATGCTCTTGATGATGACCGGCAAGAACGCGGAGGCGCAAAAGGTGCTCGATCGCGCCATCGCGATCTCGTCGACACCTTCTACCCAAGTGACGGTGCTCCTGCACATTGCGGAATTGCAGCTGGCGGAGGGCAAGAAGGATGAGGCCCGGGCATCGCTGGGCAAGGCCCGCACACTGTTCCAGCAGGTCCAGAGTCTGACGCAGGCGCAGCAAAAAGCCGACCTTGAGCGGCTGGAAAAGCTCGTCGAAGCCTCTTGAAGCTCAGGATTTCGCGTCCGGAGCCGATCTATATGGGGTCTTGGCCCACCTTCGCTCGAACACCGGGCGCGCGTGGATCGAACCCCCTGACAGGTCCTTCCTCGGAGGGGAACGGCCTATCAGAACACGAACGATGGTCTTGCAAAGGTGACTTGATATGACGACCGCACCGATTGGTTCCAGCGCCTCCATGCCGACAGCCGCGCCGCGTCCGGGCGGTCCGGCTCCGAGTGCTCCCGCGCCCGCGGGCGGCGGTGGCGGCGGCGTGGCGATCGATCCAATCAAGCTGCTGATGAAGTACAAGTACATTCTGGCGGGCGCCGCCGGCGTGGGGATGGTCATCGGCGTGGTGCTGTATGTGCTGCTTCTGAAGTTCCGGCCTGTGTGGACGAGCGGCGCGGTGTTCGAGGCGTTCACGCCGACGTCGAGCATCGTTTCGCCGACGGGCATCGGCACGATGGAAAGCCAGAACGAAATCGAGCGATTCATGCTGACGCAGGCGCGCCAGATGACGCGCGAAGACGTGCTCAACCGCGTGGCGACCGATCCGCGGCTGGCGCGCGAGGCGCCGCTGTGGACAGCCCAGTTTGAAGAGGGCGGCAAGATCGACATCGTCTCAGCGGTGAAGGACCTCACGAACAACGTCGCAAAGACCCGCATCATCCCCGGCACGCGACTGATCGAACTGACGGCCTCGTGCCGGTGGCGCGAGGACGCGACGGCCCTGGCCAAGCTTCTGAAAGAAGCGTACATGACCGAACTGAAGCGCGTGGCGGGCAGCAGCACGCAGACGCAGCGCGATCAGATCCAGGCGCAGCTCCAGAAGTTCAACGACGAACTCCGCGACTATCAGACGCGTCGCGACGCGCTGCTCCGCGATGCCGGCGTGACGACGATCAACGAGCAGGGCAGCGAAACGCTGCAGCGTCTGTACATCCTGAACACGCAGATCCTCGACGTGCAGAACCAGATCCAGCTTCGCCGGGTCTCGATCAAGCAGCTGCAGGACCAGCTCGAGAATCCGGCGGGCATTCAGTACACGGATCAGATCAAGAGCGAAGTCGAAGAGGACCCGCTGATCATCCACATCAAGCAGCAGATCCAGTCGACCGAGGCCGACCTTAAGGGCATGCTGATGCGGGGCATGACCCGCGAGCACCGCGAGTACAAGCGGGGCGATTCGCTCCTGCAGGGCATGAACCAGAATCTCACGCAGCAGCGGGAAGAGCTGATGCGCAAGAAATTCGACAGCAACCTCGAGCAGATGAAGCTTGTGCTGCAGTCCCTGGAGAACCAGGACAGGGAAATGACCAAGCAGCGCGACGAGATCAGCGAGAAGCAGCAGGTTGCGGCTCGCACGCTGGCTCAGGTGAAGGATCTGGAAGAGAAGATTGGAAACATCCAGCGGTCGATCTCGCTCTTCACCGAGCAGCAGCGCACGCTGGCCATGCTCGCCGAACTTCCGACCAGCAACCGCGTGGTGATCGCGAGCGATGAAAAGCTGCCCCGCGAAGTCTCTTCGCCCAAGCTGTCGGTCGTGCTGCCCGCGAGCATGCTCGGCGTGGTGGGCCTGGTGACGGCGCTCATCCTGGCCATCGAGCTCATGGACAGCCGCGTGAAGGGCCCGGCGGACATCGCCCTGATGCCCCGCACCCGCCTGCTCGGCTGGATCCCCGATGCATCGGAAGACCCCTCGGGCGCCGGCGCGATCGAGACCACGTTCCGCGACCGTCCGCGCGGCGTCATCGCCGAGAATTACCGTCAGCTCCGCTCGGTCGTGGCCAAGCGCCTCGGCCAGGCAGGCCACAAATCGCTCGCGGTCATCGGCGGCATGCCCGGCTCGGGTTCCACGAGCGTGATGTGCAACATGGGCCTGGCGTGGGCGGCTTCCGACAAGAAGGTGCTGCTGATCGACGCCAACTTCCGCCGCCCGGGCACGCACCGCATCTTCGCCCTGCGTGAAACGCCGGGTCTGGCCGATGTGCTGACCGGCGCGTCGATCGACGAGGCGATCCAGAAGACCGCCGATCCGCGCCTGGACGTGCTGAGCGCCGGTTCGCGCGAGAAGCGTGTGTTCGAGATGTTCAGCAGCGAGCGTTTCTCGGTGCTGCTGGCCGAGCTCAAGGCCCGCTACGACCTGGTGCTCATCGACGTCGCGCCGGCACTGGTCGCCAGCGACGGCCTGGCCATCGCCAACCGCACCGACGCCAGCTGCCTGGTCGTTCGTGCGATGGGCGAGAAGCGGGGCCTGGTGGCCCGACTCCGCAACGACCTGAGCGAAGCCAAGGGCGAGTTCCTGGGCGTCGTGGTCAACGCGGTCAAGCCCTCGGCCGGCGGTTACATCCGCGGCAACATGCGGGCGACGCACGAGTACCAGAACGCCGGCGAAACCTCGAACGCGGCGTAAACTCGCCACCCATGCCCGAGACCACGCACCCAGAATCGCGCGCGCGAAGAAGCTTGGTTACGGGGGGGGCCGGCTTCATCGGGTCCCATCTTTCCGAGCGGCTGCTCGCCCGGGGCGACCGCGTGACCGTGATCGACAACCTCTCGACCGGGCGGACGCGCAACCTGCCGGATCACCCGAGGCTGCGATTCATCGAAGCCGACCTGCACGAAGCGCTGCACGCGCTCGGGCCGGGCGAGGTGTTCGATGAGATCTACCACCTTGCGGCGGCGGTCGGCGTCGGGCTTGTGATGAAAGACCCGGTCGCGGCGATCCGGACCAATATTGAGCAGACGATTGCGTTGCTGGAGTTTGCCGCGGGACGCTCGGCCCCCGGGGCAGCCTCTTGCGGCATCCCCACGCTCATCGCCAGCAGCTCCGAGGTCTACGGGAAGAGCGCCAAGTCGCCCTACAGCGAAGGCGACGATGTGACCTACGGCCCCACCACTGTTTCCCGGTGGAGCTACGCCTACAGCAAGGGGATCGACGAGTACCTCGCGCTGAGCTATGGGATCCAGCGAGGTCTGCCCGTTGTGATTGCGCGTTTTTTCAACACCGTCGGACCCCGACAGGTGGGCGACTACGGGATGGTGCTGCCCCGCTTTGTGGAGGCGGCGCTGGGGGGCAAACCCCTGCGGGTACACGGCGAGGGTCGCCAATCGCGCTGTTTTTGCGACATTGCCGATGTCGTTGACGCTCTCCCGAAGCTGATGACGAACCCGGCATGCCGGGGAGGGGTGTTCAATGTCGGTTCGGATCGGTCGATCAGCATCCGTGAACTGGCGGAACTGGTCATCCGATTGACAGGATCGGGGTCGAGTATCGAGCTCGTTCCCTATAGTGAGGCGTATCCGCCGGGCTTCGAGGACTTGGCCGATCGGCGACCCGATCTGAGGAAGATCAGAGGCGCGATCGGCTTTGAACCCCGCAAGTCGCTCGAGAACACCATCCGGGACGTGGCCGGTTGGCTCTCGACATCGGGCAAGGTTGACCAAGGGCACCGTCTGTGAAGCATCCGGCACACCCCATCCAGCTGGCCTGCCGCGGTTTGAACCGTGCGCACGCGCTGATCGCCGGAATAGGGGCCTTGGGCCTGACCGTGCTGGCCCACGCGGCGGACCCTGTGACGCCCGCCTCCAGCGAGATTGATCACTCCTCCCGCTGGGAGATCTTCAACGGCTACGCATGGATCATGGCCATCGCGTTCGTCGTGACGCTGCTCACGACCCCGCTGATGCGTCGTCTGGCGATCACGTACGGCGTGGTCGATCGACCGAGCGAGGCCCGGAAAGTCCACCGCATGCCCGTGGCTTACATGGGCGGCGTTGCGGTCTTCCTCGGCATGCTCGCGGCCATTCTCTACAGCTACGCCTCCGTGAAATGGGCGGGGCTTGTGGAGTATCACCCGTCCCAGCACGTCTCGGAGCCCGAGCAGCGGGCGGTGCCGCTGTTCGTGCTGTTTGGCATGACTGTGGTGGTCGTCGTGGGGCTGCTCGACGATGTGTGGGGCCTTGCTCCACGGGTGAAAATCGGCGGGCTTCTGTTTGCCGCGGCTCTGCTGGCCATCGACGACATGGGTGCCCGCGTGGCGGCCCAGGTGCTTTCGCCGCTGGGAACGCTGCTGCACAATCCGAATCTGGTCTTCAACATCCCGTTGCCGTTCAGGGTGCCGGGCACCGAGACGGGCGCGCTGCACTTTGATCTGGTGTATTGGGTCGGGACGGCGATCATCGGTTTCTTTGTGCTGGGCGCGTGCAACGCGACCAATCTCATCGACGGGCTGGACGGCCTGTTAACGGGCACGACGGCCATCAGTGCCGCGGGATTGCTGGTCATTTCGCTGGGTCTTGCGTCGGCGGATGACGGCGTGCGGGATACGCAGCGGCTTGTGCTGTGCATGGCGCTGCTGGGGGCCTGCCTCGGGTTTTTGCCTCACAACTTCAATCCTGCGACGATCTTCCTGGGCGACGCGGGGTCGCTCCTGCTCGGCTTTACCGTCATCGTCATCATCCTGACCTTGGGCGCCACCGACAAGACGCACCTGGTGATGGCGGGACTGATTGTCTTTGCCGTGCCGCTGATTGATACGTGCCTCGCGATCGTGCGTCGCAAAATGGCCGGGCAGAGCATCTCGAGCGCGGACAGCGACCACCTCCACCACATGCTCAAGCGGGCGCTGGGCGTGAAGGGCGCGGTGCTGGTGCTCTACGCCATCGCGGCCTGCTTCGCGACGCTGGGGGTGCTGGTGAGCATGGGCCGGGCACGGGTGGTGTACATCATCGCCCTGATGCTGGCATCGTTCATCGGCGTTACCGCGATCAAGATCGCCCGGCGCAAGTTCATCGAGCAGCAGGCGATCGATTCCGAGGCTCGCAGGGCGGTCTCCCCGTTGCCTTCGGAAGCGGCCAAGGCCGAGCCGGTGCGTGCGGAAGCGGCGCCGATTCGCTGAAAGATTTCAGGCTGGTGCGTACGCGCGGATTCTGCCGATTCGTATACTCGGGCATGAACGACTCGGCTCCCGCCCATTCTCCGCCTGGCCGGCCACGCTGCATCGCGCTGATGAACCAGAAGGGCGGCGTGGGAAAGACAACGACCACGATCAATCTGGCCGCGGCACTCGCGCGGGCGGGACACCCCACGCTGGTCATCGACCTCGATCCGCAGGCGCATGCGACGCTGGGCCTGGGCATCGACGGCAAGGCGACGCGGAGCATTTACGACTTGATTCACGATCCGGCCGATGCGTTCGGTGCGGCGTGCGAGGTGTCGGCGGGGCTGTGGGCGATTGCGAGCCACACCGATCTGGCGGCGACGGAAACGGAGTTGGCCTCGGCCGTGGACCGGCTGGAGCGGCTGAAGCGCGTGATCGCGCAGTTTGCGGGGAAGGTTGAGTACGTGCTGATCGACTGCCCCCCGTCGCTCGGGCTGCTGACACTGAATGCGCTCGCGGCGGCGGATGAAGTGCTGATTCCGATGCAGGCACACTTCCTGGCGCTGCAGGGCGTGGGCAAGCTGCTGGAAACGGTGAATTTGCTGGCGACGGGCTCGCCCCCGATCAATCCGAAACTGCGGGTTGCCGGCGTGGTGCTTTGCATGCACGATGCGGGCAGCACGCACACGCGGGAAGTGGTCGCGGATCTGGACGCGTTCTTCGAAGGTGCGCGTGGCAGCACGGCGGCCTGGAGTGAAGCGGTGGTGTTCCGCCCGGCGATCCGGCGGAACATCAAACTCGCGGAGAGTCCGAGCTTCGGCAAGACGATCTTTGAGTACGCGCCCACCGCCAGCGGTGCGGATGACTATCGGGCGCTGGCCGAAGCGTTCACGGCCCGGCACGCGGCGCCGGCGCGGGCGGAAGTGCCGGTTGTCGTCACTCGAATGCCGGTGGAGCCTTCGCTCGGCGGCGCACCGGCATGAAGCCCGCGAAGCCGTTGAGGACAGCCGCGTTCGGCGTGTATGCCGCGCTGCTTTTTTCGGGCACCCACTGGCCCAACCTCCAGATCAGGGGGCCGGTGGAGCGGAGCGACCTCTGGGTGCACTTTGTCGCCTTTGGTACCTGGGCGGCGCTGGCGGCGTGCTGCGGGTTCTTCGGGCCCGTGCTTTCGCGGAGGAACCTGGGGCTGTCTTGGCTGCTTGCCGTCGGCTACGCCTGCATCGACGAGGGACTTCAGGCGATACCCGCGCTCGGGCGGACCTGCGCCTGGGACGACTTGTTGTTCAATACCATCGGCGTCACGCTTGCGATCGGACTGCTCTCGCTGATGGGGGTAGCGCGAGGCCGTGGCGCGAGTGCGGAGTGAACGTTGGCCGAGCCGATGAACGAGCCCATGAACACCGCTCCGGCCACGATGGGGGCTGCCCCCTCCGACAAGCCCGCCGGCGAATCGCACCCGCATGATCTGCACGCGCTGGGCGGCGTGCTGGCGGCGGCGATCCGGATCGTGGCGAGCCTGACGCTTGTTTCGCGTCTGACCGGACTGGTGCGGGATCTTCTGACAGCGGCGATCTTCGGAGACACGGGCGTGGGTTCGGCGTTCAATGCCGCGTTCATGATGCCCAACGTCTTCCGGCGTCTTTTCGGCGAGGGGGCGTTGTCGGCGGCGTTTCTGCCCGAGTACAGCCGGCTCCGGCAGGAATCGCCGCACGCGGCGCATCAGCTTGCCTCCCTGACGATGCGTCTGCTGACCCTGGTGACTTCGGCGATTGTGCTGGTCGCCGAAATCGCGTTGCTGGGTGTGCTGGTCTTTGGAAAAAACGACCCGGAGCGAACGCTGTCGATCCGCCTGCTCATGCTCATGCTTCCCATGATGCCCATGGTGTGCATGACGGCGATTCTGGGCGGGGTGCTGCAGAGCCACGGGAAATTCGGCCCGCCCGCGGCTGCGCCGATCATTCTGAACGTCATGATGGCCGCGGGAGCGCTCGCGGGCTTTGTCTGGAAGGACATTCCGCAGACAACCTCGGCGTACATCGTGGGCGTGTGCGCCGTGATCGCGAGCGTGCTGCAGATCGTGTGGTCGTTGCTGGCGTTGCGGGGGCTGGTGGCGTGGACGCGGGCCGCGGATGCCGCACGAGAATCGGCAAAGCGGGTGCTGAAGCGGTTCGTTCCTGTGCTGCTGGGCTTGGGAACGCTGCAACTCAACACGATGATGGACACGCTGATCGCGATGTGGCCAATGTTGGTCGGACCGACCATCTTGGGAATCGCCGTCACACTTGACGAATCGTCCAATGCGATTCTCTCGTACACCTCGCGGCTTTATCAGTTTCCCCTGGGCGTCTTCGGTATCGCCGTGGCGGTTGCCGTGTTTCCGCTGCTTTCCAGGACCGCTTCGCACAGCGTGGCGTTTGTGGATGTGCTCCGGCGCGGCGTACGCCTGTCTCTTTTCATCGGCATTCCCGCGAGCATCGGCCTGGTTGTGGTCCGTGAAGATCTGGTCGACACCATGTTTTTCCGGTTCTCGCAATCGGGACTGTCGCGTGCGGCTCTTGTTGTCGCCTGCTACGCGCCCGCGGTGTGGGCGTACTCACTGAATCACGTGCTCACGCGTGCGTTTTACGCGCGAGGCGACACCGTGACACCGATGCGGGTCGCGATGTCGATGGTGGGCGCCAATTTCGCGCTGAACCTGATCCTGATCTGGCCGCTCCGCGAGGCGGGGCTTGCGCTTTCGACAGGACTGTGCGCGATGGCGCAAGCCTTCATCGTCGCATGGCTGGCTCGCAGGAAGCTCGGAGCGGATGTTTTTGATCGGGAAACGCTTGGTGGATGTCTCAAGATCTTCGGCGTGGCGGTGGTCATGGGGGCCTTGGTGTGGGCAATCATCCACTGGCTGCCGGTCGGGGGCGGGCGATGGGGCGCCATCACGCGCCTGGCCGTTGCAACCATTGTCGGCGGCTTGAGTTACGGCGCGATGTCTTTCGCCGCAGGACTCGAAGAACTCCGCTGGCTGGTCCGCCGCGGCCCGGCCGGCGCGAAGGCCGACGCCATGATGATGGAGTGAAACCGAAATCTCGAGTATCCTTCTGCTTCGGGCCGGGGTTCCCGGCCTTTGAGGGAGTTGAAGGAATGAAATTTCGGGCTCAAACGCTGCTCCGGGTCACTGCCATGGTTCTCTCGACTGTCTCGCTCGCCACCGTCGTGGCATGCAACACGGTGAAGGGCGCTGGTGAAGACATCCAGGAAACCAGCGACAACACCAAGAAGGCTCTGAGCGGCTCGAAGTAACGTCGTGGGCATCGACCTCCGCGGCCGAACGATCGCGATCACCGGCGCCAGTTCCGGCATCGGTCTCGCGACGGGTATTGCGTGCGCCGAGGCGGGCATGAACGTCGTCATCGCTGCCCGACGCGAGGAGCGGCTGCGCGATCTGGCGCGGCGCATCGAATCTTCCGGCGGCAAAGCGGCGTTCATGGTGATGGACGTCATCGCGCCGGGCGACAACCAGCGCCTCGTCGACTTCGCCGTCGAACGCTTCGGCGGTCTCTACGCCGTATTTTCCAACGCCGGCTACGGCATCGAGCGTCGCGTGCTGGATTACACCCAGTCGGAACTCACGCAGATGTTCGAGACCAACTTCTGGTCGAGCCTGGAGCTTTCCCGCCTCGCGGCACGCTTCATGCTCGAGCGGAATCCGCTCCCGAATCGCGGGCACATTCTGCTGTGCTCAAGCTGCGTGAGCAAGATCGGGCTTCCGAACTTTGCGGCCTACTCCGCCAGCAAGGCGCTCCAAGATCACTTTGGCAGGGCGATGCGGATCGAGCTGGCCCCGCAGGGCATTCACGTGTCGACCGTGCATCCCATCGGCACCCGCACCGAGTTCTTCGAGACCGCGCGGGAGCGCTCGGGAGGCCGGCGCGTGAGTCTCCAGACCCCCGACACGCTCAAGCAGCCTCCGGAGACGGTTGCCAAGGCCATCGTCCGATGCCTCCGCAAGCCAAAGGGCGAGGTGTGGACGAGTTTTCCGGTGCGGGCCGCCCTCGCGCTGGCGACGCTCATGCCCGGCCTGACCGATCGAATTCTGCGAAATCAGCAGAAGGATGTCTCGGGCTCAGTCGCGAACAAGTAGCGCGACAGCGTGCACCTCGATGGCGCGGCCTTCGCCGACCGCGTCCACCTTCTCGTGGGTCTTGCCCTTGATCCCGACGCGGGAGACGTCGATGTCCAGCACGCCGGCGATGCAGGACCGCATCGCCGCCTTGTGCGGGCTGAGCTTGGGCTTCTCCAGAATCACCGTGGCGTCGATATTGGCGATCGTCCATCCGAGCGCCCGCACGCGGTCGCCGGCTTCACGGAGGAAGTCGCGAGAGTCCTGAGATTCGTGCCGCGGGTCGTTATCCGGGAAAAGCTGCCCAATGTCGGGCAGGCTGGCGGCGGCCAGCAAGGCGTCGGTCACGGCGTGCAGAAGGGCGTCGCCGTCGCTGTGGGCGATAGGGCCCCGATCGAAGTCGAGCCGTACGCCGCCAACCACCAGGGGCCGCCCGGGCCCGCTCGGGGCCTGCGGCTCGAGCCGGTGAAGGTCGTACCCATGTCCGATTCGCACCGATTCCGCCAGATTGCGCATGACCGGCAGTCTAGCGGGCGAATTCCGACCTTTTTCCGAACGATCCTTTACAGGAATCACGACGAACAGGTGTCGAGCCGATACATTCTGGGACGCTCGAGGGCTTCCGACTCTTCGAACGTGCTGATCCCATTGGACTGTTGAGCCGGAGATACCCGCTGATGTCACTTCGCCGTGCCGCCCTCGCGACCGCCCTGCTGCTGACTTCCCTGGCCGGATGCAACGTCTACCGCCCCGGCGGCTCGATGCGGTCCAACGACACGTTCACCTTCATCTCCAACGAGTTCTACCCCGTCACGGTGACCATCGTCGATGTGCGTTCCAACGAGCCTATCTGGACCGCCGATGTGCCCGTGGGCAAGCAGCTCACGTTCCGTTTCCACGAGGCCCAGTATCCCGACAACCCCGCCAACCCCGACGCGATGCGCTGGCAGTTCTTCGACCGCCCCACCCGGGGCGGCGAACTCAATAGCGTGATGGCTGTTCCCGACAAGTACTCGCGCCGTATGGATGTCTCGATCCGCAAGACCCCCGAGTACGCGACCGGCAGCGATCCGCGCATCGAGCACGCCAACGCAACTGGCGGAAAGCCCGTGATGGTGACCCCGGGAACACCCGCACCGGCACCAAGCCCGACACCCGCGGCATCGCCCGCTCCGGCTGAACCAGTCGCTCCGGCTGCGCAGCCGGCGGCGGAGCCCGCCAAGCCCTCGGCGCCCTGACCTTTACCAACTGTACTTCACGGTGTAGCGCAGCTTGACCTCCTTGCCGGGTTCGACCGTGACAGGGAACTGCACCGTGCGTGAATCGATCTTGTCGTACTTGATGCTCGCGCCGCTGATTTCCCAGTTGGCCCAGCGGTAGAGCCGCTCGCGCACGATCACGTCGGTCTTCACCTCTTTGCGGTTGCGAAGGGTGATCTCGATGGTCTCTTCCATCGTGCGCCGCGCACTATCAACTTTGAAGTCGACCTGCGTGCGCTCCCCCACGACGTCGAACGAGGCGCCGAGCCTTAAGAGCACGGTTTCGTCCTTGGGCGTGTGCTTGAGCACATCCTCGCCGATGAACTCGGCGATGGCGTCGTTCGGACCGCCCTTGCCCGGATCCGACTGGCTGACACGCACGCGCCCCGCGGGCAGCGGAATGCCAAGACCCGATTCCTTGTTGTTCTTGAAGCGAAGGTACACATCAACCGTGCTGCGCCCTTGTGCGCCGAATCCCTGGTCGGTCATCGGACCGCCGTAATCCATGGGGTCGAGCGCCAAGCCGTCGAACACAAGGGTCTTCTCGCACGGGACCTTCATGACCGAAGGGAAAAGCTCGATCTGCTTGGTCGAGTTGTCGGGCAGCGTCGTCGAGCGACCCAGTGTGTACAGGTGGTACTCAAAGAACGCCTTCTGCTCGAACCCTTCGCTTCGGTCTTCGGCCAGCGCCGCTTTGGCCATCCGGGGGTAGTTGTACCGGTTGTCCTGGGGCTGGATCTTGTTGACGCGGCCGGCGATGAGCTTGAGCGTCGCACCGTCGTACGTCGCGCCGGACTGGTTGACGATGCTTACCCAGGCGGACAAATCCAGCGTGCCGCTGTTGTTGTCCTTGCCTGGTGCAAAAAGCGCGTTGTAGTCGGCCCACCAGGTCATGCCCTCGGTTTCGTAGCTGATTCGGGCCGTGTGCGTTCCCGGCTGCTGGGTCTCGACTTGCCAGAGAAGCGTGGGGCGTGTGAGCAGCCCGCCGGGCAGCGAGGGCAGCTCGAAGCTCGTGGGGTTGGCGACGATCTGCACCTGGCCGCCTTTGTCGCGCAGCACCACTCCGCCCGCGGTGCTCAGCAGGGTCCCGCTCGAAACGGCCACCCGGTCGCCCGCTGGTGACGAAACCGTGATTTCCTTGTCCAGATATTTCTCGAGCAGCTTTTCGCGCCCGATGAGATCAAACTGGAAATTCTGCTCCAGCACCCGCGTGAGCGTGGGAGCCGTCAGAGACTCAAACGTCACGGTGGTCGGCTCGATGAGTGCCGCGACATCTGTTACGCGGACATCGTTGAGGCCGTGCTTGAGCTCGAGTTTCAGATATTGCCGGACCGTCGCGAAACCCTGCACCGCGTTGGCGACGCCGCCCCACCCGCCGTTGTATTTGGCCTGCGCGAGCGCGTCGCGCGGCACGCCCTGGCCCGGCGAGAGCGTGCTGTAAATCGTGACGACCGGACCGGGCGAATCCGACTGAGCTCGGGCCGAACCCGCGGCGATGAACAAGGCCATGCAACCGACCGCAAACACGTTGGTCTTCATGCCAAACTCCTGCATTGGGGCTGTGATCCGTGGAGCGCGCAAGCCCGCGGCGGGGTTCATCGACACGGCTGTTCTCCCAGGACCGAAAAGCGATACGGGGCGCGAACACAGCCGTCGGGACGGGCGAATCTACTTCACACGCGTGAGCCGCGCGTATTCCAGCACCAGCGTCTTGGTGCCGACGCCTCTGAAACGGATAGTCGCACGCGCGTTGGCGCCGCCTGTGATGTTGATCACTTCGCCCTCGCCGAATTGCGGGTGGCGAACGGTGGCGCCGACCGGGAACGGCGCGTTGCGCGGGGTGCGCGAGCCGCCGCTCCATGCGAGCGACGCTCGCTTGCTGTCGCGTGCGGCGAATTCACCCTCGGCTTCGTAGCGGGGCCCCTGGGAACCGCCTTCGCCCCGCTCGATGAAATCATCGAGACCGCCCAGCATGTCGGCCTGATCGCTGATGAGGACCGCGTCCTTGGGCAGTTCCTCCAGGAATCTGCTCGGAATCGTCCGCTCCGGGATTCCCCGCATGGTGCGGTAGCGACTGCTGGTCATGAGCAGCCGTCGCATCGCACGCGTAATGCCCACGAAACACAGGCGACGTTCTTCTTCGAGCTGGTCTTGCGACTCGCGGGCGCGGCTGTGGGGTAACTGCCCCTCCTCCAACCCGATGATGGCCACCGCCTTGAACTCGAGGCCCTTTGCGGCGTGCAGCGTCATCAGCGTCACCGCCCCCTGGGCGGGGTCCACGGCGTCCGCATCCGCCACCAGCGCGATCGATTCAAGATACGCCCGGAGCATCGCGAGCAGGGGCGGCGTCTGATCACTCGGACGAGCGAGCCCGTCTTCGCTCGCGGCGGCCGGATCGGCCATCGCGTCGAATTCCATCTCGAACTGGCGGGCGGAACTCACGAGTTCGTCGAGGTTGTCCAGGCGTTCAAGGTCGGCATCGCTCCCGCTGGCCTTGGCCTGCGCGCGGTACATCGCTTCCAGGCCCGACTCGCGGATGATGCGGGAAACCAGGTCGGACAGGCCGGTGGGCACCTGCGCACCCATGAAAGTGCCGCCGCCGGTCCAGTCGTCGATCATCTGAACGAACTTGCCCACGGCCGCGGCGCCGCGTCCCGCGACCTGCGTGAGCACGGAGCTGTCGCGCATGACTTCAAGCGTCGCGCGCCCCTGCTGTGCCGCGGCGTCTTCGATTTTTCCGAACGTGGTCGAGCCGATTCCACGGGTGGGCGTGTTGACGATTCGCGCGAGCGAAACGCCGTCGCTCGGGTTGGCGACGACGCGCAGGTACGCGATGGCGTTCTTGACTTCCTCGCGTTCGTAGAAAGCGGTGCCGCGGGCGATGGTGTACGGGATGGCCGCACCGCGCAGCGCATCTTCGATCACGCGGCTCAGCGAATTGGTCCGGTAGAAGATCGCCATCTCGCGCCACGCGACGGGGCTGGGCGAGTTCTCGCGTTCGTCCTTGACGCTCTTCATCCAGTCGACCACGAGCGCCGCCTCGTGATTTTCGTCGCGTGCGAGCGTCACCTCGACCCGCTCGCCGCCGGCGCGGGTGGTGAAGAGGTCCTTGTGCTTGCGCTTGATGTTGTTGCGGATGAGCGTGTCGGCCGCTTTGAGGATCGGCGCCGTCGAGCGGAAGTTCTCGCCCAGCGTGATGACCTTGGTGCCGGGATAGCTCTTCTCGAACTCGAGGATGTTGCTGATGTCCGCTCCGCGCCAGCCATAGATGGCCTGGTCGGGGTCGCCGACGACGCAGATGTTGGGGGGCCGGCCTTCTTCGTTCCGTCCGGCGATCAGCGAAGCGATCACAAACTGCGCGTGGTTGGTGTCCTGGTACTCGTCGATCAGCAGGTAGCGCCAGCGCTCGTTGCACTCGGCTCGGACCTGCTCGTTGCTCTTGAGCATCTTTGCCGTGAGCACGAGCAGGTCATCAAAATCGACCGCGCCGGCGAGCTTGAGGGCGCGCTGATATCCGGCGTAGATCTTCGCAACCGTGCGCGAGTAGAAGTCGACCGCCTGAGCGGCGTACTCGTCGGCGTCGAGCAGTTCGTTCTTGGCCGAAGAAATCGCCGAGAGCACGCTGCGGGGCGGCCAATTGCTGGTGGACAACTGCAGTTCGGCGATGATCTTCTTGGCCAGCGCCGCCTGGTCCGACGAGTCGTAGATCGAGAACTCCGGCTTGAGTCCTGCCGCTTCCGCATATCGCCTGAGCAGGCGTGCGCACAGCGAGTGGAACGTGGTGACGGTCAGGCCCCGTGTTGACTGCGGGTCGTGCCCGAGGATCCCGTGCACGCGTTCGCGCATCTCGGCGGCGGCCTTGTTCGTGAACGTGACCGCCAGAATGGACCAGGGCGCGATGCCCTGGTGGATCAGGTAGGCGATGCGGCGCGTGATGACACGCGTCTTGCCCGAGCCCGCGCCCGCCAGCACCAGCAGCGGTCCTTCGGTGGCCAGGACCGCCTGGCGCTGCGGCTCCGTGAGGCCCTTCAGCAGTTCGGACGGCCCCTCCGATTCGATGGCATGGCTCGGCATCTCTTCCTGCAACACGCGGGCTCCTTCCCGTTGGCAGGAGCGTAGTGGACGCCGCTCCCCGGGGCAAAGCCGAGCGAGGGCCTATCCCGGAAATGAAAAGCGGGCCCGGCTACGCGGGCCCGCGAGAGAGATGACAATGTGGATGAAACCGTTCAGTTCCGCCGGCGGCGGGCGGCCACCAGGCCGCCAAGGCCGACGAGCGCCAGCGAGCCCGGAGACGGGATCGCCTGGATTACCCCTGTGCCATCCGTGCCG
The DNA here is from genome assembly GCA_018242645.1 of Planctomycetota bacterium. Lineage (GTDB taxonomy): Bacteria > Planctomycetota > Phycisphaerae > Phycisphaerales > UBA1924 > JAFEBO01. Next base: position 21,442 of record JAFEBN010000224.1, on the reverse strand, counting down.
AAGAGCAGCTTGACGCTGTTGATCTGCGACTCGTTGAAGCCGTTCACGCCGGTAAAGGTCAGCGTGAGCGAATTCTGGACGAACGGGAACTGGGCGCCACCGAAGGAAACATTCGAGCCATCGAAGGTGCCGGCAGCGACGATGCCGTAGTTCGGCGAAGCGTTGCCCAGCGCGATGGAGCCGCCATTGAAACCGCCCGCGAATCCCGTCGTCGCGGCGCCGTACGCGCCCAAAGGCGTCGCACCCAGCGTCGTGGTCCAGGAGCCGGTGAGCGACGCGACCGCGGACGACGCGGTCTTGCTCGTCCAGAGCAGGCTGCCGCCGGTCATCGCGATGCTGGTCATGGTGAGCGAAGGCGACCCGCCCGCGAAGCTAAACGCGACGCCGGTCAGGGCGTTTCCCTGCGCCGTCGTGCGGGGCAGGCTCGTGTTGGTCAGAACCAGCGTGAGCGTGTTCCCCGAGACCGAGAACTTCGCCGATCCGGAAACGATCGCCGAACCCTCGGGGTTGAAGCCCGTGCCCGTGAAGGTCACTGCGGCATGTGCGGAGGCAGCGACACCGGTCGCGGCCAAAGCCGCTGCAATACAACTCGACTTTATCACAATCCCTCTCCTCTTGGAGACGACCAAATTCGCCTACTCACATTGATATGCGGTGAAGTTGAGTCTGGCTTGCAATGTTTCTCACGTTGCCAACAAATCTGCGGATTTCTGCTCAGAAAGGCGTCCCAGAAGTGAGAAATCCGACAGTCGATACGTTCGGACCGACCGATAACGAAGGTAGAACGTCATGTATTTCGAAACAGACGCCCCAAGCCGCGTCAGCTCTCCTGGTCCGGCGAGAACGACTCGGCGGCTTTGGCCGCCGGCTTGACCTCCTCGGCGTGCTCGAACGGCCCTGGCGCCCTGGTCAGCAGCGATACGCCCTCGGGAAGGTTCTCCGCGACCCGGGCCACGACGTCGCCAATCACGGCCCTGCTGAACGGTGTCCGCTGGCTCTTACCCATGATCAGGACATCACAGCCGAAGGTCACGGTGTAGTCCAGGATCTCGCTCACGACATCACTACTGGTGACATAGATAGGTACGAAGGGCACGTTTGCTTCGCGAGCCAGGATCGCGGCCGTTCCGAGCGCCGCCTGGCCTTCGGGATCATCTTCGATCTTGGGCACCTGACCGGGAACAACGTCCATCAGGCGCAACGTGCGAACATAAATAGCAAACAGCGTTGCCTTGCGTCGCCGGGCCAGATCGACCGCGTAGGCCGCCTGGTCGCGACCCCTTGCGGCAAGCATGATGCGCGGGCCCGGGCCCGGCACCGTCGGCTGATCGCGGAGCTGGGCCAGCCAGCCCAGCGTGGGCTCGGGCAACGGACTGGCGGCGATGCGCCGGGCACGAAGGCGAACAAAGAACCGCGTGACCAGAACTGCCGAGACGATCACGCCCGCGAAAATCGTGGCATTGGGCTTGGCGACGACGATGGTCAGGCCGATGGCGCCCATCAGACCGGCGAGCACCCAGAGCCCGGTGCGCTCATAGCGTCCGATCTCCAGCTTCCTGTTCGCGGCGCACGAGAACAGGTTGATCGAGATCGCCCCGACCACGCCGATGGCGTACAGCTCGCCAAGCGACTTCACGTCGGCGACAACCATGAGAAGGACCGCCGGCGCAGCGCAGGCGATGACGAGCGGCGCCCAAGGGACACCGGAGTAGTTCAACCTGGTCGCCACTCTCGGCAGCTCGCCGTCCTGCGCCAGTGAATACTGGACAGAGACCATGGCCATGACCGCCGTGTTCACCGCGCTCAGCAACAACAACCCGAAGATCACGCCGGTCACGATTCCGAAAACATGGCCGGTCCGGTCGCCGAACTGACGGGTGGCGGTCTCGGTGGCGATGAGTCGCATCGCGGTATCGCGATACTCCTTCACCTCCTGCGGGACGTTTTCGGGGGCCATGCGCTCGCGGATTTCGTAGCGAACCCAATCGGGCTCCACCTGGTCCTTGAGGCCGGGCATGGCGCTGAGGGCGATACCGAAAATCAGGTTGAGGAGCACCACCTCGCACAGCACGGGCCAGATGGTGCGTTTCGCCGTCTTGGCGACCGGAGCCTTCATCAGGCCGGTCATGTTGGCGACGGCCTCCAGGCCGGACAGTGCGAGCACGATGCGGACCAGCGATTCCCACATCTGCCAGGGTGAGGTCTGGCCCCCGCCGTGGAGGCTGACCCGGGAGATGCCCGAGCGAAGCCACGGCAGACAGAGCAGGGCGATCACGGCGGAGAGCGCGATCGACACCACGGCGATGACCAGCGCCATCCGCCCGGCATTGCGAGCCCCCAGCCAGTTGACAACACCGATCAGGAAGATCGTGGCAACGGAGATGATGACGACCTTGGACTCGCCGACGCCGAGGTAGTGGAACGCCTCGATGCCCGAAAGGGCCGCGGTCACGATGTAATCGCAGAGAAGAAGCGTGGCGCCCAGGACCGCCAGGGTGGGGCTGAGCCGCCGTGCCGCGGAATAGACGCCTCCACCGTCCGGGAAGCAGCGGCAGACAACGGTGTACGCCCAGGCGATCGCTGCCATGATGAGCGACATGGCGGCGAGATAAAGGACCGATGCGTGCGCGGTGTAGTAAAACGCGAGTCCGAGGACGTAGAGCCGGCTCGTGCCCCAGTCGCCGAACAGAAGCGGCCCGGCGTGATACCACTTCAGGTTTCGCGGTGGGCGGTTGTCGGAAACGAGCATTCGGGCTTCTCAGGGACGGCGAGCAAAGAGCGTAGCAGGCGTACGGACTTTGAGGGGGCAGGCCTTTGTCGGCTCTCACCGCTGCCCCCACCCCGCATGAGGGCCGCGACCCCGTGTTTCACAGCAGCCGGGCGAGTTCATCGACCATCGCCCCGACGCCCGCAAAGACCCCGGCAGGACCTGTCTCGCACATGTAGGCCGGAGTCGTCACGATCTTCTGGGTTTGGTCGGTAAACGCCTCGGTGACGCCCTTCGCCACGGTCTGGGCACCCATCCGCGCCGCGGCGGAAGCCGCTTCGCCGCCCGGGCCCAACGTAATCGTGCAACCGGGCCCGCCGGCGGCGGTTCCGAGCACCTTGGCCGCGAGCACGGGGGCGATACAGATGAGGCCGATCGGCTTGCGGGCGTCATGAAACGCCCGGATCAGGCGTGCGACATCTGCATTCACGGTGCAATCCGCGCCGTGTCTGGCGAATGTGCAAAGGTTCTTGGCGAGCCCGTTGCCCCCGGGGAAGGTGATCGCGTCGAACTTGTGCGGGTCCAGTTGAGCGAGCGGTGCGATCTCGCCGCGGGCGATCCGGGCGGCTTCCACGAGCATGTTGCGCTGTTCGTGCACGACCTTGTTGTGGAGATGATCCACGACTTCGGGCTGGAGCAGGTCGGGCGCGAAGCACCGGTAATTGAAGCCGTGACGGTCGAGGTGGATGAGCAGAGACACGGATTCGTGAATCTCGCTTCCGTCGGCGCGTCCGCAGCCGCAGAGGACAACAGCGATCGACCTGGCGTGCATCGCACATCTCCGGGAGAGGATGAACAGACTGTAACACGACATGTTTCCGACTGGCTTCGACGGACCGGCGTAAATGGTGATACAACATGCGCGGTCCGAGCGGAGCAGACACCATGGACGTGGAAACCCTGTCGCGTATCCAGTTCGCGATCACCATCATGTTTCACTATCTGTTTCCGCCCCTGTCGATCGGGCTGGGCGTGCTGATGGTGACCATGGAGGGCACGTATCTCCGCACCGGCGACCCGCAGTATCACGCCATGACGCGTTTCTGGAGCCGGATCTTCGCCGTGAACTTTGCGATGGGCGTGGCCACGGGCATCGTGATGGAGTTTCAGTTCGGGACCAACTGGGCGAACTACGCGCGATTCGTGGGCGATGTGTTCGGGAGCGCGCTGGCGGCGGAGGGCATTTTCGCGTTCTTCCTGGAGTCGGGGTTCCTGGCGGTGCTGGTGTTCGGCTGGGACCGCGTCTCACCCCGGATGCACTTTTTCGCGACGTGCATGGTTTCGCTGGGCTCGATTTTCTCGGCGATCTGGATCGTGGTCGCCAACTCCTGGATGCAGACGCCCGCGGGCTACATGATCGACCCAGAGCAGCACCGCGCGGTGATCACCGATTTCTGGGCGCTGGTGTTCAACCCCTCGAGCATGATCCGGCTCTTCCACGTGCTGATGGGGGCGTTCATCCTCGGCTCCTTCTTTGTCATGAGCATCACGGCGTACTACGTGCTGCGGGGGCGCCACCTCGATTTCGCCAAGAAGAGTTTCACGATCGCGCTGGGCTTCGGCACGCTCTGCTCGCTGGTGATGCTCTTTTCGGGAGATCTGCAGGCGCGCGTGGTCGGTTTTCACCAGCCCGCGAAGCTGGCGGCGTTTGAGGGCGTGTTCAAGACCGAGCCCGGTCCCACCGGGATGTACCTCATCGGCTGGCCCGACCCGGCAACGCAAACGGTCTACGGCGTGAAGGTGCCGTACATGCTCACACTGCTGATGTACCGCGATCTCAGCACGCCCATCGACGGGCTCGATCGCTTCCGCCCGGAAGATCGACCGCCCGTGCGGGTTCCCTTCATGACGTATCACCTGATGATCGGGCTCGGAACGGCGTTCGTCGGGTTGACCGTGCTGGCGTCTTACCTCCGCTGGAAGGGAACGCTCTTCGAGAAGCGCTGGCTGCTCTGGGTGTTCGTGTTCGCCGTCGGCGGCGCGTACCTGGCGAATCAGGCGGGCTGGGTCTCGGCCGAAGTCGGTCGCCAGCCCTTCGTGGTGTATCCCAAGGTCGAAAAGGGTGCGGACGGCATGTACACCATGACCGGCGGCATGCGCACCGTCGATGGAATATCGAACCGCAACGTGGTGGTCGCGAGCCAGGTGCTCACGTCGATCGTGTTGTTCAGCCTGGTATACGCGATGCTGTTTGCGATCTGGGTTTTCGTTCTCAATACCAAGATCCAGCACGGGCCGGGAGAACCCGAGAAGCCTGCGCTTCCGGGGAGCGAGAGGAGCGGCTTCTTCGATGCCGCGGCAACGCTGGTCGATCGCCAGGGCACCACGCTCGCGTTCGAAACACGCGAACGCTCGAAGGGAGACGAGTAATGGAGATAACTTCGCTCCAGCTGCTGTGGTTTGTCCTGCTCGGCATCCTGCTGGCCGGTTACGCCATACTTGATGGTTTCGATCTGGGCGTGGGAATCCTGCACCCGCTGGCGCGGGACGATCGCGAACGCCGGGTGATGATGAACTCGATCGGACCGTTGTGGGACGGGAACGAGGTCTGGCTGGTCGTCTTTGGCGGCGCGCTGTTCGCGGCATTTCCCAAGGCGTATGCCGCGGCCTTCTCGGGGCTCTACCTCGCGTTCATCCTGCTGCTTTTCTGTCTGATTTTCCGGGGCGTATCGATGGAGTTTCGCAGCAAACGACCGGAAAAGATCTGGCGCACCTTCTGGGACTGGTCATTCTTCCTGGCGAGCACGCTAGCGACTTTTCTCTTCGGTGTGGCGGTCGGCAACTCGATGCACGGTTTGCCCCTCGGCAAAGACGGCGACTTCGTGGATTCGGTCCGGCTCGTGCAGATGCTGCATCCGTTCCCGGTGTGCGTCGGGCTGTTCGCGGTGTCGGCCTTTGCGCTGCACGGCGCGATCTATCTCAACATGAAAACGGAAGGAGAGCTCCACAATCGCGTGCAACGATGGATGTGGACCGCGTTCTGGTGTTTTCTTGCGATGTACGTGATCGTGACGGTGTACGCGATCGTCGCGATCCCGCGGGCGACCAGCAGCTTCCGGAACTATCCCTGGGCGGTGCTGATCGTGGGATTGAACATGCTGGCCATCGCCAACATTCCGCGGTCGATCTACCTTCGCCGGCCCCTCAGGGCGTTTGTGTCGTCCGCGTGTACGATCGCGGCGTTCACGTTCCTCTTCGGCATCGCGCTGTTTCCCAACTTGATCGTTTCGACGCTGGGCCCGGAACACGACCTGTCGATCGCCCGGGCGGCCTCAACGCAGAAGACCCTGGGCATCATGGCGATCATCGCCGCACTGGGCATCCCGTTCGTGCTGGCGTATACCGCCGTGATTTACTGGGTGTTTCGGGGCAAGGTTGTGCTGCACGACGAGTCGTACTGATCGTCAGATGCCTTCGGCGGGCTGATCGCCCGGTCCGGGCGCGGGATAGGACCCGCCTGTCGCGCGCTTCATATCCGCCCGGAGCTGCAGGCGGAGCGCGTTCACTTCGCGAGCGATGCGATCAAGAGCGCCCTGCGCGCCCTCCCGGACGAGTTCGTCATAGGGAATCGGTTTGCCGTATCGCACCGCGACGCGGCAGCCCAGAACGTTGGGCCACGTGGTTCCGGGTCCCCAGGTGTCGAAGCAGCCTTCGACCGCCGCGGGAACGACCGGGCACTTCGCCCGCTTCATGAGCAGCGCGACGCCCCGTTTAAAGGACTTCTGGCCCCCGTCGGTGGTGCGAGAGCCTTCCGGGAAAATGAGGACGGCGTGGCCCTCGCCCAGGCGCTTGAGGATCTCGCGGATCGCTCCCGCGTCGCCGGCTTCGTCATTGATGGGAACCGAATTGAGCGCGCTGATCAGCCACGCGAAGGGCCCGAACTGAAACAGGCCCACGCGTGCGACAAAGCTCAGATGCCGGTGGCGGATGAAGGAGCCGATGAGAGGCGGATCGAGAAAACTCTGGTGATTGGCGGCGATCAACACCGGCCCGGTCGCCGGCACATTTTTCGAGCCGTTGACGCGGGCGCGATAGAAGAGAATAAAAATGCAGGCGCACAGCCCGCTCAGGAACTCGTACAGGAGCATCTTGCCCAGCGTGCCGCCGGGGCGTCTTGAGTAGAACGATCGCATCGGGAGCGGAGGATAGCGAGTCGCGCTCAGCGTCCGACGGCGGCGAGCACGTGCCGATGCAGCGTGCGGACGACCTGATCGAATGCAAGGTCGGACGTGTCCACGCAGATGGCATCCTTCGGACAGATCAGCGGACCGTCGGCGCGGGATGAGTCCCGCTTGTCGCGATCGAGGATCTCGGCGGTGATGGACCCCAGATCGGCGCTGTGGCCCGACGCGATCAACTGCTCGGCGCGGCGGCGGGCCCGAACGTCGGGCGATGCATCCAGGTAGAACTTGACCGCGGCGTCGGGGAACACGACCGATCCCTGGTCGCGACCTTCCGTCACCAGGCGGGGGTGCTGCTGAGCGATAATGCGCTGCTTGCGGACCATGTGCTCGCGCAGCGGCTTGATCGTCGCGATGGGCGAAACGATCTCGCCGACATCGGCCGAACGGATGCGATGGTCAATCGGCTTTCCAAAGGCCAGGATGGTCGGAGGATCCTTCATCCAATCAAAGTGCAGATCGGCCTTGGTCGTTTCGCGGACGACCGCCTCGGCATCGGACGCGGGGATGCCGTGGTCGATGGCGATGGCGGCCGCGGCCCGATACATCGCGCCTGTGTCGAGGAAATCGAGGCCCAGAGCCTTGGCGAGGGACCGCGCCACCGACGACTTGCCGGTACCGGCGGGGCCGTCGATGGTGATGACGATCCGTTGATCTCGCGGGAGCGTGGGCATGGGTCGGTCGTCGGAAGGAGTGCGGTCAAGCGTAGCGACGGCGCCATCGCGATCGCATACGACGCGCTCCATATCAGCGACGACTTCTATCTCGGTGCGCGAGACCTCGACCACTTCGATGAGTTCGAAAGGAAGGTCCTGGTTTCGTGAGGCGGACTCTGGAGTTGAGGTGGGCGACATGGCGGTCCTCCCGGCGCGGCTTCCTGCGCAATCCCTCCGTCCGCCCCGACTCGCGTCGGGCTCTTATGCGGACGCTGCCGCGTGATCGAGCGCGGCACGCAGCACTCTCTGGCTCTTCCGAATGCCCAGTGTAACGTCGCCTCCCCCCCGGTAGTCAACCGCGATGGTGGAATCGAAGCCGACGGAAGCCACGGCGTGGACCATCTTGAAGAGGTCGTAGTTCTTGTGGACGGGCAACGGCTCCTGCGGAGCCGGGGGCTCTTCGCCCTCGCCCTTGAAGATGTCCGCAATCAAATCTTCGAGCGAGGCGTCGTCGAGATCCTCCATTTCGTCTTCTTCATCGTCGGCGGCCGCGGCGGGGGGCGGGGGCTCCTCGGCTTTGGCTTTGGCCTTGCCTTTGCCCTTGGGGGGCTCGGCCGCCTTTGCGCCCTTGGCTCCCTTCTTTTTCGGGGCCTCTTCCTGGTCCTCCGCGGGGGGAAGAGTCGAGCCGGCTTTTTTCTTGGGCGCTTCGAGGAGTTCTTCGTCTTCCTCCTCCTCGACCTTGGGTTTGCGAGCCGGGGCCTTGGGGGGCAGGGCGGCATTGCCCGGAACGGGGTCGGTGAAATCCATGGTGGAGGCCAGTACCACGCTGGCGTAGGGCGTGATCCTGCGGAGGAAGGTCACGGCGCCATCAATGGACCCGGTCGATTCGAACGCGAACTGGAAGTCGGGCAGGGTGCCGATCCGGAACCCCCCCACCTTCTTGATCATGTCGGTCACGCGATCGGCCCGGGCGGTCAGGCCCTTCATGGGTGTGACCAGCAGGTTCAGTTCCAAGCGTTCCGCCCGGTCCACGATTTTGCGAAGCCGCGGCCAGACCAACTGGAGGGCCTCGTCGGTGTCGTCGGCCTGAATCCGCAGTGCCGCAGCCGTGCAGGAGAGAATCTGGGCGGCCTCGATGACCCGAAGCATGCGGGCAATAGCGGCCTCGGCCACCTGCGCATCGGGCGAGCCGAGCTTCTGAGCCTCGGCTTCAACCAAAAGAAGGCACGGGCAACCAGCGCGGTCTGCGCGCTCCCGCAGGCTCTCGAGCTTTCGCCGGTCGGCCCCCACCAGCAGGTCGGTCGAGAGGTTGAGCCCCCCCAGCCCCAGGACCTCGCGGGTGAACTGCGGAAGATCGGAAAGTTGAATGGCGGGCGCGCTGGCTCCGGATGCCGGAACCAACTGCGACCGAAGGCATGATGCATTAAGAGTGAGAAGCATGCGTCGTCAGAGGCGACTGTAGCGGCATCGGGGGCACCGGCGAAACCGGGCCGAACCGACCGCGCTTCTCTACGCCCCTCCCCGGACCGAACCGCGACCCTTTTCCACAAACCCCGTTTCCCTTTCGAGAACCGGTTTCGAGGCCGAACCCGGACTTCAAACCTCCTTGGACAAAGACGGTCGACGCCTTTCAGCGGCGACCGTCCGGAGGGGAAAAAGGTAACGCTTCCAAAATACCGGCTGGCGGGATTGGCGTCAAATGAACGTTGGCCAGTTGGGGAGCTCTCCTGGAACTTGGCGCGAGAGGGAGAAGTTCGAGGGGCGGGCGGACTAGCATCCTTTTCCCGTGATTTGCCGACCCAAATCGCGATCACGGGGCCGGAGCATCACCCGCCCTTATGGGACCTCCGGAGACTTCCTGATTCCGTTTCGAAGGCGTTTCCAAGCCGGTTTCCCCAGCGTCCGTAAGCCCGCCGAGCAACCTCTTTCTTACCCACAGGACACATCCGATGGCATCTCCCGCCGACCGCACGTATTCGGAATCGCACGAGTGGCACAAAGTCGAAGGCGACACGCTGACGCTCGGCATCAGCCGCTTCGCGGTGGATGCGCTCACCGACATCACGTACGTGCAGATGAAGAAGGTCGGCACCAAGTTCAAGGCCGGCGACGTGGTGGGCGAAGTCGAGAGCGTCAAGACGACCAGCGACATCTACTGCTTCGTGGGCGGCGAAATCACGGAAGTGAACGCCGCACTGACGGACAACCCCGGGCTGATCAACGAAGACCCGTACGGCAAGGGTTGGCTGCTCAAGGCGAAGATCACGGATCGGGCGGGATTGTCGAAGCTGGTGGACGCTTCGGCGTACGACAAGGCGCACCCTGCGAACTGATCGCCCGATCAACTCAGAACCCACTCGACCCGGGCGGTTGTCCTGCATGCTGCGCTGCACAGACGTTCGAAAGACGTACCGGGTCGGAGCGCGGCAGGTCGAAGCGCTGCGCGGCATCGATCTGCGCATCGACGAGCCGGGTTTCTACGCCATCATGGGAAGGTCCGGCAGCGGCAAATCGACGCTTCTCCACCTGCTGGCGGCGCTCGACAAGCCCGACTCCGGCGAGATCGAGATCGGCGGGACACGCATCGATCGGTTCAACGAGCGCGACGCGACCGACTTCCGACGCACAAAGATCGGAATCGTCTTCCAGCAGTTCAACCTCATCCCCACCATGACGGCGCTCGAGAACGCGGAGCTGCCGGCGATCCTGACCGGGGCGTCCGCGGAGGAATCCCGCAAGCGGGCCGCGGACCTGCTCGCCCGGCTCGGTCTGCGTGACCGGCTTGATCACCGGCCCGATGCCTTGTCGGGTGGCGAGCAGCAGCGTGTCGCGATCGCAAGGGCCCTGCACTTTTCCCCGTCGCTGCTCCTGGCGGACGAGCCCACGGGCAACCTGGACTCCGCGAGCAGCCAGGGGTTGTGGGCGCTGCTGTCGGAAATTGCACAAGAGCACAGCGTGAGCATCGTGATGGTCACCCACGAGCCCGCCGCGGCGGCGCACTGCCGCGATGTGTTCGTCGTGGCTGACGGTCGGGTCAAGACGCGGATTTCAACGGAGGGGTTGGATGAGAGCGCCGTGGCGGCTCGCTATCAGCAGTCTGTCGCAACGGCGTAGCCGCAGCATTTTGCTGCTGCTGGTCGTCGCGCTCTCGGCGGCGCTCGTCTGCGCTGTTGCGACGGCGATGGCGAGTGTCACGGAATCGGTACGCGCACGCATGGTGGGCGCGGTCGGATCGGCGGACCTGCAGATCGTGAGTCCCGGCGGCTCGAAACGCCTTGACGGCGGCTTGATCCGATCCATCGAGCGGTGGCCCGAGGTGCAGAGCGTCAGCGGTAGACTCCGTGCCGCGGCGGCGTTGCGCGCCGTCCGTCCCGTCTGGCGGGAGACCGAGAGAGACGGCGCCAAGAGCTGGCCCCGGACAGTCCGGTCGTTCGCCGTGAACGCCTACATCGAGAGTTTCCGACCCGGCTTCGATGAGCGATACCGCCCGGTGGAATTGCTCGAGGGCCGCATGCCGCGTGCCGCGGGCGAGATCGCCATCGATCACACCGCGCTGGATCGCTTGCGTGGCATCGAACCCCGCGCGGATCGACGCAGCGGAACGCTGTCCGCGCTGATCGCTGGCACGCCGGCGCAGGTGCCCGAGGGAAAGGCGGACGCCGATATCGGGCCGACCATCGCACCGGACGGCGCCCAAGCGGCGGAGCTGACAGCTCGGTATCAGGTAAAGCTCGGCGACACCATCGAACTCGTTCGCTCGGGGACCGACACAAAGCTCACGATCGTCGGCATCGCGCCGCACGGCATGCTCGGCGGCCGGCCCCGAGCGTGGATGACGCCCGAAGCACTCGCAAAGGTGACGGAACAAGAAGGCGTTTTCAGCGAGATCGAACTCGCGCTCAAACCGGGAAACGATCCGACGGCGGTGGTCGCAGCCCGCAGTTCCGAACTGCCGGCCGAGTCCATCCTTCAGGCAACCGCGAAGATCACGACGAACCTGGAAAAGAACCTGCAGGCCAACAACGTCGGGCTCGTGATCGCTTCGACCCTGGCGTTTCTTTCGGCGGCGTTCATCATCCTCACCGGCATGACCACCGGCGTGGTGGAGCGCCAGCGAGAACTTGCGATCCTGCGCTGCATCGGTGCGTCGCGCTCCCAGATCGCCGGAAGCCAGGTGATCGCCGGGTTGTTCCTGGGGGTCGCCGGTTCGCTGCTCGGCGTGCCGATCGGTGTAGGGCTCGCGAGCGCGGTGATCTGGTGGTTCCGCGAAGAGCTGAAGGTCGAACTGGCGTTTCCCGTTTTCGGAATCGGCGTGGGACTTCTCGGCTCGGTTCTCGCGGGTCTGCTCGGCGCCGCGTTTCCCGCCTGGCGCGCGGCACGTATGGAGCCGCTCCGCGCCCTCGCGGCCCGAGCCGAAGCGGTCAGGACAAGTTCGATCGGCTGGACGCTCGCGGCAGGATCGGTGCTCATTGGAATCCACTTTCTGGTGGTGACGCTGAACACCGATGCCGATCGTCTGTTCTTTCTGTACGTCCTTGTCGGCCTCCCGTGCATGTTCGTCGGCTACTTCCTGCTGGGGGTACCCGCGGTCGCCGGCGTGATGCTCGTCGCGGGCGGCGTCATCGCCCGCATCCTGGGCGTGCCCCGAACGTTGCTCGAGCGCAGCATCCGGCGCACACCGTATCGACACGGTCTGACCGCCGGCGCTCTCATGTCCGGGTTGGCGATGATGGTGGCGCTGTGGACGCAGGGAAACGCGTTCGCCCGCGACTGGCTGGGCCGCATCCAGTTTCCGGATGCGTTCGTCACCGGGCTTGCCCTGACCGATGCGAGTGTTGACAAGCTCCGCTCCATGCCGGGCATCACGGGCGCCAGCCCGCTCTCGCTCGTGCGCGTGAGCATCTCCGGCGAGGGCGCGTCGGGGCTGGGCGTCGGCGCTCTCCAGCAGCTCAAGACGGCATTCATCGGTTTCGACGCCGACTCGTTCTTCAAGCTGATGAATGTGACGTGGGTGCAGGGCGACGCCGCGACCGCGACGCGCCGACTGAATGAGGGCGGTGCCGTCATCGTCGCGCGGGAATTCCTCACGTCCAAGGGCCTGGGGGTCGGGAAAAAAGTCCGGGTGAGCTATCAGAACCGCACCGCGGAGTTCGAGATCGTCGGCGTGGTCACCAGCCCCGGGCTCGACATCGTCAGCAATTTCTTCGATCTGGGCGACATGTACGTGGACCAGGCCGTGAGCGCCGTCTTTGGCTCGCGCCGGGACCTGCGCGACAAGCTGCTCGGCGGGAACGACCCGCCAACGCAGATCATCTCCCTCGGCCTCGCCAAGGACGCCAACGACGAAGTTGTCGTGGCGAGCGTCCGCAAGGACCTTTACGACAGCGGCGTGCTCGATGTGGGCACCGGCCGGATGTTCAAACGTCTCATCGAGGGCGCGATCGGACGGAGCTTGTACATCGTGTCCGCGATCGCGGTGATGTCGATGGTTGTCGCTTCCTTGGGCGTCGCGAATCTCATTGTGGCGGCGATCGAAAGCCGCCGCTTCGAATTCGGCGTGCTGCGGGCGGTGGGCGCATCGGCCGGCATGGTCTGCCGGCTCGTGCTGGCCGAGGCGATCGTGGTCGCGCTCGCCGCGTGCCTGGTGGGCGTGGCGATGGGTATCCAGGGTTCGTACGGGGGCGTGCGGCTCAACGCCGTGATCATGGGCGTGGAGTTGCTGCTCCGTCCCGAGGCCCGAGCGATCGCGGTTGGATGCGCCATCCTGATTGTGCTGACGCTGGCCGCCGCGGCTCCGTCGGTCTTCGCGCTCTCGCGCAAGCAGCCCCGCGAATTGCTCGCGGCGATGAAGGGATGAAGTTTCAGGCGACTTTCAGAAGCTGGTCGTAACGGCGGCGGAGGCTTTCGTCGCGGAGCACCATGTAGCTCTTGCTGATGCGCGCAAAGTGGCGTGAGGATTCCTCATCGGGCGCGTGATCCGGGTGGTATTGCCGGGCCAGGCGGCGGAACGCGGTTCGGATGTCGTCCATCGTCGCTTCGCGCGAGATGCCGAGCACGGCGTACAGGTCTTCGACCTCGACGCTGGTGGGCAGCAGTTCACGCCCGCAGGCGCAGCGGTCGAGCAGTTTCTCAAGATCCGATCGCGTCCGGGCATCCGCGTCGAAAAAGTGCAGGCCGATGTTCCAGAGGTCCTTATCAACCTTGCGGGTCCATGCGACGCGGCTCAGGACGAACACGCGCAGATCGTCGCAGGCGACCGCGATCTCGAACACATGACCGGCGCGCACGGTGGGTTCGGTGCGCGTGACGATGCGGGCGCCATCGGTCGACAGGTCCACCACGCTGCCCAGCACCGAGTCGGTCAGGCGGGTGTCGAATCGCTTGCCCGAGCGGGACACCTTTGGGCGCTCGGCAGCGGGCTTGGACGGCTTCTGTCCGCGGACTTTGTCTTTGAACCAGCGCATGCGGCAGGGATCGGCCAATTCACGGCGCGGCAGGTCTCCCAAAGCGCTTCCGCTGGTGCCGCCGGTACTTATGCCCGGATCCTAACGATCGTGGCAGGTGGTTTTCGGTCCTTGCGCCGGCGACACCGACCCGGGAATACGCTGCCGCCGTGCAGCCCCGCCCGTTCCAGGTTGTCGCGCCATTCAAGCCCACGGGCGATCAGCCCGCGGCAATTCGCCAATTGACCGAGGGATTGAGCTCCGGCAAACCCGCCGTCTGCCTGCTCGGCGCCACCGGCACAGGCAAGACGTTTTCGATGGCCAACGTGATCGCCAACCTCGGCAAGCCCACGCTCATCATCAGCCACAACAAGACGCTGGCGGCGCAGCTCTACGAGGAGCTGCGCGACTTTCTCCCGCAGAACAGCGTCAATTACTTCGTCAGTTACTACGACTACTACCAGCCCGAGGCGTACATCCCGCAGCGGGACATCTACATCGAAAAGGACTCGTCCCGCAATGACGACCTCGATCAGCTCCGTCTGGCGGCCACGAGCAACATCCTGAGCCGGCGCGACACGGTCGTCGTCGCTTCGGTCTCGTGCATTTTCGGCCTGGGAAGTCCCGAGGCTTACGGCGAGAAGGTGCTGACGATCACCAGAGGATCGCGCGTCGACCGGCGCGAGTTCCTGCTCGGCCTGACCGCGATGCAGTACGGTCGGAGTGAGATCGAATTCAAGCGCGGGCAATTCCGCGTGCGGGGTGATGCGATCGAGATCTGGCCGGCGTACGAGAAGTACTCGGTGCGCGTCGAACTCTTCGGCGACGAGATCGACCGCGTCGACCTGGTCAATCCGACTTCGGGCGAAGTCCTCGCCGAAGAAAGGCAGTTCTTCCTGTTCCCCGCCGTGCACTACGTCATGCCCGAAGAACAGATGCAGGGCGCGCTGCAGGCTATTCGCGCCGAACTCGACGCGCGGGTGCTCGAGCTGCGCTCGCAGGGCAAACTGCTCGAAGCGCAGCGCCTGATCAGCCGCACAAAGTACGATCTCGAACTGCTCGAAGAAACCGGGATTTGCCAGGGCATCGAAAACTACTCGCGTTTCATGGATGGGCGCCAGCCGGGCGAACGCCCCTACACGCTGATGGACTACTTCGATTACGCCCCGCCCGCGGGCAAGGCCGCAGAGTTCCACGGGCCTCGTGGCGTGCGCGAGGCGCACGAAGGAACGCCAGAACGGCTCTCACCTTCGCGCCGCCCAAACTACCGCGATTGGCTGCTGATCATCGACGAATCCCATGTGACGCTGCCGCAGATCCGGGCGATGTACAACGGCGACCGCGCCCGCAAAGAAGTGCTGGTGGAACACGGGTTCCGTCTTCCCAGCGCCCTCGACAACCGGCCGCTGCGATTCGAAGAGTTCGAAGCGATCGTGCCACAGATCGCTTTCGTGAGCGCGACGCCGGGGCCCTACGAGCTCGAACGCACCGCAGGTGAAGTGGCGGAACAGGTCATCCGTCCGACGGGCCTGCTCGATCCGATCATCGAGGTCAAACCCGCCCAAGGACAAGTTCCCGACCTCATCGCACGGTGCGAAGAGCGCGTCGCCAGGGGCGAACGGGTGCTGGTCACCGCGCTCACCAAGCGCCTGTGCGAGGATCTGACCAGCTACCTCGATCAGAAGGGTCTTCGGGTCCGCTATCTGCACAGCGAAGTCGACACACTCGAACGCGTCGCGATTCTCACCGACCTGCGTCTGGGTGAGTTCGACGTGCTGGTCGGCGTCAACCTGCTCCGCGAAGGGCTCGACCTGCCCGAGGTTTCGCTCGTGTGCATCCTCGACGCCGACAAGGAAGGGTTCCTGCGATCACCCACCAGCCTCATCCAGCAGATGGGGCGCGCCGCACGCAACGTCAACGCGCTGGTCATCATGTACGCGGACAAGATGACCCCCGCGATGGAGGCCGCCATCGCCGAAACCGAACGCCGCCGCGCCAAGCAGGTCGCGTACAACCAAACCCACGGCATCACGCCCGAGACTGTCCGCAAGGCCATCAAGCGAGGCCTTGAGATTTCGCTCAAGGGCCGCAAACAGGCCCGCGAAGCAGTGCGCGAGCGCGAGCCCGAATATGAAATCGTCGAGTTGATCCAGACCATCCGGAGCGAAATGCTCGAGTCGGCCGAGAAACTCGATTTCGAGGCCGCGGCAATCCTGCGCGATCAACTCAAATCACTCGAACAGCGCCTGGAAAAAGCCACCAAGTCCGGCGCATCGACCAAAGTGCGCCGCTCCGACCTGAGCGAGCAATCCGCGGCAAAGGCGCGCAAGCGCCCCGGCATGCCGGGCGTCAAAATCACCCGGGCCATGCGGAAAAAGCCCAACGGATGAGCCGCTTGGCCGGCGACGCCCGCGCCCGTACCGTTGTACGTGCCTGCGGACGACTCCAAGCCCCGACCGATGACCAAAGCCCCCAACGAGCGGGCCGGTTTCCTGCGCCGCCTGGGCATTTATCTGCTGGGCGTGGCGCTCGGATTTCTGATCCTGGGGATGTTCCGCGAGCGAGGCAAAGTCGAGGCGGAAAAGCGGGCGGCACAACGGGCCGCCGCGGAAGCACAAAGCCTCGAGGGTTCCTCTCTTCCGGCTTCCTCCCCGGGCAATCGAGCGGTGCCGGCGGGTGAGCAAAAGCCCTGAATCCGTCTTTCTGTGCCGAATCCATCCTCACTGGTGAACGAAGACCGAACGAGGTCCGCTACAGTCTTTTCCCGTGCGTGAGGAGAGAAAGAAAGTGCCCGCTCAGACCCAAGCCACATCCGCGGCCAAGGCTCCCTCGGTGGTCGAGTTGAAGACCGAGTCGAAGAAGCGTTCCGTGCTCGACAGCCGCGTGATCCACGTGCGCGGTGCGCGCGAGCACAACCTGAAGAACATCGATGTGGTGATCCCCCGCGACGAACTGGTGGTCATCACCGGCCTGTCCGGCTCGGGCAAGAGCAGCCTCGCGTTCGACACGATTTTCGCGGAAGGTCAACGCAAGTACATGGAGTCGCTCTCCGCGTACGCCCGTCAGTTCCTCGAGCAGTTGAAGAAGCCGGATGTCGACGAGGTCGAGGGCGTTCCCCCCACGATCGCCATCGAGCAGCGGAGCGCCAGCAGCAATCCACGCTCCACCGTCGCCACGACGACCGAAATCTACGACTACCTGCGCCTGCTCTTTGCCCGCTGCGGCACACCCCACTCCTGGGCCCCCACCCGGACCAAGAAGGACGGCCAGGTGCTCGAACGCTCGGGACGCGTGATCAGCGCCATGGGCAGCACGCAGATCGTGGATGCCATCACCGCGCGTGCCGCGGAACTCTCGGGCAAGGACAAAGCCGCCCGTTTCATGATCCTCGCCCCCGTCGTCCGCGGCAAGAAAGGCTTCCACCGCGACGTGCTTGAGGACCTGATGAAGCAGGGTTGGGCGCGGGCTCGGGTGAACGGCAAACTGCTCGAACTGCGCGACGTGCTGAAGGACCCGGGTGAGAATCCGCTGAAACTCGGCCGATTCGAGAAACACGATATCGACGCGGTGATCGACCGCATCGCCTTCGGCCCCGACGCACGCCAACGGGTCGCCGAGTCGGTCGAAGCCGCGCTGCGTGTGGCCCAGGGCACCGCCGTGGTCTCGTTCGAAGACGCCGCGGGGAGCTGGAAAGACACGACGTATTCGACCCGTTTCTCCGATCCCGACCACCCCGAAGTGGCGCTCGAGGAACTCGAGCCCCGTCTGTTCTCGTTCAACTCGCCCCAGGGCGCCTGCAAATCGTGCTCGGGCCTGGGAACGCTGCTCGAACTCGACGAGGCGCTGGTCATGCCCAACGAGGCGAAATCGCTCGCCGAGGGCGCCATCGAGGCGTACGCCAAGAACATGGCCGTGCGCGCGTGGTTCCAGCGCGGGCTCAAGCGCTTCTGCAAAGCACTCGGCATCGACTACAACGCGCCCGTCGCGACGTTCTCGAAAGACCAACGTCAGCTGCTGCTGTACGGGTACATGGGTGATCCGGCCTCGGGCAAGGTCTCCAAACTCAAGATCAAGTCACGCCAGGAGTGGCAAGGCGTGATCCCCGAACTGACCGAGTGGTGGGGAAAGACAGACAACCCGACCGTCAAGGAATGGCTCGGGCAGTTCATGTCCAACTCCCCCTGCCCGGAATGCAGGGGCGATCGACTGCGCCTCGAAGCGCTGCACGTGCTGCTCACCAGCACGCACAAGGCCGACACCGCCAAGGCCTTCTCGGAGACCGTCATCGGCCGCCCGCGGCAGGACGGAACAATGCTCAACATCGCCGAGTTTTCGCGGCTCAACATCGTGGACGCGATCGCGTACGTGGAAAACCTGCAGCTCACCCGCGAGCAGCAGGTCATCGCAGAGCCGATTCTCAAGGAAATCAACAACCGGCTTCGCTTTCTCACCGGCGTCGGGCTCGAGTATCTGTCGCTCGACCGGAAAACCGCCACGCTCTCCGGCGGCGAAGCGCAACGCATCCGCCTGGCGACGCAGGTGGGCAGCGGGCTCGTGGGCGCGTGCTACGTGCTCGATGAACCCACCATCGGCCTGCACCAGCGGGACAACGACCGGCTGATCAGGACGCTTCGCCACCTCGCCGATATCGGCAACACCGTGCTCGTCGTCGAACACGACGAGGACATGATCCGGGCCGCGGATCACGTGCTCGATGTCGGCCCCGGCCCCGGTGTGCACGGTGGTCGCATCGTGGCGCAGGGAACTGTGCAGGAAATCTGCGCCAGCCCCCAGTCGCTCACCGGCGATTATCTCTCCGGCCGCAAGCACATCCCGGTGCCCGCGTCGCGCCGCAAGCTGGACACGAAGAACGCCATCAGCATCAAGGGTGCCACGCACAACAACCTGAAAAAAATCGATGTCGCCTTCCCGACCGGCGGCTTTGTCTGTGTGACCGGCGTGAGCGGCTCGGGCAAATCAACACTGGTCAATGACATCCTCCTCGTCTCGGCCAACAACCAGTTGCTCGGCCGGCGCGACAAACCCGGCGCCCACGCCTCATTCAAGTGGCCCAAGACGCTCGACCGGGTCATCGAAGTCGACCAGTCACCCATCGGCCGCACACCCCGCTCCAACCCCGCGACCTACGTCGGCATCTTCGACGACATCCGCAAGGTGTTCGTCGCCACCAAGGAAGCCAAAATCCGCGGGTACAAGCCCGGACGCTTCAGCTTCAACGTGCGGGGCGAAAACGGCGGCGGCCGGTGCGAAGCTTGCGAAGGCCAGGGCCTCAAGAAAATCGAGATGCACTTCCTCCCCGACGTGTTCGTGGAATGCGAAGTCTGCCGCGGCAAACGCTACAACCGCGAAACGCTCGAGATCCTCTACCGCGGCAAATCCATCGCCGACGTGCTCGACATGACCATCGAGCAGTCGCTCTCGTTCTTCGAGAATCACCCGAAGATCCTCCGCTTCCTCAAGTGCCTGCACGATGTCGGCCTGGACTACATCACGCTCGGGCAGCCGAGCACACAGCTCTCCGGCGGCGAAGCCCAGCGCATCAAGCTCGCGACCGAACTCGGAAAGACCTTCGGCGCACTGGAACAGGCCGAGATCATCGCGGCCGGAAGCCCCGACGCACAACCCGAAGTGGAAGACGAAAGCGACGGCGATGCCCTCGATGAGTTCGCCAAGGCCAAGAAGGGCAAGGCGGACAAGAAG
Source organism: Planctomycetota bacterium (assembly GCA_018242645.1). Classification (GTDB taxonomy): domain Bacteria; phylum Planctomycetota; class Phycisphaerae; order Phycisphaerales; family UBA1924; genus JAFEBO01. The sequence continues at coordinate 1,674 of JAFEBN010000224.1, read as the reverse complement.
TCAAAGTGGGCGGACCGATTCGAAGCGATGCGGGCGCGTGCCGCGAATCCGTACGGCAAGACGCTCTACGTGCTCGATGAACCCACCACGGGTCTCCACTTCGAGGACATCCGCAAGCTGGTTCACGTCTTCGACCGGCTCGCCGCGGCCGGACACACCCTCATCGTGATCGAGCACAACCTCGACGTCATCAAGTGCGCCGATTGGATCGTCGATCTTGGCCCCGAAGGCGGCGCCAAGGGCGGCACCATCGTGGCCCAAGGGACGCCGGAGCAGGTGGCGGCCGTAGAAAAGAGCTACACGGGCCAGTACCTGCGTCCGCTGCTGAAGTAAGTCGCCGTCTTACCGCTTTGCTTTTTGCTTGGCGAGAATGGCCTCATCGGCACGCTCGAAGCGGGGCTTGCAATTGAATTCACTCGACCACCACAGCGGGAGCGCGTCGAAACGCACTTCCTCCGCAAAGTACTCCTGCAGGCCGAAAGACTCTTTGGCCAACCGGATGTCCGGCCGGAAGATGATCGACACAGGCCCTTCGAGTTCCAGGTTGGCAGAAATCGAGAGATCCAAAATGATCTGCGTGCCGACGATGCCGGAGCCGTCTTCTTCAAACGAGTTGGTCGTGATCGTTCCAGCGGACCACTCATTGCCTTTCGCATCAGTCAACAACACGCGCATGGCAAGTGGCACCGTTGGCTGCTGGTCCCACGGGAACTCGTGGGTCATTCTCCAACTGTTCGGCGTAATGTTGCCGGCTGAATCCGTCGACCAACCCGACAAGCTGAAACACACCTCGGACAACTTCAGGTAACTACGCACCCCCGCTCGTGCCGCCGCATCGACCACGGACGTCCGGATGGTCGGTTGGTCCGGCCCCCGCACGATCAATTCGCCGATCAGGGAAAACCGCCGGCTCTTCGCGCCCGGCAGCGGATTGGAGCTTCCTGCCGGTTGCACGGCGAGTACAACACGGAACGGATGTTTCCCGGCGGGCAGCTCTGGGATACCGACCGCAAGATCACGTGAAATGCGGGCGTCACCCCTTCTAGCCGCCGTGTAGAAGTGCGCATTGTGTCGAGACTTTGACCCGGCTTTCACCTGTCCGGTCACATCACGACCGTCAATTTGGATCGACTCGACACCGACGTTGTGCTCCGCCACGCTCGCCGCCCCCAGCCGTACTCCCATTCTCTGGATGCGCAGCACAAGTGGATCCCCGGGATTCATCTCGGAACGCGCCTTGGCTCGGAAGGTCACTGCGTTTTCTTTCCAGCGAATGCCCTGGCTCGGACTCACAAACCCGGCAGCGATCGCCGCATCGAACGTGCTTCCCCACGCCTCGCTCCAGGGTCGCTCCCAATCCGCCTGCAACTCCAGGATTCGCTCCACAACGGGTTCCGCTTGCTTCGTGCCGATGCCCTTGGAGGTAATCCTTGCTTCGAGCTCCTCCGCGATGGCTGCGCTATCGCCGCTCGCCATGCGGCAAAGAACGCCCGTTGGCAGATGCGCCAATACGGTCTTGCCCTGTAATGCCCCGAGCAACAAAGCGACAACCGGAACAACCGCCGTCGCCGAAAGAACGATCCCGCTCGTTGCCACAACGGGCATCCGCCTCCGCTCGCCTATCCGCACCGCCTTCGCCCGCTTCAGTCCTCCACCACACTCGGGACAAGTCAC
>JAFEBN010000223.1 GCA_018242645.1 Planctomycetota bacterium | reverse complement strand
GTTGACCATGGGGACGCCGCGGCCCTGGATGAGGTAGGCGTTGCGGCTCTGGATGGCGAGGTGAACGTCGTACGACGCGCCGGGCCCTGCGAGCGCGGGGAGCGCGAGCAGGGCGGAGGCGAGAAGGCCGTGAGCCGAGGCGGAGAAAAGCTTCATGTCCTGTGCGTCCTCCCGCTGCGAGCGCCCGCCGAGACCTGGATCGCGGGGGCTGCTGAACAATGGGGTGCTGATGTTGGCCGGGCCGCACCACGAGTAGGCCCGAGAAAAAAGGGTACGAAAACGTGGGCTGAGTTGATAGTGAAAAATGAAAAAAGGGCCGAAATAGTGGGTGCAACCGGTCGGGATGAAAACGGAGGGGCGTAGGAACCGGGCGGAATTCCCGGTGGATAAGGCGGATGCGGTCGGGAGAAAGTCGGAGCGGCATGACAGCGCGGGCGATCCATGTTCTGGTGAATGCGCTGTCGGTGAGCAGCGGCGGCGGGTTCACGGTCTGCCGCGAGCTGGTGCGCGGGATGGCGGCGGCGCGGCCGGGCTGGAAGCTGACGGTGGTGATGACGGAGGGGAGCGCGTTCCACGAGCCGATGCGGCGGGAGAATTTGGGCGCGAACACGTCGTTCCTTTGGGCGCCGGCGAAGACGGGGAAGATCTTTTCGCGCGTGTGGTATGAGAATTTCGAGCTGGTGCGCTGGGCGCGGGAGCACGGCGTGCACGCGGTGGTGCAGCTCAACGGGCAGAAGATCGCGCGGATGAAGCTGCCGACGATTTCGCACGCGCAGGACCCGGTGCCGTATCTGCCCAGGATGTGGACGCCGGGGAAGTCGATGGAATCGGCGCGGCTGCTGAGCGTGCCCGGCTGGAAAGCGAAGTTTGGCGCGATGCTGCGGCGGCGGGCGGTGCGCTCGGCGCTGCGGGACGCGGACTGCATGGGGTTTACGAGCGCGTACCTGCGCGACCTGATCTGCGGCTGGGAGAAGATCACGCCGAAGCGGAGCGAGGTGTTGTACAACGCGGTGCCGGAAGACTGGTGCGCGCGGGCGGATGCGCAGATGCCGGGGCTGCACGAGCGGGCGCTCGAAGTGGTGACGGTGAGCGA
>JAFEBN010000222.1 GCA_018242645.1 Planctomycetota bacterium | reverse complement strand
CCGGCACGGACATGGAGACGCTGGAGAACGGCCTCCGCGTCATGCAGAAGACGCTTACGGAGGCGTCGCAAGGCTCCAAGGGGGCGAACGAGGCCCTCGCGCGGCTCGGGCTCACGGTGCAGGACCTGGCCAAGCTCTCCCCCGACGAGCAGTTCAAGCTCCTGGCCGATCGCATCTCCCGCGTCCAGGACCCCGCAGCCCGCGCCGCGATGGCGATGGAACTCTTCGGCAAGGCGGGGACGAAGCTCCTGCCGCTCATGGCCGACGGGGCCGCAGGCATCAACGAGATGCAGGAGCAGGCCCGCAAGCTCGGGCTCACCGTCAGCACTGAGACCGCCCGCGATGCCGCCGAACTCAACGATGCACTCGGCACGCTGTGGAAGGTCCTCAAGCAGGGCGTCTTCACCATCGGCGGGGCGCTGGCGCCCACCATCAAGGACTTGACGGAGCGGATCACGCGGATCGTCGTCAGCGCCACTGCGTGGGTGAAGGCGAACAAGGAAACGGTGGTCTGGGCGCTCAAAGTCGCGGCGGCGGTCGCCGTCGCCGGGATCGCGATCGTCGGCCTGGGCTACATCATCTCGGGCATCGGCGCAGCGCTCGGCATCGTGGCCGCCGTCATCGGCGGGATTGGCACGGCGTTCAGTCTGATCGGGACCGCCATCGGCGCGATCCTCACGCCGGTCGGACTGACGATCGCCGCGATCGTGGCGCTCGGCGGCACACTGCTGGTCGTCACCGGCGCAGGCGGCGAGGCACTGTCGTGGCTCGCGGAAAAGTTCACCGAGCTGCGTGATTGGGTCGGCAAGGTGGTCGGCGGCATCTCCGACGCCCTCGCCGCCGGCGACATCGCGCTGGCCGCCGAGATCCTGTGGCTGTCGCTCAAGGTCATCTGGCAGCAAGGCGTCGCGGCGCTGAACAAGGCTTGGCTCGGCGCGAAGGAGTTCTTCGTCTCCACGGCGTACTCCATGTGGTACGGGGCGCTCGCCGCCGCCGAGATCGTGTTTCACGCACTCGAGGTCGCGTGGATCGAGACCACCGCATTCCTCTCCAAGACCTGGACCAACTTCGCCACCGGCTTCCAGATGATCTGGGAGGAGGCGTCGTCGTGGGTCGCCAAGCGGATGCTGG
>JAFEBN010000221.1 GCA_018242645.1 Planctomycetota bacterium | reverse complement strand
TTCCCAGCCAGATCTTGCGGCACAATTTCCCTCCGCCAACCGCCGCGACATTCACGCCGCCGCCTCCGCACAGCACATCTGCCCCCGCCCGTGCCATTCCTGCGCAATGTTCCGCATCACGAGAGCACAATCAAACTCAATACTCCCACGCGGAAACACCGCCGCGTCTTCAAAGAACGACGATCGAACTGACTCAACCCGCACCGCCTCCATCGACCATGCGCGGCAGCTCAGTTCAAGGCCGTCATACTTCCCCCGCTCGTGCCCCGGCGAATAGCCCAGCGAGCCGCGCCGGAAAAAATCCGACGCCGCGGCAAGGTCAGCAAACACCGAACCGCCAGGCCACTCCGCGCTCAGCACGCCCCGCACGCCCAGACTGGCGCGTCCGTCCCGGCTGGTCATCTCAATATCGAATCGATTCGGGTTGGATCGCGGTTCCTCCGCGATGCGGAACACCGCCCGATGATGAACGCCCGGGAAGAGCCTGCCCCCCGCGAGCGCGTTGAGCCGCGAAGAACTGTCGCGCCGGGGGATATACACACCTTCCTTGTATCCGTTGCCGTCGCGCCAGCGCACCGCGATCCGGTGGGCCGCGTTCTCCGATCGAAGACCGCCCGGCAACAGCGCGGGCACAAACACCGGTCGCACGCCCGCAAGACGAATCAGGCAGATGCCCACAACCGCACGCCCGCTTCCCTCAACAACAATCGGTTCAAACGGCGCCGGCAAAACCCGCGACACAACATCCGGATCCGCCCGAAAATTCACGAGCAGCCGTCGCTCAATCACACCGCGAATGGTGGGGATTCGCATGGCGGATTGTAGAAGACACGCCGCGCACCCAATCTGCCGCCCCTCACCAGCGGGCCACTTCATCACCCCCGCCCGAACCAGCACAATCGTGCCGACAAATTACCGCAGCCCGCCACCCTCGCTTGCACGTCGGGTTCGTAAAGGCGGCGCGGATCAGCGCGTCAGGACGCAGATTCTGCGGGTGCTCTCGAATGAGATGGCGCCGCAGCACGACGCGGCTGGTGGCATTGATGTCGTGGTTGTGGTCGTGGAACTGACCTTGCTTCAAGGTCAGTGGGCTTGTGATCGGGACGCAGAAAAGGCAGAAAGGCACACTGACGTCGGAGGAACCGACGT
>JAFEBN010000220.1 GCA_018242645.1 Planctomycetota bacterium | reverse complement strand
CACGCGATCGCGGCGTCGGCCGTGACCATCCGCGACAGTCAGGCCAGGATCGATCAGCTCGCCAAGGAACGGGATGCTGCGATTGCCCGGGCGGAAAAGGCGGAATCCGAAGCCGGGAAGGCCGAACGACGAGTCTGGATCGGCGTCCGGCTCATTGCTGGCATCGTCGGGCTGGTCGCCATCGGGCTGGTGCTCTGGGGCAACGGATGGGCCGCGCTCTTCGCTGTGTGTGCCGCAAGCGTGTTCTTTGGCTCGTTTGCGATCAGCACGTCGATCGAGCACCAATCGCTCATCGGCGGCCTGTGCCTGGCCGGAGTCGCCGTCGCTGCGGTGATCGCTGTTCGCAGTCGCCTGAAGTCGGCCCGCGAAATCGCTGACACGATGAACCTGACGGTTCGCAAGGGGAAGATGCCAGCGGCGATCGCGAAGGTTGGCAACAAGCTCCAAAGCAAGACAACCAAGCGCCTCATCGATTCGACACAGGACAACGGGCTGGTGAAGAAGGCTCGCAAGTGGCTCGCAGACTTCATTCAGCCAAAGACAGCGTAATGACCGCCCTTCCTTCAGACCGACTTTCGGCCAGCCGGATCGGACCGGTGCGCTGGCCATCACCTCCGGCGGAGCGATCCATGATTCCTTACTTCCGAATCGCTCTTGTTTCGCTGTGTGGATCGGCGGCGCTTGCCATTGCGGCGACCACCGGCGAAGACGCAAAGCACCAGGACGGCATGGGCTTGACGTGGAGTACCGGGATCGTCGCCTGCTTGGTGGCTGGCGCCATCGGATTCACGTGGTCGGTCGCAACGGTCTGGAACAAGTTCGCGGCCCGGCAGCGGAAACTCGAGTTCCGCCAGACCATGCTCGAGCGCAAGTTCCAGCGGATCTCCGGCGACAAGTTCGGCGACGCGCCCGCGTGGGAACGTGAAACGTGAACGTCAAGCTCTTCAACCTCACCACGATCTCGCAAGCTGTAGGAGAGGGCGGCATCTCCACCGGCGGCAGCCCCAATAGCTGGGGAGCACTCGGCCCCTCGGTCAGCGGGGCGAGCACCGACGGCGCTGGCACCACGGTCAGCCGCGCCAACGGCTGGCTGGCTTCCCACACGCACGTTGCGGGCGATCAGCTCCAGGTGGTTTCCGGCTCTGCCGGCACCAGCACCGG
>JAFEBN010000021.1 GCA_018242645.1 Planctomycetota bacterium | reverse complement strand
GAGCGGGTAGGTGGACGCCATGAGCACCTGGCTCAGAAGCTCATCGGGATACAGCGCGATGGGCGCGACGAGCTGGTCGAGTTGCTCGGGCGAGAGCTTCTGGGCGTCGCCGGCCGGGGCTGCAGAGGAAGACGGCGCGGGCGTCTGGGCGAATGCGCCGGGAGCAAGCAACAGGCTGAGAGACAAAACAGCAGTCAAGCTTGGAAGTCGGTTCACGACAAGGCTCCTTGTGCGGGCACGAGTATAACCAATTCTCCGTCTTGCCCCTCGACTGTTCGACAACATGACGGAGCCCCTTGGCGCCCCGAGCGACGCGTATCACACAATGTGTTGTGTCGGAGCAGAGGCGCGGCGTGTTCATCCGCACCTTTACCTACTTATTCGCGATCGCCGCCACCGGTGGCTCCAGCGGGAGCATGCGGGCGAAGCGCATGTACGCGTCGTACTGCGCCCGGACCTCGGTCATCGAATCGCCGCTGAATTTCTCGGTGAAGACGCGGGCGACTTCAAACGCCGCGACGTTCTCGAGGACGACACTGGCGGCAGACACGGCGCAGACATCGCTGCGTTCGTAGCTGCTCATCTGGTTTTCCTTGGTGTTGAGATCGACGCTCGGCATCCCCCGGAGCAGGGTGGCGATGGGCTTCATCGTGCCGCGGACGACGACGGGCATGCCGTTGGTCATGCCGCCTTCGGTGCCGCCGGCGTTGTTGGTGTCGCGCTCGAAACCCAGGTTGGGCTTGGCGCGCTTGGACGCGTCAAATCGGATCGGGTCGTGCACCTTGTGGCCGGGAAGACTCGCGCATTCCTTTCCGAGGCCGATCTCGACGGCTTTAAATGCCTGAATACCCATCACGGCGTAGGCGAGGCGTGCATCGAGCTTGGTCGTCCAGTCCATCGACGAGCCCAGGCCGATAGGACAACCGAAGACGTGCGCTTCCACCAGGCCGCCGACCGTGTCCTTGTCGATTTTGGCCTGGCGGATGATCTCGCACTGGCGCGTTGTCACACCTTCATCGGGGCAATAGGTCTCGCTCGCGTCGCGGATTTTCTTCAGATCCTGCCAGTTGGATTCGGTGACGCTGACGCTCGTCTGCGCATCGAGAATGCTGCGAACGAAGCCGAAGGCTTCGATGTTGAACTCGCGGAGCAGACAGCGCGCGAGCGCGCCTGCGGCGACGCGGCTGGCGGTTTCGCGGGCGCTGGCGCGTTCGAGCGTTTCGCGGCAGTCGGTCGTCAGCCACTTCACACTGCCGGCAAGATCGGCGTGCCCGGGGCGCGGCCGGTAGACCGGCGGCGTCTTCTGCAGGTCGTCCAGGCGCGAGTCGTTGTTCCTGATCACCATCGTGAGCGGCGCGGCGATCGTGCGCCCGCGCCGGACGCCGGTCAGGAACTCCACCGTGTCCTGCTCGATGCGCTGGCGGCCGCCTCGGCCGTATCCGCCCTGGCGGCGCGCGAGCTCGCTGTTGATGAACTCGACGTCGATATCGAGGCCGGCGGGCAGGCCGGTGACGGTGATGACTAGGGCCGGGCCGTGCGATTCGCCGGCGGTCTGGTAGTGGAGGGAGGGCATTCGGAAGGGTAGAGGAGTTGGCAGCCCCTCAGCGCCAGGGAACGTCGAACAGGCTGGAATATGAGTCGGTCCAGATCCGTTGCTTGGGATCGAGCTTGACACCGAACCATTCCGGAAATTGAGCCAGAGCGGTCAACTGCTTCACCGAGTTGCTGAGGACGATCCAGGTGGAGTCCTTGCGTTCGGCGGCCGCGTCGGGCTGGGCCATGCGGTCATCGCGCATGCCGCACTTGAGATCCGCTCGATTCGCAACGTGCGCAAGCATGTACGCGATGTCGAAGTAGCGGTTGGAGGTATGGGCTGCGATCATGCCTTCGGGAGCAAGCTTTGCCTTGTACTGCTCGATCGCTTCGAGCGTCAGAAGATGGATCGGCACGGAATCCGAGCTAAATGCATCGAGGATGATGAGGTCGAATGTTTCCGAGGCGCTGGCGACGCCGATGCGCCCGTCGCCGATGCGTATCTCGACAGTCACGCCCCGAGCCCGGGCGTCCTTGATGTACGTGAACAGACGCCCGTCCTCGGCGATTGCGCGAACCAGCGGATCGATCTCGAAGAAAATGATGTGATCGCCGGGTTCCCCGTACGCGGCGATAGAACCCGCACCAAGGCCAACCGCCGCGATCGTCCGGGGTCCGGGCTCTGATCGGAGTGCGGAAAAGATGTCCCCGAGCGGGCCGAGCCTGTGGTAGTAGGAAATCGGGATCCTGGCGCGCACGGGATCCCGGAACTGTTCGCCGTGGAGGGTGGTGCCGTGTCCGAGCCGGAGCACGTCGGGGCTCGCATAAATCTCATACACGCCGAAGAAGGAGCGAGCCTTAAAGACCGTGCCTTTCAGCCATGCCGAGAAGACAACGCATGAAAGGATGACCGTGGCGACGCGGTATTGGCCGCCCGCAGGCAAAGCCGCGACAAGCAGTCCCAAGCCGAGCGCGCACCAGCCCTGAACAGGCAGCGCCTCGCGACCGGGAAAGCTGCGCGCCACGGTCCAGATGATGGCGCATGCCGCTCCGACCGTCACTGCGCACATGGCCGCATGCTTCCACCAGGCGATACGCAGGGATTTGTCCGTTGGCGTCAAGAGCAGCAGACACGCCGCCATGGCGATGGGGTATTCAAGAAACGAGCGGAAGACCATCGGCGCCACGATCGCATTGAAGACGCCGCCCAAAGCGCCACCGATCGAAGCGAGCAAATAAAACTCGGTGAGGCGGGAGGTATCTGGCCGAAGTTCGTAGAGACGCCGATGGCAGGCGTAAGCGCTGACACCCAGCGCCCCGAGGTGCGCCGCCACAATGGCCAGCAGCGGCGACTTTGCGCCGCTGACGAGCAGCCCGGAGACAACGGCCGCCAGTATGATCGCGGCTCGGCCCGCGGCCTTGGAACCGATCGGAAAGCGCCCCGAAAACGCCAGCGTGTACGTCAGCAGATAAATGGCGAGGGGCCCGATCCAAAGCAAAGGAACCGCCGCCACGTCGGTGGTGATGGCGGCCGTGGCTCCCAGCGAAAGACTGGAAGGGGCCGCGGCCAGTGCGATCCACAGAAGGCGAGAACGCCACGTGGGAGCGGCCGCGACTCTGCCGCCTTGCGGAGCGACAGGGGCTTCGTCCTCGCGGCGGAATCGCAGCGTCAGGAGCCCAGCGATCAAGACCAGCGCGGCCAGCACGCAGTAGCCCACGGTCCAGACCTCTGCCTGTCCGTCCAATGCAAAGTTGGGTTCGATCACAAACGGGAAGCACAGCAGGCCGAAGAAGCTGCCGGCATTACTGGCGGCATAGAGGAAGTACGGGTCTTTCGCGCGAGGGTCCGTCGTGCGCCCGAACCAGTACTGCAAGAGCGGCCCGGTCGTCGACGCGGCGAAGTAGGGCAGGCCGGCGATGATGGAGAGCGTCGCGAGCAACCAGTTCGTGGGCGTGAGGTTCGAGAACAGCTTTTCGGGCAGGCCAATCGGCAGGGCGAGCACCACGCATCCAAGTACCGCCCCGTGGACGACAAACTGGAGTTTCAGCGTGAGTTTCTTGGTCAGAAGATGGGAGTAGAGATAACCACCGATCAGCATGGTCTGGAAGAACATCATCGTCGTGTTCCAGACGCTGGGCGAACCACCCAGAATGGGCAGCACGAGCTTCGCGGCCATCGGCTGGATCAGGAAGAGGAGCGCAGCCGAAAGAAAAATGGCAACTCCGAAAACGCGGATCATGACTTGAGACTAGCAAGTCATTCGCGTGGCGCTACGCTGGGTGATGTCTTCTCGGTTCGATGCTGTCATCTGCGATATCGACGGCTGCCTGGGTCCGGAAAGCCATCATCCATTGGATGCCGAAGCCATGGCCCGCTTGGCAGAACACAACCGCGCCGCCATCGGTCGGGAGAATGTTCCGATTGTTGCGCTCGCCAGCGGCAGGCCGTTTCCGTTCGTGGAATGCCTCTGCCGCCTGATGGCCAACACCCGCGTCCCCTGCATCGCCGAGAACGGCGTGTGGCTCTACGACCCGGCCCAAGGAGACTTCATCATCGACCCCGGCGTCAGCGCCGCCGACCTCGATGCGGTGGACGCGTTAACGCATTGGATCCGGAGTGAACTGGGCCCCACGGGCGTCGTTATGCAGCCCGGAAAAGCGGCGAGCGTGTCGATCTTCCATCCCGACACAACCTACTTGATGTCTCTGATGCCGCGAATTGAGCGCCAATGCGCGACGAACGGATGGCCGATCCGGGTGAGCCGCACGGTCCGATGGGTCAATCTCGATTTGCGACACATCAGCAAAGCGACGGGCATCGCCCGGCTGATCGAGCGCTCGGGCATCCCGAAGGAACGGCTCGCGGGCATCGGCGATTCGCTTTCCGATCTCGCCATCGCCGAGCGCGTCGCGTACTTCGCCTGTCCGCGCAACGCCGACGACAAGCTTAAGACGCACGCGCAGTACATCTCGCCGCTTGAGGAGATTCAGGGTGTGCTGGATATCGTGGCGCGACTCTCGACGTAGCGCACGGCAAACTGCCGTCGTGTCAATCCCGGATCGATGCGGGGTCTTTGTCCTGCTCGATCGCCTGGATCTTGTCGATTCGGCGGCTGTGGCGTCCGCCGGAAAATGGCGTCGCGATCCAGGTATCGACAATCTTCTCGATGAGACGCTGACCGAGCAGGTCGGCCGAAAGGCAGAGGATATTGGCGTTGTTGTGGCTGCGCGAAAGCTGGGCGGTGATCTCGTCGTGCACATTCGCCGCCCGCACGCCCCGCACCTTGTTGGCCGCGATGCACATGCCCACGCCCGTGCCGCAGATAAGAACGCCGAGATCGAACTTTCCCTGCGCCACGGCATTGCCCACCTTGAACGCCGGTTCGGGGTAGTCGCACGGCTCGCCGGAAACGTCACCGATGATTTCCACCGTGTGCCCCTCGTTGCGCAATTTGTCGCTGAGCTGTTTGATGGAGGCGACGCCGCGATGGTCCGCACCAAGTCCGATCTTCATGGCTGTTCTCCCGCCGCGCGGGTCAGGGACGAGCGGCTGCTTTCGGGTAAGAGGTGAATCTCGGCAAACCGTTTGAGGATACCTGCTCGGATGCGCTCCGCGGTTCGGACGTACGCATCCAGCCCCGATCCGATCGGGTCGGGGATGTCCGACTTTTCATCCAGCTGCAGGACCTTCCCCGCGGCATCCGGCTCGATCGACAGCACCGCGTCCCGGTGCGACCGGGTCATGGCGTACACGAAGTCGGCTGCACGGATCATGTCGCGCGTCAGCAGGCGTGATCGGTGTCGGCCCGCGAATCGCACCCCGAGCCTCCGGAGGGCTTCGTCGCCTTCCGGCGTTGCGGGCTCCCCTTCGCCGGCCCCCGTCCCCGCCGACGCGATCCGCACCCGTTGCGCGGTCATCGGCGCGTGCTCCAGCGCGTCGATCGCGATCCGTTCCGCCATCGGGCTGCGGCAGGTATTTCCCGAGCACACAAAGAGCACGTGCAACTCCATGGCGTCATCGATCGCTTTGGCCGAGAGCGCGCCCTCGGCTTCGACCCGGTAACCGCCGGCAGAAGTCAGGCGCAGCGTCGAAGAAATGGTTCCAAATCTTGTCGCCCCGTCATCGATACACAACTCGACACCCATTGCCCGCAAGTCATTCTCCGGTTCCGAGCTGTCGATCCGCCTCCCTTCGGAACTCACCGACGCCGGTGCCCGGTCCATCGCGACGGGCACGCCCGCGAGCCGCAATACCTCACGTGTGAAATCGTGGTCCGGCACGCGGACCGACAGGGCCCCATCCGTAAGAAACGCGCCGGCGATTTCGCCGGCGATCGACCCAGGGTGCGCCTTCTCGACGACGATGCGCACCGGTCCCGGCGCCAGTTTCATCAAGGCGCGCAAATGAACCGGTTGGGCAATCGCCGCTGCCCGCACGACAAGCTCAGAATCGGGTGCGTGCCATGTAAAGCCGTTTGCCGACACACCCTTTGGTGAGATGGTCCGCTTCACCTTGGGGGAAAAAGCCGCGAGCTTTCCGAGCGCGTCGGCATCAGCCGCGGAGCACGCCAGCCCGTAAACGGTTTCGGTGGGCAGCAAGATCAACCCGCCGGTTCGGAGCAATCCGGCCGCCCGCTCGGAGAGTCGGATTCGCTCCGCGCGGGTCAGGGATGGCAGTTGGACAACATCGGGCACACCAAAAGGTAGCCAAAGTCGGGCTGTTCGGGAGTTGCACGGACCCCTGCATGGAACCCCTCTGGGCCCCGCCCGAATAGACTTGGGCCCGTCGGACCCGCGTGAGGGCTTCGGGGAGCACACGGCCGCGTTCGCGGCGAATCGAGGACGGGCGGAATGAACCCAACGAAGCAGAACGGGCATAACGCGATCGGCGACACTCAGATCCGGGCGTTCACGCTCATCGAGCTGCTTGTCGTCATCGCACTTATCGGCATCCTCATCGGTATCCTCCTACCCGCGCTCGGCGGTGCACGGGCGGCGGCACGCCAAACTCAAACGCGCAACATGCTCGCCGACATGGGGGCTTCCAGCGCCGCATTCGAAACAGACAACCGCCGCGCACCCGGCTACTTCTCCGCTCGCGAGATGGCGATGCAGTCCAACGCCGGAACGGGCGGCCAGCCCGGCATCGGCATGACCGCGATGGAGAACCTTCTGCTCGATCTGAGCGGCAAAGACGCCATCGTGGTCGGCCAGAACATTCCTTCAAATCTCAACGCCGACGATTACCTCAAGAACATCGGGCCGGTGGTCAACAACGACCCAAACGCCAACGTCAATGTCAATCCGATGCTCATCGGTGCCGGAAAAAACTCGTACTACACCCCCAACCGCAAGAACCTGGTGAGCTTTGAGGCTGACGGAACGGCAAACGCGGCGCGCAACGGTCAGCCGTTTACGGGCCGGCCCGACAAGATGCAATTGCCCGACCTTGTCGATTACGAAGGCCAGCCGATTCTCGCCTGGCAGCTCGATGAATCCTGCAAGTTGCCGATCGATCGCGCGGGCAACACCACCACGTTTGTGGGACGAGATTCGGGCGCCAACGGAGATCAGGCGGCCCGCTTCTACTGGGGTTCCAACGCGGGCATTCTCGCCAGCAAGGCCCAGGGCAAGCTTGCACTTGACACCGTCTGGGCAGGCAGCTCCGACGAGCGTCCCTCCGCGAGCCTTCTTTCCTATGGCGCGGGCGGCGCTGCGCCCGCGAACTATGCCAATTCCGGCGAACTTGCCACGCTCATGGCGCTGGTTGGCAATCCGGGCGCGCCCAACCCTGTGCCGGATCCGCAGACCTCGGCGATCGATCGGATTCTCCCCGCGGCACCCCGTGGCAAGCTGATCCTCCATGCACCCGGTAAGGACGGCGTCTTCCTTTCTCAGAAGGAAGGTTCCCGGTTCTTCCGGGGCAACGAGAAGTGGATCTACTACGGAATCGGCCTCAAAGACCTCAGCAACAACCCCTACACCGACTCCAGCGGCAAGGCAACATCAATCAACTTCCTCGATCGCTTCGACGACATCGTCGTCGCCAACTAAGTCGATCCACCGTTTTCTTACACTCCGCGGCCGTGCCGGTTCGCGGGTCCAATCTCCCAACGTCCGTGCGTGCGGCGCGCCAGCGCGTCGCGATCGCCTTCGGCACGCTTGCCGCCGGTGTTTTTCTGGCAGGCACGGCGCTCGGGCCGGATTTCGACTCGCCTCTCAAGCCCGCCGCTGAAATCGGATTCCTCTGTGCCGCTGCCGCCCTTGGCGGTGCCTCACTCGCCCTGAAGCGTCACTTCGCCGGCGTGTGCCTGCGCCTCGCGCTGGTTCTGCTCGGGTTTGCGTGGGGCGCTCATCGGCTTGCCCGCGTGCCCGTTGCACCGCGCTTGGGCGCAGTCGTCCGGTTGACCGCGCTCGAGCACGCACGGCGGACCTCGACCGGCCGCTGGTCTTGTCTTGCGGCAATTCGGGGCGCACCCCAGGGCTGGCCCGATGCGCCGGCGGGTTCGCTGGTCTGGGTGTCGATGCCGGGCGACGCCCATCCTCCCGCGCCGGGCGATCGCGTGATCGCGATTGCCGACTTTGTTCCAGTTGATCCGCCCGCCAACCCGGGGGAGTTTAACTTGCGCCGCTGGGCCAACGACCGCGGAATCCTCGGAACGCTCCGCGTGCAAACCGGGCTCCAGCTCCGTCCCGACGAAGCGGCTCCGGGTTTCATGGAGCGTTTGCGCGACAGCGCCCGCCGGTTGATCGGAACTCTTCGCGCCCGCGCTTCTGGTGTCGTGGATCGTCTCGGCGAGCAATGCACGCCCGAGGGCCGCGAGCTGCTGCGCGGGCTGCTCCTGGGCGAGAATCCGCAGTCCCAGGGACTGGCGCCGTTTTATCAGCTGGGCCTCGCGCACATCCTCTCGATCAGCGGCTTCCACCTGGCCGTTTTCGCCGGCGCGGCGCTGTTCGCGCTGAGGCTCGCGGGCGATCTGGGTCGGCTCGAGCCGTTCCTGGTTGCACTCGCGATTACGCTGTTCGTGCTGCTTGTTCCGCCCAGTTCTCCGCTTGTGCGAGCCGCCGCGATCCTGCTCACACTGCTCGGGGCGGAGTATCTGGGCCGCCGCTACGACCGGTTGACGCTGCTGGGCTGGATCGCGTGCGTCGTGCTGCTGGCTCGCCCGAGCGAACTCTGGTCGCTCGGTTTCCAGCTCAGCTTCGGCCTCACCGCGGTCTTGCTCGGCATGGGGCAGCGTCTTGCCGAGCGGCTCTTTCCCGGCCCGCTTGGGCTCGGATCGACGCAGCCCAAGCTTGCTGCGCGATTGCGCGGCGCTGTCGGTGTGCTCTTTGCAACGAGCGCTCTGTGCTGGGCGATTTCAGCTCCATGGATCGCATCGACCATCGGCGTGCTGAATCCGCTGGCGATCCTCACGACCATGGTGCTGACCCCGCTCATTGTCCTCTTGCTCTGGGCGGGTTACGCCGTGCTTCTCTCCGGCCTGGTTCTGCCGGGGCTGGCTTCGGTGCTGGCGGCCCCGGCCGCGCTTCTTGTCACGTTTATCGTCGCGTGCGCCGCGTGGTTCGATTCGCTGGCGGTTGCCTCGATTGCGTTGCCGCCGGTTCCGGCGGCATGGGCGCTGGCGGCCACGCTTCTCTTGGTCTTCTGGTTCGCCTCGGCAAGGCTCCGCCAGCGAGGCTTTGCCTGCGCCGCCGGTGCACTTGTCGTGTTCCTTCTCTTGACATGGTGGATGAGCGGATTGCCGTCGAATGTCGCGGCCCGGGTGCACAATCTCGCGATCCGTCGCGGCAGCTGCAGCCTCGTCGAGACGCCAGTAGGAAACTGGATGATCAATGCCGGCGCGGGCAGTGATCGAGGTCGCAATCTCGCTTCCGTTGCCAGAGCACTTGGAATCTGGCGTGTGGAGACACTCGTCATCGACAGTGCGATTCCATCGAATGCCGAAGGCGCCCCGGAGGTTCTCCGGTCGCTCAAACCCAAACGGGTGTTGCTCGTCGGTCACCTCCCGCCAGAGCAAGACGAAGCCGTCCGCCAGGCCGCCGCGCTGTGGGGCATCCCCATCACCGAGTCCACTGCTCTCGAGAAAGCGCTTTCGGAACTGCCCGCGGCATGCCTGCCAATCCTGCAAAGCGGCTCCTCCGGTCGACTGGTGACGGTGGACCTGGCCGAAACGGCCAGATAACGGGCTTGGGATGCGAAGAAATTCGGAATACCGCGCGTGCAGCCGCTCACCGCTGGCCGTGCCTTTCTTTCTGCTGCATCCTTCTAGGCGGAGCCCACGAATTTGTGTAAGATCTTGTGTTCTCGGGCTTTGTGTCACGGGCCGTCATGATCGGGTGGAAACCAGTCATCCTCGCTCTCGGTCTCGGGTTGGCGTGTGCCCCCGCCATGGCCGATCCCGCGTATCGAGTTACCTCAATTCCTCTGATCTTGGGAGCAAGCGCCGGAGAAGCGGCGGCCGTCAACAACCGTGGCGTGGTCGTTGGCCGCTGCCTCGTAGGCGCCGACTACTACGGATTCTCCTACGACGCCTCGACGGGCAATCTCCGCAACCTCGGGTTGCTGGGTTCGGGCGACGAGCACGGCGTCTGGGGCATCAACGACGATGGCTGGATGGTTGCGAGTGCCCAGGGCGAAGAAGGCTCCCCGGATCGAGCCCTGCTGATCGCACCGTCGGGCGTTCGCATCGACATCACGCGCCAGACCGTGCGCGCCGCGCCCATGGGCGACGCACAAGCCCGCTCGATCAACACACTCGGCGCTATCGCGGGCATCAGTTCATTCGACTGCTCTCTGACGCAATCGTCAGACTTCGGCAGCCGCTGGAGCCCGGGCGGTTTCTTCGTCACACCTCTGCTGGGAAGCAACAGCGAGTGCGCACCGACCGCGGCTCTGTCGATCAACGACGCGGGCACGCTGGCCGGATGGGCCGAAATGAACGTTGGTTCCGTGCTCGACCCGATTCTTGTCAAGCGCCCGTTCATCTGCGATGATGAAGGCCAGACGGCCCTTCCGACGTTCAACAGCACGCTGGAAGAAGGCGCCGCGCTCTCGATCAGCAACCAGGGCGATGTATGCGGATACGCCGAGGACAGCACCCTCGGCGTGGTATTTGGCGCGCTCTGGCTCCAGGGCGAGATCACGAAGCTGGGCCCGCTCCCCGGCGAAACCGGCGGTTCGATTGCGATGTCGGTCAACGCCGCGGCCGACGCAGTGGGCCGAAGCGGCAGCGAAGAGACCGGGAGCGCCGTTCTTTGGATCGGCGGCTTGGAACAGCCCGAGGCATTAACAGCGTTGGTGGAGCCGGGGGCCCGTGCCGCGGGATACCGCTTGATCGCCGCCACCGGCATCAGCGACGGCGGCTTCATCGTGGGGCGAGGAAAGGGAATCGATGCTGCCGACACGAGCGGCCAGGTGGTTCCCTTCATTCTGCTGCCTTGTGAGCCGGTTGTGATCCAGCAACCGATCGCCCAGACGACCTGCTTGCTCGGCAGCCCGGCGTTTTCCGTCCGCGCGGTCGGTGCGGGTCCGCTCCAATATCAGTGGCGTCGAAACGGGGTGCCGCTCAGCGACGGCGTGCAGCCGAGCGGCTCGGTGATCGCCGGCGCAACTTCGCGATTGATGCGCATCTTCGGTTTCGGCTTCGGGGACGAGGGCGTGTTCGACGTGGCCATCACGGGAAGCTGCGGTACCAAGCTCAGTATCGCGACCAACACCCACGTCTGCCGCGCCGACCTTTCCTGTGACGGCATCGTCACGGACTCCGACTTCCCCATCTTTGTCGGGGCGTACGAAATCCTGGACTGCGCCGACCCGGCAATGCCCGTCGGCTGCCCGGCCGATCTGAACAGCGACGGTTTCGTCGACGATGCCGATTTCGAGCTGTTCGTTCAGGCGTACAACGCGCTCTTCTGTCCGTGATTCAGTTCTTGGCGACGAGCGCCCGCGCCGGCACGCCGACCACCGTTGCGCCTGCCTCAACATCGCGCGTAACGACCGCCCCCGCGCCGACCGTCGCGCCGGCGCCGATCCGTTTGCGAGGCAGCACCCGGGCGCCGATCCCAAGAAACGCGCGGTCGCCCAGCTGCGCAGCGCCCGCGACCACGCAGCCCGGCGCCACGTGCGACGAAGCCCCGACCAGGCAATCGTGCTCGATGATCGCCCCGGTATTGATGATCGCGTGAGCACCGATCCGTGCAAAGCAGTTCACCACCGCCCTCGGGCCGACGAACACGCCCGAATCCAGGAGCGCGTGCTTCGAGATCGTGGCATCGGGTGAGACAATCGGCCCGAATGCGCGGCAGCCCAGACGCTGGAGATTGTCCACCAGTTTCGCCCGCAGCGCGGTATCGCCGACGCACACGAAGTAGGAAGTCTCCGAGGACGTCACGGGCGGAGCGTCGTGCAGCCCGCCGAGCAGCGGGAGCCCCATCTTGGTCACAGCCGGGGCATCCTTCCGGTCGTCCAGCACGCCCGCAACCGTCACCCCGAGCCGGTGGGCGGCTTCCGCAACAACCAGGCAGTGGCCGCCTCCGCCAATCAAGATCACGGTTCCCGGACGAGCTTCCATATCGCTTTTTCGGCCAATCCGCTCGCTCGGCTGAACCGGCCGGCTTCAAAGCCGCCCGGAACCGGCAAGAATTGAGCGATGGACCCTCTCCGTATCGGCATCGTGCAGTTTCTCAATACCGTCCCGCTCGTGGAGGGGCTCGACAAGGTTGCGGAATTGAAGATGATTCCCGCGCCGCCCTCGCAGCTCAGCGACATGCTCGAGTCCGATGCTGCCGATGTGGCGCTCGTCAGCGTGATCGACGCCGCGACCTCGCGCAAGCCTCTCGCGCTGCTTTCCTGCGGCATGATCGGTTGCGACGGACCCACGCTGACCGTGCGCGTGTTCTCTTCTCAGCCGTTCGACCAGATCACCGTGCTGCACGCCGACACCGATAGTCACACCTCGATCGCGCTGGCGCGCGTGATTCTCGCGCGGATGTACGGGCGAAAAGTCGAAGTGGTCCCCTTCGATGCGGCGCACGCGGAGGCCGGCAACTGGCCACCCGCCCTGCTGCTCATCGGCGACAAGGTGATCACACGCCACCCGCCGGCGAGCCACTACCCGTACCAGCTCGACTTGGGCGAAGCGTGGAAGAAGTTGACCGGCCTGCCCTTTGTGTACGCGCTGTGGATGTGCCGCGAAAGCGACCTCGAGAGCCCCTACCGGGGCGACCGGATCCGTTTAGCGTCGGCGCTCATCGATCGTCAGCGCCGCCACAACACCACCCGGCTGGCGCGGATCATCCAGGACAAGGCGCCCGAGTTCGGCTGGCCCGCCGAAGCCGCGCACCGATACCTCGGTGATCTTCTGCGGTACGAAGTCGGCGAAACCGAGCGCTCCTCCGTGCGGAGGTTCCTCAGTGAATGCGCCGAGCTCGGCCTTGTGCAAGCCGATCGCGCCGCGCCCGTCTGGGCGGAGTGAGCCCGCATGCCCGCGGCACCACGGCTGAAGACGCCTCTGCTCCTCGGCCTCGCGGAGGAGCTTCGCTTTGCGCCTCGGCCCGCCGTCATCAAGGACATCCAGCGCGCGATCGAAACCGTCGGCCTCATCGAGCCCGGAGCCGAATACCCGGCCGACTGGATCGTCTTCCGCGTCACCGGCTATCGACGCGAGCAACCGGGCTCCGTGCTCGAGTCGGTTCCGGGCTCGGTGCTCCTCGCGGATCTCGCTCGCCTCATCGAGGTCCTCAGTGCGCAGTCGAAGCTCGCCCGTAGCGATGTTGCTTCCTTCGGCGAAGGCTTCGACCAGGCCGAACTGACCCGACGCTGGAACGTGAGCCGCAAAACCCTGGAGCGCTACCGCAAGCACGGGCTGCTGGCCCTCCGCGTGCTCGGGGAGCGGGGTCGAAGCTCGCTCTTCTTTCCTCGCGCAACGACCGAGGCTTTCGAACAGAGCCATAAGGAAAAGCTCGGCTCAGCCGCCGGCTTCCGAAGGCTGTCCGAGCAGGAACGCACAGCGATCCGCGAACGCGCCGCCCGCCTGCGTCGCCGAGCGGCCGCGCCGCAGTCCGCGCTCGCGCGCCATCTGGCGAAAAAGACCCGGCGATCCCCCGGCACCGTGGCGCGACTGTTGCCCCGGGCCGGAAAAAAGCGCAGCCGGATACGCCCCCGCACGCGTCTGCAGGTGCTCGAAAAATGGGAAAGCGGCATCGGCGTCGGCGTGCTCGCCTCGCAGGCAAAGAAGTCCCGCCCGGCGCTCGTGCGTCTGATCAACCTCGCGCGATTCGATCGACTCGAGCAGTGGGACCCCAGCACCCGCTACCCCGCCGATGCCGTGCTCGCCGGACTGCTCACCCCCGACCGCATCGCCGCCGAATTTCCCCGTGCGGCAACCGTCGTTGCCCCGCCGCCAGAAACCGATCTCCAGTCGCTGGTCGACGCCATGTCGCTCCGCGAAGCGCCAGACCGCGAAACCGAGCGGCAACTGGTGCGCGCTCACCACGCCTGCATGCACCTCGCCGCCAAGACCGGACGCAGCGCCGATGCGCTCGATGTCTCTGAGACCTGCCTCCGCTGGTCCGCCAAGCTCCGCTCGGCGCTGGTACGCCCGTACCGGATCGTGGTGATCGAGTCGCTCCAATCGCTTGTCGGGCTGGACGTGCTCAGGGCCGATCCCGCCCTGCTCGCCGAAGCGCTCCTCCGCGGGCTCGCCGCGGCGGGCGCCGGGCTGGAGTTGTTCGTCCCCGCATCGGCCGTGCGCCGCGCGATCGGCGGCACACTCGCCGCTCCGGTTTCTCTCGCCGTCGGCAAAGCACTGACGGAGTTTGCGCGTTCCCGCGAGCGTGAACTCGCCTCACTGCGCGACCGCCTCGCGGCACCGAGAGCACTCAAATCGCTCGGCGCGATCAACCCGCCCGATTGGACCGAGGCGATCTCGCCCTGGCAGCACGCGCTGCTCCGTCCCGAACTCCGACGCCCGCCCGAAAACCTTGATCCGTCGCACGCGGAGTCCATTCGACTGCGGTTCGGTCTTGGGCCGCAGCGTCCCCAGACGATTGTCGAACTGGCTTCGCGATGGAGTACCACGCGCATCCGTGCCGCCGAACGCGTGCAGCGGGCCGTCGCGGCCGCCGTTGCGCGATGATCGATCCGTGGAAGCGGGGGATCGCTTCCCGTACGATCGGACAATGTCCTACACCGCCGCCGACATCGATCGCGTCAAACTCATTGTCGGCATGGAAGTGCACGTCGAACTGGCGACGCGGACCAAGATGTTCAGCCGTGCCGCCAACCCGGCCTGCCCGGAGTTCGATCCGCACGCCGGCGACTCGATCGGGCCCAACACCTTCATCGATCCCACGGTGCTTGCTCTACCCGGCGCACTTCCGGTCATGAATGGCGCCGCCGTCGACATGGCCATCATGGTCGGGCTCGCGTTGAACTGCCAGATCGCGCCCCTCACCAAGTGGGACCGCAAGTCGTATTTCTATCCCGACCTTCCCAAGGCCTATCAGATCAGCCAGTACGACCTCCCGATCTGCTTTGACGGCTCGATCGATGTGCCCGCCGTTGACGAGAAGGGTCAGGTCGATCTCGACGGCGAACCCACGCGCATCGGCATCCTGCGCGCCCATCTCGAGGAAGACGCCGGAAAGCTCCTGCACGAAGCGCCGGGCGGCACGCCGATCGACTCCTCGATCGCCGACTACAACCGCGCCGGCACGCCGCTGCTCGAGATCGTCACGCAGCCCGAGTTCACCAGCAGCTCGCAGGTGGTCGCCTTCTGCCGCCAGCTCCGCAACATCTGCCGCTACCTCGGCGTGACCGAGGGCATCATGCAGCGCGGGCATATGCGTTTCGAACCCAACATCAACGTCCAGCTCACCATGACCGACGGTCGCATCGTCAAAACGCCGATCGTCGAAGTGAAGAATCTCAACAGTTTCAAATCCGTCCAGTCCGCCATCGAGTACGAGTTCCAGGAACAGCCCCGCCGCTGGCTCGCCGATCATCGAGAGATGGGGCGGGGCACCAAGCAGACCCGAGGCTGGGACGACCGGGCCGAGGGCGGCCGCGGCGCCACCGTGCTCCAGCGTGAAAAGGAAGATGCGCACGATTACCGCTACTTCCCCGATCCCGACCTGGTCCCCGTCGTGATCGAAGAGCAGTGGAAAGAGCGCGTCCGCGCCGGCATCCCCGAACTGCCCCTGGCGCGCTACGCCCGGTTTATGGAAGAATTCGGGCTCGGAAAGAAAGAGGCCGCCGCACTCATCGAAGAGCGCGATGTCTGCCTCTTCTACGAAAAGGCCATCGAAGCGATGGAGACGCTCGGCCTCTCGCACGCGCGGGCCGGCAAGCTCGGTGCGAATCTCCTCCTGCAATCAGGCGCCAAGCGTGCCAACGAGCGCCACGTCGAGATTCACCAGCTCGGTATAACGCCCGAACAGGTCGCATCCATCGGCAAGCTCCGCGAAGACGGGCGTTTGAACAACCAGAACACCGACGAACTCTTCGGCCTGCTGAGCTCGGGCGAAGCAACCGCAGCGGGGTCCGCGCTGCAGGTACTGACGGAAGTCGAAAAGCTGGCCCAGGCTCGCAACATGCTCGTCGTCAAGGATGATGCCGCCACAGCCCGATGGATCGACCAGGCGATCGCCGAAAACGCCCAGGCCGCGGCCGATGTCCGGGCCGGAAAGGTTGCCGCCGTAGGCCGCATCGTCGGCGCCGCGGTCAAACTCTCGGGGGGCAGCGCCGACGCCAAGTCGCTCCGCGAGGCCATCCTCGCCAGGTTGGGCGCCGGATAATTCCACTCACGCATGGCGCGTCCCCAACCAACCCTGCTCTGGCGTTCCATCTTCTGGGAGCTGTCACGCCATCTCCTGCTCTCGACGTCGGTGCTCGTCGCGGTCATCGCTTTCGCCGCCACGATCAAGCCGATGGCCGACGGACGCCTCGCGCCGCTCGAAGCGATGAAGTTCATGGCGCTCGCGATCCCGCCCATGCTCGTCTACGCCCTGCCCTTCGCGGGCTGCTTCGCGAGCACGCTGGTCTATCACCGGCTGAGCAGCGACAACGAGTTTGTCGCCGCCGCCGCCGGAGGCGTCAGCCACCGTTCATTGCTCGTGCCCGCCGCCATTATGGGCGTGCTGCTCTTCGGCTCGATGATGCTGCTCAACGCCCAGGTCATCCCGCGATTCCTGGTCACCATGCAGGGCATGATCACCGAAGACGTCGCGAAGATCCTGGCGACGCGCATCAACAGAGGCCAGAGCGTTCAACTGAAAAAACTGATCGTCTTTGCCGACCGCGCCCAGCCGATCGAACTCGAGCGAGATTCCGAGGCCCGCACGGCGCTCGTGCTCGCGCGTCCCACCGTCGTCGAACTGGACGACTCCGGCAACGTCGCGAGCGAAGGCACCGCCGGACGCGCCACCCTCTGGGTCTTCCCCGAGTCTTCGACCGCCGAAACCGGACCGACCACCCGCGTGGCGATGCGCTTCGAGGACTTTGCCAGCAAGGACATCAAGACCGGCCTGGTGACCGGCAAGGTGCTGCCCGTTTCCATTACGGTGCCTTCCTCCCTGTCGGACGATCCGAAGTTTCTCCGCTCCGATGAACTGCGCGAGCTGCGTTCGCACCCAGAGCGGATGAGCTGGATCGATCTGCGCCGCCGCCGCCTCGCGGACCAGATCGCGCTGCGGGGAGTCATCGACGAGATGTCGCGCTCGCTCCAGGCCGCGGGCTCGTTCACCCTGCTGGACCCGGCCGGTCGCCAGGTGGTCGTCCGCGGGGGCGCCATCAAGCCCGGCAACAACCAGACGTGGACAGTCACGCCCAGGAACGGCGGCCTGGTTGAGGTCGATCTGCTCCGAACCGAGGGCAACGGGCTTTCGCGCACCGGAGGCGTGCGCCACATGGCCCGCTCCGTCGTCATCGCTCCCGACACCGCCGAAGACCGGCCCACCGGCAAGATGCTGATGCGCCTCGAACTGCGAGACGTAGCCTCCGGTCCAATCAATGAGGGGACCGTCGCCGAATCAACCAAGCGCGAACGGGTCTCCCTGCTCGGTCTGCTGGCCCCGAAGGACCAGTTGACCGCTCTCCTCGACCTCGGGGCCTACCCCTTGCTCGAGCGGACCGCCAGTTTCCAGAGCGATTCGGAGATTGCGAACCGGTCGATCGACCTGCGGAACATGATCGATCGACTGCACGACGAAATCACCAGCCGCCAGCACGAACGCCTCGCGGTCGCGGCGAGCTGTTTGGTGATGCTTCTGACCGGCGCCGTCACCGCCCTGCGTTTCAGCAAGAGCCTGCCCCTGACCGTCTATCTCTGGAGTTTCTTCCCCGCACTCGTGTGCGTGATCACCATCAGCGGCGGGCAGCAGTTTGCGCGCTCCAGCGGGTGGGTCGGCCTTCCGCTCCTTTGGGCCGGCGTTGCGGCGCTGGGTTTCTACACCCTGTGGACCTACCTCATCGTGCGTCGGCACTGAGGCGGGCTTTCGTTTTATTCAAGTTTCGGTTTGTAAAACGAAAATGCCACACCGAGCAGAACCCCGCCTCCTCTGGTGCCTCCCCCTCAACACACTCCTGTTGGTGGCGGCAATCACGATTGCGCGGCTGATCTATCTCGCGTGGCTTTGCCCGTACAACCTGGTCGAGGATGAAGCCCAGTACTGGGTTTGGAGTCTTCGCCCGGACTGGTCGTATTACTCCAAGGGCCCGGGGATCGCCTGGTCCATCCTGACCTCAACCCGGCTCTTCGGCATCTCGGAATTCGGCGTCCGGGTGTTTGCACCCCTCTATCTCGCGGTGGGAGCCCTGGCGGCCGGGGGCCTGGCCGCTGATGCGTCGGGCGATCGACGTGCCTCGTTCGCGGGCGCCGCGCTGCTGCTGCTGCTCCCGGTCTTCGCGCTCAACGGAACGTTCTTGATGACCATCGACGGTCCGATGGTGGCGTTCTGGGCATTGGCGTGTTGGGCTGGTTTTCGCGCGCTCTATCGCGGTTCGTCTTGGGCTTGGGTCGTGCTGGGGCTGAGCCTGGGGTTGGGATTCCTCTTTAAGTACACGATTGCCTTGCTCTTGCCGAGCCTCTTGCTGGCTGCGGTGATCGATCGCAAGCGGCTCCGGGTTGCAAAGGGTTTGCCCTTGCTGATGGGGACGGGCCTCGCGCTGATGCTGCTCGGGCTGCTCCCGATTGCGATCTGGAACCAGCAGAACGGCTGGCCCGCGATTGCCCACTTCTTGGGTCACGCCAATCTCCCCGGCGGCGATCGGACCCAAGCCTCCGGCGCCATGAAGTACGCGCCGAAGTGGTTCTTTGAGTTCCTGGCAATTCAATTGGCGGCGATCGGGCCGGCACTCGGGCTGATGGCCGTGGGGCTCCGGACCCTGCCTCGGGTCTCCGAGGAGTTGAAGTCCGCGACACGGTTCCTGGGTTCGATGGGCCTTGTCACGATCGGCTTTTACGTGCTGGCCACATTCTTCACGGGTGTGGAGGCGAATTGGACCATGGGGGGATACGTCTCGCTCACCTCGCTGGCCGGAATCGTGGTGGCCCGGGGTATGGCGGATTGGCGCGAGCGGATGAAGCGGTGGCGCGCGCTTCCGGTGGGTCAGCGCCCCAAAGAAGGCTTTGTGCTCCGGCGTCCGGAGACTCCGGTGCAGATTTTGTGGCACTGCTCGCTTGCATACTGCATCGCCGCTTCGGTTCTCATGCTCCGGATTGACTGGCTTGTCAAAATACCGGGTGTGGCCGATCGGGTGGCCGTGCACCGGCTTTTCGGCGCTCCGGCGCTGGCGGGGGCGGTCGAGGAGATTCTGAAGCAGCGGACAGATTCACACGGGCGGCCGCCGCTGGTTTCGTACCATTACGGCGTTGCGTCCCAGTTAACGTTCTATCTCCCGGGGCACCCGATGGTCTTTGTGGCGGGAAGTCATCTCGGCTATCGGCGGACCCAGTGGGACCTGTGGCCCGACATGTCCCTTGCCCAGCCGTCGCTTAAGGGCGGCTCGGCGGTTCTGGTCGGGGGCAGCGAGTCTCAGTGGAAAACGCTGTTTGGGAAGGTGACCGACCTGGGGCATCTGCCGCAGGATCTGCGGAAGGATCGCTGGGTGTACTTTGGTGAGGATTTCCTGGGTCCGCCGGAGAAGCGATGACAGCCTCACGCGGCATCCGGCAGGACTATTTCTTCGACTCGGAGCGCAAGAGCCGGGTGCGGAGCCGCCTTGCGTTCGCATCGGTGCTGTTGCTGGGGCTTGTGCTGACGCACATCCTCGACAATCAGTTATTCAAGGCGACGTATGTCGGGGCGGACCAGGTCGCGTTCACCGAATCGCGGGCGTGGTACCAGATCCTGCGCCAGGTTGGTGATGCGCGGTCCTGGCTGATCGTGGCGGCGGCGGGTGT
Source organism: Planctomycetota bacterium (assembly GCA_018242645.1). Taxonomy (GTDB): domain Bacteria; phylum Planctomycetota; class Phycisphaerae; order Phycisphaerales; family UBA1924; genus JAFEBO01. The sequence goes on along the minus strand of JAFEBN010000021.1, from coordinate 7,101 downwards.
GGCGCACGCGTTCTGGCGGGCGGCGCAGGTGCAGGGCACACGGGTGCGCCTGGGCGCGATGCTTGCCATCTTCGTGGGGCCGGTTCTGGGCGGGCTGTGCGCGGAACTGCTGCGTGCGGTGCTGTCGCGCGAGCGGCCTTTGAGTCTGGACGGGACGTTCCAGGGGCACGTGTGGGATGTTCCGTTTTCCGGTGTGTACAGCGCCGGTCGCTGGTTTGACGTGTCCAATCTCGGCCTGCCCAGCAGCCACGCCGCGGTCGCGATGGCGGGCGCAATCGCTGCCGCCCGGGCATTTCCCGGCAGCGGCTGGATCCTGGTTCCCGTGGCGGTCGGGTGTGGCTGGACGCGGATGCTCTCGGGCCGTCACTTTTCGAGCGATGTGTTCCTGGGGCTGATGGTGGGCTGGGTGGCGGGGAACCTTGCCGCCGCGTTGCTGCGCCGCATCCGGTGAGCGCGCGTCCGTACACTGTCGCGCATGGCGTCGGTCGTCTTCTACTTTCAGGTGCATCAGCCGTTCCGGCTTCGGCGCTACAGCGTCTTCGATAACGACCCGTTCTACTTTGATGACAGCAAGAACGCGGAGATCTGCCGCAAGGTCGCGAGCAAGTGCTACCTGCCCGCGACGCGACTGATGCTGGACCTGATCCACCGGCACGCCGGGAATTTCCGGGTGAGCTATTCGATCAGCGGGACGGCGCTCGATCAGTTCGAAACATTCTGTCCGGAGGTGCTCGAGCTGTTCCGCGAACTGGCGCAGACGGGGTGCTGCGAATTTCTCGCCGAGACCTATCACCATTCGCTCGCGTTCGTGTACGCGCCCGAAGAGTTCCGCCAGCAGGTCGACCTGCACACGGCGCGGATCCATTCGCTCTTCGGACAGACACCGACGGTCTTCCGGAACACCGAACTGATCTACGCGAACAAGCTCGCGTACGAGCTTTCGCTGATGACCGATTCGAACGGGAAGCGGCGCTTCGCCGGCGCGCTGTGCGAGGGAACGGATCGTCTTCTTGGTTACCGCAAGCCCACGGTCGTGTTCAAGCCGCCCAAGTGGCAGGGGCATGATGTGCCGGGTCGGAGCGGCCGGCTTTTCGGGCTGCTGCTGAAAAATTACCGGTTGAGCGACGACATCGCGTTCCGGTTCAGCAACCGGGGTTGGGCCGAGTGGCCGCTGACGCCGGAAAAGTTCGCGATGTGGATCCAGCAGACCGAGCAGGACGGCGGGAAGCTGTGCAACCTGTTCCTGGATTACGAGACATTCGGTGAACACCAGTGGGCCGACACCGGCATCTTCCAGTTCCTGGATGCGCTGCCCGCGCGCGTGTTCGAAGCGGCGCCCGGAAAGAACCGGTTCCTGACGCCGTCGCAGGCCCTGAGCGAGTTTTCCCCGCAAGCCGAGTACGACGTGCCCGAGTTCACGTCCTGGGCGGATACCGAGCGGGATCTTTCCGCGTGGCAGGGCAACGCGATGCAGAGCAACGCCCTGGAAGAGATCTTCCGGCTCGAGAAGCCGATCAAGGAAAAAATGGCCCGGGCCCAGCTGGAAGCCAAGCCCGGGGACGCGAACGCCGCCAGGCGGGCGGAATCGGCGGCACGCCTCCTCGACGACTGGCGCAAGCTGACGACCAGCGATCACTTCTACTACATGTGCACCAAGTACTTCGCCGATGGCGACGTGCACAAGTACTTCAACCCGTACGACTCGCCGTACGACTCGTACATCAACTTCATGAACGCTCTGGACAACGTGCGGACGCGCGCGACGCAGTAACCATCACGTTCGAACGCTGGATACCGCGGCGATCGCCATCGGCAGCAGCACGATCGCGGGCACGAACACGCCGATCTGTGGCGGCAGGCCCGGAATGGCAGCGGAGGCGCCGAGCACCCCTCCCATCACGCCCCCGATCGCGAGCGGGGCCGCCTTGATCGATTCGAGAACCATGTTGGTCGGTTCGCGACGCAGGAAGAACGGCGTGACGACCAGCAGCGAGAGGATGTTGCAGAGCATGATGGAGGCCCGCCCGTAGCGGATGCGCTCGAGTTCGGCCACGCGCTGGTCGCGCACATCCTGGGCCACGGCCTCTTTCTCACGGTCTTCCTCGTTCAGGACGAGCAGCTCCGGACGCTTGAGCATCTCGGTGATCTGCGACCAGCTCAGGCTCTGCGAGTAGCCGGAGAAGCGCGCGATCTTGAGAGCGGTAGGGTCGAGGTCGGTGACGATGCGGTCGACCTTCTCTCGTGGGGCTGACTGATCCGTCCGCGACTCGGCGACGCCGTTTTCCAGGTCCCAGCCCCCGTCGCGCCAGACGGCGCGCGTCGCGCTGATCGCGCGGACCGCCGGGCCCGCCGGCGAACGCTCGATGACCAGCATGTCCAGCATCTGCTGTTTGTCGGGCTGAAACGTGCGGGCGTAAAAGAGGCGGCGCTGCCCGTCGGGCACCAGCCGCACCGGCAGTGATTCGAGGCGGCGCTGGCTGGCCTGCTCGCGATCGCGCTGGATGAGGTCGGCGATGTTGGGGATCACGAATTCGAAGTTGAGCGCCTGCAGTCCCGTGGCGAGAATCGCAACCACGAGGATGGGGCGGATGACACGGTGCAGGCTGATGCCCCCGGCGACCGCGGCGACGAACTCGCGGTGGCGCACCAGCTGAGAGCACGTGAACCCCATGGCCCCGATGATGATGAGGCCGATCATGTAGTTGAAGAGCTGGATGAGCTTGGGCCACCAGTAGTCGAAGACCAGGAACACCGTGAGAAGCAGCTTGCGCGCCGTGGACGGGTCGCCCTCGGGGGTCATCCCACGCTTCGCGGCCAGGGCCATGAACTTGTCGAAGTTGAGCGAAAGGTCGATCGCGATGATGAAGCTGAACAGGATGAGGATCAGCGCCACGATGTTGATGACGTACTGGCGCGCGATGTAGCGATCGAGGGTCCTCACGGCGGGTCATTGTTGGTCCGGATTCGAGGCTTCACCAGGCGCCAACGGGTCCGGCGGGCGCGCCCGCGTCGGCAGTGGCGGGAGCCCAACAATCCGGCATGGAATCCGGCAGCAAGAAATCCCTGTCCCGCTCGCTGGGCGAGTTCTTCGGGCACATCTGGAAGGGTGTGAAAGAGCCCGTCGAGCCGGAAAAGCGGATCGTGCGCCAGCAGACAGTTGAAGAAGAACGACAGACACCGGCCGGAAAAGTCATCGTCCGGCGGACGGTGGTGGAAGAAATGGAGTTGCAGCCGCCTCCCAAGCCGTGATACAACCACGCTCGAAAGGGACACACATGAACATCCGGGCCTTTGCATCAACAGTTGTTCTTCTGGCACTCGCCGGATGCGCCAACAGCGGCGACTCGGGCGCAGGGAACGGGCTGGGCCCGGGCGGCAACGGTTTCGGCGATGATTCGAGCGGCTGGGGCGAAGCCGGAGCCGAGGTGGGAATCGCGAACATGAGCTCCGCGTATCTGCGGGTCGAGCCGTATGTGTCGAATCAGGCGGGCGAACTGCTGTTCCCGCTCCCGGACTACTTCATGGTGCCGCCGGGTCAAACCGCTTCGAAATACGTGCGCCTGTCGCGCCAGACGCAGGACGAAGCCGTGATGGGCGCCCGGTACGTGGCGGTGACCGTCACCGCGGTCAGCGGGCGCGAAGGGTTTTACGGAACCTGGATCGCGACCAATCAGGGCGGCGGGTTCAACCTGCAAGCGCAGGATGGATCGGACGGATTGGTCCATCTGTATTACGCGGGCACCGGTCAGGAAGTGGGGGGGAACTAGATGCGCGCCGCGGTCATCATCGTGGTCGCTGCGTTGCTGGGCGCCGCCGGATGCGCTTCGAACAGCCCGCCTCCTCCTTTGCCGGTTGGTACCTCCGGGGATTTCACCTTGCAGAACCAGAGTACGGCGACCATCCGCGTGCGCGCGTACGAACGTGAGCAGGCGGCGCAGACCCGGACGCCCCTGGGCCCGGCCTTCGATATCTCGCCCGGTTCGACGGACTCGCGCACGCTGGGCGTTCCCGGAAGGGTGATCGTGATCACGGTCGCGGCGATCGACGCGCACGGCAAATTGGCAAACGAATGGGTGGTAACCGAGCGACCGGGCGGTTTTCGGCTCTACGCCTTCACCGACCACGCCGATACCGTGCGTCTGAACTGGAACGGACCCGACGGTGAGGTCGTGCTCGAGCAGTAACGCGGAGGAAAGCGGATGAACGCGCTGCGATGGCTCTTGGCGCTGCTGGCGGCGCTCGTGCTGGGCGGGTGCGCCGGTTCGGCGGGCAACCCCAACGAACTTCTGGTCAACAACGACTCGGCGAACACCGTGGAAACGATGGTGTGGGCCGGCGATGCGTTGCCCAAAGACCCGGAAGCGCCGCTGAAACAGGATGCGGCGCTGACGGGGACCATCGAGCCCGGTTCGAGCTGGCGGGTCGATCTGCCGGCGCGCACCGATGCGGGCGCCTCCAGTGTGGTGGCGACCGTGGCGGTACGGGCGCAGGGAGAAGACCTGGGGTCTTCACAGTGGATCAACGTGGAAGGCCAGCGGCCGTGGATCATCCGCGTGTTCGGGCAGGCGCCCAACCTGCGGGTGGCCCGCGTGATTCAGCAGAATGATGAGCGGCGCATGCAAAGGACCGTCGGACCGCGCCCCCCGTCTGTGACGACGGGCGGCTTCGGTACGGCAGGTCCCCAGCGCTAAGCACGCTGACGCGCGGGGACTCCCTCACGAGACCCGGCGTTCGAGGCCAACATTAACCGTTTCTCATAGAGATTGCAAGGTGAATCCGCTGTTCTTGAGGTGTTTTTTTGACCATGAAACACCCGCGTCGCTCGGCCGGTGTCCGGCTTTGAGCCGGCGAAAAACGGTTGCGTGGAACAGCCGTTGATGCGACATTGGCAGGGGAGGATTTGCACCATGCAGATGCACAGAGTGGCGGCCGGGGCGTTGTTGTTTCTGGTTGCGGTCGCCGGCGCGCACGGGGCCACGGGCTTCTCGAACACGACGCCGATCACAATCAATGACAATGCCAATGCTTCCCCCTCCCCCAGCGTCATTTCCGTTCCCGGTCCGACGCCCATCACAAACGTGACGGTATTGCTCTCGAACATGTCGCACGCGCGGCTGGCGGACCTCACGATCCTGCTGGTGGCTCCGGGGGGACAGAAGATCCAGCTTCTGGCCGGCGCCGCCGGGAGCTGCACCGCCCAGGACATCCGAATCGCAGAAGAAGGCCGGGCCTTCGGCACGGGCGAGTCGCTCTCATCCGCCAACATGTACCGACCGACCGCGTTGCCCGCTCCGATGGCCATGCCCGCGCCCGCGCCGGGGCTTCCCTACGTGACGACGTTCGCACCGCTCATCGGTACCGATGCGCAGGGCAACTGGTCTCTGTATGTGCGTGACAACGTGAGCGGTGTTTCCGGCAGCATCGGCGGTGGCTGGTCGCTTTTCTTCGCCGGAGCCGGATCGGCGGAGGTGACACCCGAGTTCACCTATCAGGGCGTGCTCAAGGATGCGGGCGCTGGCGCCAACGGGCTCTTTGACGTGCGGCTGCGTTTTTTCAGCTCGCCCATTTCTCAGGACCCGGCGGTAGGGGAAGCGGTCGCCTTTGGCGTTCCGATTCAGGGCGGCGTGTTCACCGCACGGTTTTCGCCGCCGGAAGTTGTTTTCGGCGAAGGTCTGCAGCGCTGGGTCGACGTCAGCGTCAAGGGACCGGGGGACCCGGACTTTGTGGTTGTCGGCGGACGGGAACGTGTGACGACGTCGCCCTATGCCAACTTTGCCACGCTCGCGAGAACGGCCGAGCTTGCGGAGGTCGCGAACACCGCGGTGACGGTGAAATGGGGGTCGATCACGCAAGTGCCGACCAACGTCGCCAACGCGTTCAGCCCGTTTGCTGCCGCGGCGGGTAACGCCATCGTCAACACCAACACCGGTAATGTGCTGATCGGAACGGCGAACGGTACTTCCAAGCTCACAGTCAACGGCACGATCGAATCGACGACCGGAGGTGTGAAGTTCCCGGATGACACCGTGCAGACGACCGCGGCCACGACATCGGTCGTGGGAAGCAGGTCGGTGCTGACCACGCTGGGCGATATCGCGCCAGGCGCGCAGCTCAGCGTCGGGTTCTCGATGCCCGGCAGTTCGTTCGTTAATACGGACGTCGTCGTCGTATCACCGAGTGACATTCTGCCCTCAGGGGTCGGGATCCTGTATGCCCGGGTGTCCGGTGTCGCGGCCGCAACCATCGTTGTTCGGAATTTCTCGGGAAGCACGGTGACCATCCCGCAGATGACATGGACGGTGAAGGTGATTCGCTGAACATTCCGCGCACCACCATCGTCACCCGATTCCTTCCTCAAAGGGTCTATTGTGGCGCATGCTCGAGATTCGCGTGTCGTACACCGGCGGCAAGAAGTGTGAGTTGACGCACCCGGAGGGGGCGAAGCTCTTCACCGATGCGCCGCGCGATATCGGCGGAGACGCCAGCGCGTTCTCCCCAACGGACCTGGTCGCAAGCGGGCTGGCGGCGTGCATCCTGACGACGATGGCAATCTACGCGGAGAGGCACGGGATCGATCTTCGAGGCGCGACAGCGACCGTGGAGAAGCACATGAGCCAGCCTCCCGAACCTCGTCGGATCGCCCGGTTGCCGGTCGTTATCACGCTGCCAGCGGGAGTGCCGATCGACATGCGCGAGCGACTGGAGCGGGCCGGCGATGCCTGCCCCGTCAAAAAAACCCTGCATCCGGACACCGACGCTCCGGTGACATACCGCTACGGCTGAGAGTTTTCTGGATTACCCCGTGGTCTTCTGAGGGGCCACGAGAACCGATCTCGCGTTCGAATGGGACACCTTGCGGAGAGATCTATGCGCGCATCAATCACTGTTTGTGTAACGATGGTTCTCGCGGGCGCCGCGTGGGCAGGGGGGCTCGCACCCGTCGCCGGGAGCGCGCCGACAGGCGCTTTTGAGGATCGTTCCGCCCCGAGCACCTATCAGTACGAGCAGGGTGGAGTGACCACTTTGCGATGGATTGATCCTTCACCCATCGAGGTCTTTGTGATGCAGCGGTTTAACGCGTTCGGCGGGGCCGATGCTCTC
>JAFEBN010000219.1 GCA_018242645.1 Planctomycetota bacterium | reverse complement strand
GAGCACCAACGGGCGATCAGCTTGCAGTTGTGCAATCGATACAGGGTCTCCTTCAAGCGAGACCAGCGAAAGCTCCGGCAACGGCTGACCTGGCTGCACGCCTCGAGCCTCGAACATCGCCTGCGCTTCTTTGAAACCAAGCTGTTTCGTCGAGTTGCTACAGCCAGCGAACCCAACGAGCAGCACGCTCGAAAGCACCAAAACACCAGACAGTCGAGTTGCCGCGAGCAGCCCGCATCAGTGGGAGGGTGCGTAGAAGTGTGATTTCTGAAATCGCATAGACCGAATCCTTCGCACCGATGCCGAGTACAAATCGCATCCGGATGTGCTCCTTTGAGCTCGCTAGATTCGCCGGCGAAGACCTCCACCGAAATTCTGGACTCCGCGATGGCCAGTGCCCAGCGTGATCTCACGAGTTACGTGGGGGGGTCGGCTGGAATTGGCCGGCCCTCGCGGTTCAAAACGCCCCGATGGGGCCCCCTTTACGCAGTAGATAGAACCGCCTTGAACCACCAACTGTTTTCAGGGAGCAACCCGGGGGGGAGTGGCTCAGTTCGCCGCGGGGCGGCTGAAACAACCCGTCTCTGTCACGCGACTGTCCAGACTGTGTCCCCTTGCAGTCCCCCACCTTGTCCCGACTTTGTCCCCTCTCTGTCCAGGTCTTGTCCGGGTACCGTCCCGTTTCTGTCCCGTTCTGGTCCCGTTTCTGTCCCTCCGCTGTCTCGCTTTCTCCCCATTTCGTCCCACTTCTGTCCCCTTCGCGACCGCTTCTTCCGATTTCCGCAAAAATGCGGTGCGGCTCACGCGGGGCTGACCTCATCTTGCGCCGTGAATCCGACGTGAGGGTTGTCATGACTTCCAGAAGGCCAGCGCGCCGGATCACGCCCCCCGACCTTTCGAAGTCGCCCCGATCATTGCGACGATTCCTGCCCGGATCGCCGCTGGTAAATCAGGCCAAGCAGCGGCAACGCGAGCCAGGTCCGCATCTGAAACGGACGGAGTCTGATTCCGCGGGGTTGATTGCGCTGCCGAATTTGTTGCCCCTCCGCCACCGGAATCGCTCAAAAGTGCGCCGCTTTCTGCGCCGCCTTTCTCATCGCCTACACTTTTTCGCGTCGGAAACCGGGAATGTTCAAGTCCGGCTCTGCCCATTCCCGGAACCAGACGCGAGGCCCGCCTCGCGTCTTTGCTTTTTGAAGCGACGTGTCGGCCGCCAAAGGGCGCGTTCC
>JAFEBN010000218.1 GCA_018242645.1 Planctomycetota bacterium | reverse complement strand
TCGTCGATGTGTTCGATGCCGATCGACAGCCGCACCAGGTCCCGCGGCAGGGCGTGGCGCTCGCGTTCCTTTTCCGGCACGCTCGCGTGCGACATGTAAAACGGCAAGCTCGCCGAGGACGACACCGTGCCGAAACTCACGCGGATCGAGAACAACTTGAGCGCCTCGATCACCCGCTTGGAGACCTCGACCGAGCCGGTTTCGAAGCAGACCACCGCTCCACCGCCCGCCCGGCGCGACGCGGCCTGGCGCAGCAGGATGTCCCGCCCCAGGTACCCCGGCAGCGTCGGATAGCGCACGTTGAGCAGTCCGCGGTACTCGAGCAGACGCTCGGCGATCCGGCGTGCGTTGTCCTGTTGACGTTCCAGCCGCAATGCCAGCGTTCGCAACCCGCGCTCGAGCTGGTAGGAGTCGAACGGTGCCAGCGCCGTTCCCTCCCCGTTCTGCGTGCGATAAAGATGCTCCGCCAGTTCCGGACGGTTGACCGCGACCACCCCGGCCGTCACGTCGCTATGGCCACCGATGTACTTGGTCGCTGAATGGATGACGATGTCCACGCCCAGATCGAGCGGGCGAAGGTTGAGCGGGCTGAGAAGCGTGTTGTCGACCGCGACCAGGATGTCGCGGCGCTGTGCGGCCTCCACGATCGCCTTCACGTCGTAGATCGTGAGCATCGGGTTACCCACCGGCTCGAAATACACCAGCCTTGTCTGAAGCGATGCGGCCGCGAGAAACCGGTCGGCATTCGACGCGTTGCAATAGCGAACCTCCACCCCCCGGTCGGGGAGAATGGTCGAAAAGATGCGCTGGGTCCCGCCGTACAGGTCGTTGGCGGCAAGGATCTCTTCGCCCGGCTTGAGCAGGCGCGTCACCGCCGCGATTGCCGCCACGCCGCTGGCGAACGCGAAGGCTCGCGTGGCCCCCTCAAGTTCGGCGAGCTGCGCTTCGAGCACCTGCCGCGTCGGGTTGCCGCTGCGGGAGTAGTCGAACTCGCCAAACGCCGTCGCCGATTCCTGGTCGAACGTCGACGACAGGTAGATCGGCGTCACCGTCGGCCGGTGCTGCTGCCCCTCGACGCACGGATGAACAAGCTTGGTGTTGATGTGCAGGCTCAACGATTCACTCCCGACTTGCCCGACGGAGCGTGCGCCGGTCCGTGCTGACCGCTCTCCCGCGAACCCGGAGCCGAGAAGCGGCCCGCCACGCCGTGCGCCTTGGCGTGCGTGCGAACCCGCTCGTGCCCGTCTTCGGGATCGAACCGGTCGCCGGCGATCTCGAGCAGATCGGCGAATACCGACTCAGCGGTCGGTGCGCGGCCGGCGCCTCGCCCATGAACCGCGAGCGTGCGACCTTCCGCGAGCGTGATGATCGCGGCGTTCTGCTCATTGCGGAGTTGCCCGAAGACGCCGGCCAGCGGCACCTCTTCCGGCCCCACGATGGCACGGACACCCGCACCCTCCGCCCGGATCGTCGCCACCAGACGGATCGCGTTCCCCCGCGCACGGGCGGCATTCACCGCCTC
>JAFEBN010000217.1 GCA_018242645.1 Planctomycetota bacterium | reverse complement strand
GTTCAAGTCCGGCTCTGCCCATTCCCGGAACCAGACGCGAGGCCCGCCTCGCGTCTTTGCTTTTTGAAGCGACGTGTCGGCCGCCAAAGGGCGCGTTCCGCGAGGGGGCCAAATATGCCCATGCAGCCCAAGCAGGATGTGGCGACCGTCACGCCCGATGGCAAACCACTAGGACGACTGATCGATGGCGTCCATGTGCGATACGCAACAACACTCCAGGACGACCGCGGAACGCTTTGCGAGATCCTCAATCCCGCCTGGGGGTTCCATCCCGCCCCATTTTCATATGTCTACCAGTTCACGATCCGTCCCGGCATGGTCAAGGGTTGGCACCAGCACCACCAGCACGACGACCGCATCTTCATCAGCCAAGGGACCGTCAAAGTCGTTCTCTACGACGACCGCCCCGATTCCCCAACCCGCGGCATGATCAACGAAATCGTCCGCTCCGATCTTCACCGCTCGGTCATGACGATCCCGCAGTTCGTCTGGCACGCGCACCACAACATCGGCAACGCAGACGCGTTGTTCATCAGCATGCCCACCCGCGCCTACGACCACGCTTCTCCCGACGTCTATCGACTGCCGCTCGAAAACGACGTAATCCCCTACCGCTTCGAGAAAAAACTCGGCTGGTGAGGTCGAACGACGCGCCGAATCGTGCGCATCCAACGCTTTTCGGACCAAGTCATGGGTTTTGGCTTGGCGTTCCCTGCCGCATCGAATAGTCTGGCGGTTCCGGGGTCGGTCCTTCCCGCCGGCCGTAGAAGGGGATGCCATGATCGTTTCACGTTTGCCCCACGGTTTACTGTGCGTTCTGCTACTGCTCGTGCAACTGCTCGTCGCGCACCGGTCGCCGGCCCAATGCACGCCCACCTGGCTCGAGCTCAGCGGCCTGCCAGGCTTTGACAACGCCTGCCGCGCCTTGATGACCTACGACGATGGTGGCGGATCAAAGCTTTACGCCGTCGGTGATTTTCAGGTCGCGGGGGGCGAAACGGCTCTACGCGTCGCGCGGTTCGACGGCGTGAAGTGGTCCGCCATGGGCGCTGGCCTGGGCAGCCAGGTCTTCTGCATCACCGTCTTCAACGGCCAGATCTACGTCGGCGGCAACTTCACCAACTCGGGCGCGACGCCCGCCAATCGAGTCGCTCGCTGGAACGGAACCGCTTGGGAAGCCGTCGGTTCCGGCTTCGCCGACGGAGAGGTGCGCGCGCTCCACGTCTTCAACAACGAGCTTTACGCCGGCGGCAACTTCACGCTTTCCGGCGCAGCCACCGTCCGCCGCATCGCGAAGTGGACCGGCTCGGCCTGGCAGGAAGTCGGCGGCGGCTTCGGCGAGCAGACCGTCTTCTCGCTCACCACCTTCCAGAATCAGTTGCATGCCGGCGGCACCTTCAAGACTTCGGGCGCCACCAATGTCTCGTACATCGCACGATTCGACGGCGCCGCTTGGCAGCCACTCGCCGGCGGCGCCAGCGGCGGAGATTCCTTCCCCGGCGTCCTCGCCATGCTCGAGTTCAACTCCGAGCTCTACATCGCCGGCGGATTCACGAACGTCAACGGTTCGATATGCCCTTACGCCGCCCGCTGGAACGGCACAACCTGGACCCCGATGCCCTTCCCGCT
>JAFEBN010000216.1 GCA_018242645.1 Planctomycetota bacterium | reverse complement strand
AAACCCCCCTTTTCTCACGAAGAAAACATAACAAGTCGCACCCCGGAAATCCACAAGTTTGTGGACGCGCCCCCGCCGCACGCCCTCTCAATCCACAATCCGGTGGATCGCGCTCGCAACCTCGGACCATGCCAGAATCCAAACATCTCCGCACGCCATCCGCGCTCGCTCGCGCTGATCAGTACAAGAATCGCGCGACCTCGGATGCACAACCATGCCCGCTTCGCCACCAACTTCGCCGGGCAAAACGCGCAAACACAAGCTGTTACACGCCCCCACCGCTGTTACATACATGAGCGTGTGCGCGCACGATGCGCAAACATCGCATCGCGCAGCAAGACACCGGCGCGCTGCTCCGCCAACCGCCGCGCACGCCTGCCGGGGTTATCCCGGCACACAACTCTGTGGATTCCCCCAGCATCCCATCCGCGGATTCACCGCAGCCCCAACTTCTCCATCAATCCCTCGAAATGGTCGAGTCCATAAAACTCGATCGAGATCTTCCCCTTGTCTCCCTTCGGACCCGTCGCCTGGATGAAAACCTTTGTACCCAGCTGCTGACTGAGCCGCCGCTCCAGGTCCACCACCACCGCGCGCCGCGCATCACCGACTACTCCCGCCGCCGGCACCAGTGCCGCGCCGCTCGCGGCACGCACCAACGGCTCCGCGCGCCGCTTGATCTCCGCTTCAACCTTGCGCACCGACCACTCGTGCCGCGCCGCCTCGCGCGCAAGTTCGATGCGCTCACTGCCCGCGCTCATCGACAACAGCGCCTTGCCGTGCGCCGCGCTCAGCCCGCCCCCGCTCACCAGCTCTGCAACTTCAGGCTCCAATTCCGTCAACCGCACCAGGTTCGCAACCGTCGCACGCTCCAGCCCCACCTTCTCCGCAATCCGCGCGTGCGAAAGCCCGAAGCGCTCGCTCATCGTCCGCAGCGCATGCGCGCGATCCATCGCATTCAAATCCTCGCGCTGCACGTTCTCGATCAGCGCCCATTCCGCGGCATCCTCATCCCCAAGCTCCCGCACAATCGACGGCACGCGCGCTAGCCCCGCCAACTTCGCCGCACGCCAGCGCCGCTCGCCCGCCACCAACTCGAACGCGCCGCCGCTCCCGCGCCGCACAATGATCGGTTGCATCACACCCGCCGTGCGGATCGAATCCGCCAGCGCGCGCAACGGCGCCTCCTCAAACACCCGCCGCGGCTGAAACGGACTCGGCACAATGAATTCAACCGCAATGTGCCGCACACCATCGCCCGACTCCCCCACCGCCACCGGCGCCGACACCGCCTGCTCAATCTCCTTCGGCGCTTCCACAATCGCCGGAACGCGCGCAACTTCAACGGCTACAGGGGTTTGCAGCAATGCAGACAAACCCCGACCGAGCTTTCGAACCTTCGTTGGATCGTTGTGAGCCGTCATCTCCGAGTCCTTTCGAGTACAGTCGCCATTCCTCGACGCCGCCAGATGGTATCAACTCCAACAACCATGTCCCCCAAACCCACCACCTCACCCAAAAAAATCGAGTCCCTGGCCCGCGGCATCGCGATCCGCGACGGACACATCCTCCTCTGCCGCAATCGCGACGCCGACTACTGGTACCTCCCCGGCGGCCACATCGAACCCGGCGAAACCGCCGCCGAAGCCCTCCACCGCGAATTCA
>JAFEBN010000215.1 GCA_018242645.1 Planctomycetota bacterium | reverse complement strand
AAGGAAGACAAGGTCGACGCCGTGGTGAAGTCGCTCGAGAAAATGTTGAAGGAGTTGAGCGAGGATGAAGAAGAGCCGGCGAAGGCGGGGAAGAAGTAGTTCGGCTCGTTTCTCAGTAAAGATTTCGTGACTGACTGGCCTTCGGAAGGAGGCCGTCTCATAATTCTGACAGCATGATGAACAAACTGGCGCCTGTCGTCCACACCGCGGCCGCAGTCGCTGCCGTCGTTACGCTGCCTGCAACCCCACTGGCCGCCATCGGGGCCGACGGCTTTGATTGGGCGACAATCGGTGCCGTGGGGAATTCCGCCTACACCGGCCCGGGCGCGAAGACGGGTCGGGGCCGAGTCGATTACACCTACCGAATCAGCAAGCTCGAAATCACCACGTCGCAGTGGCTCGAATTCACCAACACATTCAGCACGCAGACCGACCAGTTCAACTTCACCAAGTACGGCCCGCTTTACTGGGGCGCAACATTTGACCCCACCTATGGCGGCCCCGGGGTGCGCTACCGACTTCGGCCAGGCGATCCCAACGCGGGCATGCGGCCGGTCGGCGGAATCTCCTGGCGCGATGCGGCACGCTACTGCAATTGGCTGCACAACGGAAAGTCTTCGAGCCTCTCCTCGCTCGTCACCGGGGCGTACGACACAACGACCTTTGGAGGCAACCGAACCACGGGCTACACCGATGCCGCCACGCATTTGGCAGGAGCAAAGTACTGGATCCCGACGTTCGACGAATTGCTCAAGGCGATGTATTACGATCCCAACCGGTACGGCCAAGCCGTGGGTGGCTGGTGGAACAACATGAACCGGAGCGATAGCCCGGGCATACCGGGAGTTCCCGGCGTGGGAACGACAAGTGCCGACCTCGACCTTGGCAACAGGCTGGAGTGGACGATTCCGCTCGGTGCGTATTCGAACGTCACATCCCCTTGGGGACTTTTGGACACCAGCGGCGGTGCGGCAGAATGGACCGAGGACTGGTCGGGAAGTCTTAAGCATCTTGACCGACGAACGCTCGGTGCCGCTGCCGGAGATGCCGTAGAGATCGATGACATCTCCTTTTCGATCATGAATAACGATCCGGATTGGCTGAATTCTTACCAAGGACTTCGGATCGCAACGTCGATTCCATCCCCGGGAACGATCAGTGTTGCAATCGCAGGCTCCATTATATGTAGAAAGAAGCGCAGATGAGCTTTCTCCGCATCATAAGTACTTCGCTACTAATGGCAAGCTCATTGTTTCCCGCGATTGCAATCGCAGATGAGCCGCTTGTCTTCCCGCCCAAGTTTCGAATCTACGCATACGACGCCGACGGAAACGTATTACAACGAACTCGACTGCCTTGAAGCGCTTGGCGGATGATCCGTGGTTTGGAAAGAGTGCGCGCTTTCATCTCCCGCATCGATCTCTCGGATCGCGCAACCTACCTCACTCCGGAGACATCCAGCACGTACGCCGTCCGCGGCGCGAGCACATTGACCGGCACGTAATCGGCCAGGCCACCTTTGCCCACCACCCGCGGCGCCGCCGGATTCACCGAAGCCCCGCTCAGCAGCTCGGTCGGCACACCCACCTTCGCGAACGGGCCGCTTGCCGCCCGGATGCGGCAGCCCTGTACAGGCTTGTCCGACAAGTTCGCCACCACGATGATCGTCTGCTCGCCCTCGCTCCGCGCAAACGCGTACACGCTCTTGTCGCTCGCATCGAGCGCCGTGTAGTCGCCCTTCGCCAGCGCCGGGTT
>JAFEBN010000214.1 GCA_018242645.1 Planctomycetota bacterium | reverse complement strand
GCTTCTTTCCTGGCGATCATCTGGCGTGGCGCAGGAACTCGAAAGCGGTACGCACGCCGCGTGATTGCCCCGATGCTCGCGAAGTGTCTCGCTCCGATGAATCTGAGCGCGGCAGAGGTGGAGATGGGGATTCGGCAATTGGAGCCGAAATTGCAAAGGGCGCTGCCGCGGGTGGGCCATGAAAGACCAGTAAAGAGTTGATCTCGGAACCTGCGCGGTCGATCCCATTCTCCCGCCGTCCGCTCTTTCAACTCCTAGCCCGTGCAACGGGGCGAGCGCTCGTTGCCAGACACGAATTGTCTGGTCCACGACCACAAACCCCACAAGAGATTTCCCCCAAGTCCCACCCTTCCTCTATCGCTGTCGCGTCAGCGACACACCCCAAGCCGCCTTGAGCCGTCCCCCCACACCGAAAAGCCCATCACCCCTCTCCGATTCCAGCATTTCATCCCCGAGCTCCGGACTCCACAATCCGCCGTCCGACTTCCGACTTCCCAAGACCAATCAAAACCCACTTGACACGTACGGTAAGTGTCTGGTATCCTACTCGCCATGATTCCAGGAAACTCACCCGGTCATTGGCTCCCCGACATCAAGCGCTACGTCCGCCCGATCGACGGCTTTGTCGCCCCCGACATTGCCGATCCGCTTCCACCCGGCGAACGCCCGAAGGATTTCGAAATCCCCAAAGGCCCCGACTTCGACCGGCCGGTGAAGCCCAACCAGGAAAAAGACCTCTTCCTCGCCCTCGCCGATCCGCATGCCTCGCTGATCGACGTCGCCAACGAATTCAAAGTCTCGCTCGAAGCGCTCTCGGTCTGGATGCTCCGCCCCGATGTCGCGGCACGCCTCGAATCCATCGCCGAGGCCTCCGTCGTCCGCGCCCGCTTCGTCGCCAAGTCCTTCCTGCCCGCCGCGGCACGCACTGCGGGCCGCATCATCGCGCTCCACCAGATCGACCGGCGCCACAACCCCAAAAGCCTCGCACGCGATTCCCACAACGATCGCCGCTTCGACAAAACCGCGCTCCAGGCGGGAATCCTCCTCGCGCGCCTCGCCGGCTTCGGAGAAAAACCGCCGCCCCGAAAGAAGGGTGCGCAAGCGAAGGAAAATTCGCCGCCGCCGGGGCCGATCAATCCCCCTGATCCAACACCGCCATGAACGCTTCCTGCGGAATCGTCACGCTCCCCACGCTCTTCATCCGCTTCTTGCCTTCCTTCTGCTTCTCGAGCAGCTTGCGCTTGCGGCTCACGTCGCCGCCGTAGCACTTCGTCAGCACGTTCTTGCGGAAGGCCTTGATCGTTTCGCGGGCGATGATGCGGCTGCCGATGGCGATGGATCACGACGCGACTTGATAGATCGCGGGACGGTAGCGGGGTTTGGGAATGCGCTTGCCGGCGGACTTTGCCGCGGCGAGCCATGCGCGCATGGCGATCATGACCTCGCGCATCGCTTTCTCCGGCGTTTCACCGAAGGCGGAGCAGTACTTCAGGTCGGGGACGTCGGCAATGAAGCCCTTGTCCTCGGTGCTAAAGAACACGTTGATGTGGTACTTCGGGGTCGCCATGTCTAGCCCTCGATCCGCAGATTGTATTGCTCGACGAGTTTCAGCAGTTGCCGCACCTGATACGGCTTGGCTTGGCCGCCGACTGGCTGCAAGTTCAGTTGGGCGTCGCGGTGCGTGCGATGGATGTAGATGCGGTGGCTGCCGGAGGTGCGGTCGAGGCGGAATCCGAGTGCTTCTGCGAGGCGTTCGAGATCGCCGAAGCGGACGTTTCCCTGGCTCTGACTAATACGCAGGAGCAGCCGTCTCGGGTTCACTCGTTAGTCCCCCTGATCCAACACCGCCATGAACGCTTCCTGCGGAATCGTCACGCTCCCCACGCTCTTCATCCGCTTCTTGCCTTCCT
>JAFEBN010000213.1 GCA_018242645.1 Planctomycetota bacterium | reverse complement strand
CCGACGCAGTCGGGCGCGTCGCGCAGCGGATCGGGCGCGAGCTCGCCGATGGGCGCCGTGAAACGGAAGCCGCCGAACGCGCCGGATTCGCCCCCGTGGTGCATCCGCACGGCGAGGGCTTCGAGCGCGCTGGTCGTGAGTTCGTCGCGCGGATCAACGATCATCACCCGGTCGCCGCGGCAGGCATCGAGCCCTGCGTTCAGCGCGTCGATCAGCCCGAGCCCCGGCGCTTCCCGGCGCACCCGTTCATCCGCCCGCAGGCTCGCGATGGAATCTGCACCAGCGCTCCCGCCGACCAGGATCAGCTCGAAGTCGCGGAGCGTCTGGGCCCGGAGCGCCGCGCCCGCCCGCTCAAGCTGCTCGGGGCGCGCGATCAGCGGCACGATCACGCTCACCGCGGGCGATGCCGTCCTGGCCATACACGTCTCCCCGCGGCCCGCCATCCGTGCGTGCCGCCAGGCTCTTCATATCGGCCCGTGTTCGGTGCGCCCTGCAAGCACCATCCAAACGAAAAACCCCGCCGTGCGGCGGGGTTCTTCATTCAAGTGGAGGCGACGAGACTCGAACTCGTGACCTCTTCCATGCCATGGAAGCGCTCTACCAAAACTGAGCTACGCCCCCTTGATGGGTCGGCGGCCGTTGCCGCCGGTCGTTTGTCGGCCCGTTGGCCGTCGGTCTTCGGTTGTTCCGCTCGCAAAGCCCAAACCGGCGTTGGCGAGGGGCCAAGATGGTAGTTCCACCCCCGGATGAATCAAGGCGGATTCGAAACACCGGTTTGCACCCTGCCGCGGCCTGCCAGGGCCCTTTCGGAGGCCTCCAGCACCGATTCCAGCGAGATTCGGTCGATCCGGCAGCGGTCTGGGTGATCGTCGGCGACCTCGGTTTCGGGCAGGGTGGGGTCGGCCAGGAGGAGCTGTTCGCCGGCGGGCGCGGGGATGGTGGTCCAGCGCGGGTCGGTGGGGCCAAAAAGGGAGACCAGGGGGACATCGAACGCGGCGGCGATGTGCCTTGGACCGGTGTCGTTGGTGACCATCAGTTTGGATGCGCGGGTAATGCCTTTGAGCGCTCCGATGGTGATTTGCAACCTTGGGAGATTCACGCTGGACTTGACGCCTGCACGCTGCGCGATGTCGTCCACCAGGTCGGCCTCGCCCGGGGAGCCGTTGAGGAAGACGCGGAGACCCCGGTCGGCGAGGTGCCGCGTCAGTGCCGCGAACCGATCTGCCGGCCACCGTTTGGCGGGGTTGTTGCCGCCGGGGTTGAGGATGGCCCGAGGCTCGCTGGGGTCGACGTTAGCGGCGGCGAAGACTCGTTGGGCGGCGGCGTGGTCGGCGTCGCTTACGAAAAGTGAAAGTCGATTTTCGTAAATCGAAATGTCCGGTAACTGGTCTTTGAGCAGGGCTTGGGCTGCGTGGAGGTAGTACCGGACGGCGGGCACGGGGGCGAGGCGACCGCTGGGCCACTTCGGGGGTGCGAGCCGCTCGGTGAGCAGGAGGCCGCGGGCGTCGCGGTCGTAGCCGATCCGCTTTGGAATTCCGGCGATTCGCACGGTGAGTGCGGTGGAGAAGGAGTTGGTGAGGAGGAGGGCGGCGTCGTATCGCCGCGGTCGGAGCTTGGCGGCGATGAACTTGGGTCCCATGACGCCGGAGGAGCGTGCGACGTGGAACTCATCGATGGAGGGCAGGCCGGCGAGGACCTCGTCCATGCCGGGTCGGACGAGCGCGCCGATCCAGGCGCCGGGGAGCTTTTCGCGAAGGCAGCGCAGGGTGGGCGTCGCCATGACGCAGTCGCCGAGCCAAGAGGGGCAAACGACCAGGAGGCGCAGGGGTTTGGGGGCGGCGGTCGCGATGCCAGACTCTAGCGAACAAGGGGTCAACCCGGGTCGAACTCGGTTCCCGGCGCGGGCGTGCCCCAGAGTGGGCCGTCGCGGTACTTCTCTTCGTACCACTTGTTGGTGGAGCGCCGCAGTTCGGCGAGAAAACCGAGACCGACGATCCGTTCGGCGTCGAGGGTGAGGGAGATGCCTTCCGGGGAGGTTTCGACTGCTTCGATGCGCACGCCTTCGCGATCGGCGAGGGCTTTGGCCGCGGCGAGGACCGTGCGGCGGGTTTCCGGGTCTTGGAGCGGGGTGCCGTGGAGGGCACGGAGTCGGACGGTGGCGGGCATGGGGAAGGCTAGCTTGAGCCCGAACGGACCGAACGCCGATTCCAAAGAAAGAAGCATGGCACCCAAGCGAAACAGGACGGAGATTCCGCGCGCCCGCTGGATGTGGGTGGGGGCGGTGGTTGCGTGC
>JAFEBN010000212.1 GCA_018242645.1 Planctomycetota bacterium | reverse complement strand
CCGATCCGCACCGCTTCGAGCACAACGCCAGAGACGCCCTTGGTGATCCAGCGGTAGACGGCGCTGATGTGCACACGCTTGCCGCCGGGGCGGGGCGGAAGGTGCTTCGGAGCATCGCGCAGCGCGATCAATTGTTCTTGTGCGATCTGGATCATGGGAACGACCCTCTGGGCTTGCAAAGCCATCGGGGTAAGAGACGACCCACGCAGATGGCGGCCATCTGGTGCGCCGTGGCACTCCTGGGACAGAACTCCGATCGAAGCGTGTCTCGAAATCCGACGGGGAGATCGGGACCCGGTCGGCCGATCGAGGGCAATCGCACTCCGCAGTCAGGCGCAAGCATTGCGGTGCCAGCCCCACGTGCATTCAAGCGCGAAGACTTCGCGGGGGTCCACATACACTCGGGAACTGGCAGCTGTTCCTTCCTTCATGACCAGCAGACCATGGTGCCGGATGCGTCGGCTGGCGGTCGAGGGATGTACTTCCCATCGGTTTGCCAGTTCTTTGAGCGATATCCGTCGCGGAGGCTTTGGCTCGCATGCCGGCAAGGGCCTTTCGCACGCACCGGTGAGCCGCAGAACACGAACGAACTTGCTTGCGCCAGAAGACATAGTGACCTCCAAGTGAAGTCCGAACCCTTCCGCGGCGTCGTGACGACATCACTTTGGCTCGCACGCGGTCTAGTCAACTGTGCATCCCGTTTCCTGCATTTCAACGAAATCGGCTGTCCCGCCATGTTCCAAAAATTCCGCCGATTCCGGCAGCCCGAGTACAAGATTCTGCGAAGCGGAACTCCGGAAGCTCCGGAAGCTCCATGTTCGCTTGAAACTTGAGCGTGGAGGAGATATGGAACGCGTCGCACTTGAGGTCGAGCTCAACCTGTCGGCATTGAAGCCAAACCGCGTCGTCCGATCGATTCAAATCACCCGTTTGGATGATGCGGTTACTCGTGACAAACAGAAGGCTGTCCGACTGAGTGGACCCTCGACTAATGGTTTCCTGGACTGGGACGCCAACACGCGCATGGATCGAATCGTTTGGTTGTTCGCCAAGGCCTCGCTGCGTCCAGGTCAACCGATCGGAGGACGCCAAAGCAGCGGCAACGAAGCTGCGATGACCAGAAAAATCGCGGAATCATGGCGCAAGACAGACGACGCAGCATGGCTCAGGGACCTCGTCCGTAAAGCCCTTACGAGTTCCCCACCGTGGCGGATTGACGGTGAAACCGACGCCATCAGGCTGGGATTTCAGGTCGATCGCATCACGATGCGAGACAATGGTGAGGCGGTTTCCGTCCACGATGCGATCGTCAAACTTGAAACTTTTCTCGAGTGCCGCGAGGCAAAGCAAGATGGGGTAGCGAAGTCTCCAGCCGATGCATTGCCCGAGCGAGCGCCTGTGTCGCGTGCGTCCACCGGCCACCCCATATTCCTGAGAGGGCTTGAACAACCGCGATCGAATGCGTCGTTCAGAGAGTGGGTTACTCGTGAGGTGCAGGGAGAACTCGCGCCGTGCTACACGCCTCGGGAAGATGGCCGCTACGGCATCGGAGCGTGTACCGTTCTCGAGCTCTCCTCATCTGCCGGTGGCTACGAAGCTGTGGATTGCGAGTTCCCTGCAGAAGCATCGAGTGGCTGGAATCCCGATTCGCTCGACAAGCACGATCTCACGATGTGGAGGCTGCGGCGTGATGAACTTGCTCGAAGAGGATTTTCCGGACTGAATCTCAGCGTCGACAAGTTTGACGCCCGAATCTCGGATCATCCGCGGCTTCCCGACGCAGCCCACGACGCGAACGTTCGTGTCCGACCTCGCCGCGGCCGGCATTCCCGAGTTTGACCCGGCGGGTCGCCGCGTTGACCGACACGCGCTGCGGACCACCGCTGGAACGCTGCTCGCCCGGGCGGGCGTCATGCCGCAGGAAGCCCAGCGGCAGATGCGGCACGCGGACATCAAGACCACGCTGCGTCACTACACGGACCTCCGGCTCGCCGACCAGGCCCGTGCCGTCGCGAAGCTCCCGCAAATCGCGAAGATCCCGGTGGAACTCGCGGCGACTGGCACCGATGGTCCGGTCTCTAACCCCAGCGAACACCCCCAGCAGTATTCCCAGCACTCTGTGCGCCAAACGGGGCCAAACGGTGCCAACGCGTGCCAGGCGACGCGATACGACCGCGAGGAACGCGGTCGTCAGAAATCATCGAATTGTGCTGGGAAAAGCGACTCTTTGCGAGGCCGTGCAAGCCGAGTCGAAAAAGCGGGCGACCGGGATCGAACCGGCGACATTCAGCTTGGGAACGCCCGGGCTGCCGATCG
>JAFEBN010000211.1 GCA_018242645.1 Planctomycetota bacterium | reverse complement strand
GGTTGTGGTCGTGGAACTGACCTTGCTTCAAGGTCAGTGGGCTTGTGATCGGGACGCAGAAAAGGCAGAAAGGCACACTGACGTCGGAGGAACCGACGTCAGTGCCACGACGCGTGGGGTGGGTTTTGGGATCAGGGGGACGAAAGGTCAGGGCCACCTGCCGGTCATACTCAAGGTCGAAGATCAACGGGCTTAGCTTCTCCAGTGTTCGCTTGAAATGATTAGCTGCCGCTGCAGTGATCACAACTCTCAATCGGTTCCCGCATGTCAGTCCATGCAATGCACATGAACGAGAATGACCGACGGTTCTATCGGATCGCTTCCCATCGGCTCGTCAAACCTCCGACATCGCTCGGCCCTGATCGATCCACCCCGGCAGTCAGAATTGCCAGGATGCAAAAACGGCACAGTGGAGCGGTATTGCGTGCCGCCCAATACGACCTGAACCAAGTATGGGTTTTCCATGCTTATTTCGACTTTTCCCTTTCCAGCTTCGTCCGGAAGCGACCGAACGGACGGACCAATCTTCATCGGAAACATTTGCATTGACCGAAAGAACACCTCCGACACAGCCAGCTCATCGCCATGTTGGTTCGTAATCGCGTACGAGAGAGGAGCAGTGGTCGCATGGCAACCACAAAGCACGAGGCACCACACACTAAACACGACACTTGTTAACAGCTTCAATTTATGACACCACCTCGTCGCGGCTCTGCTTCCCGTACCCGATCCCCGCGTACCGGTCGTACTCAAGCCCGAAGATCGCGAAGTCACCATCATCCACCGAGCCCTCCAAGTTCATGTCGGATTGCCACGCTTTGCCATGGGCGTGGGGGCCGTCTTTTGCGTATTCTATCTATCCGATGGGCACCGGTGATATTCGCCTGCGCGGAGATTCATGCGTCCAACGCATGCGTGGTAAATGCGGAGAGATTCCATGATCCGGCGGGCACGCACGGGAGGCGAGCTGCGCGGACCGCAAAGACCGAAAACGCCTGGTGATGAAACGCGATCGCGCCGGGTCCGAACGCTTGAAGTCGGTGGTGTGCTCAGGAGCAGATGAGCTGGTTGTATGCCGCGGCGAATTCGGCGAAGTCGGCGTCGTCGGTGCGGGTGTCGCCGTTGAGGTCGCCGGCGGGGGATTCGAGGGCGTCGTAGGCGACGGCGAAGAGCGCGAAGTCGGCGTCGTCGACCTGGTTGTTGTGATCGAAGTCGCCGGGGCAGTAAGAGGCGGGCGCGGCGCACGCGGGCGGCATGCGGCAGGTGATGATGAGCGAGAAGCGGCGGACGGCGGCGGGGACGATCGGCGCGGCTTGAGTGAACTGGCCGGCGCGCGTGTCGGCGACGTTGAGCGTCCAGGTGCCGATGCCGCTGCCGGTGAGGAGAGCGCGGAGATCGTCCTTGGGCCAGAAGACGCCGTCGTAGGGTGCGCGGCGGGGGATTTCCTGCTGGATGTAGGACTTGATCTGCTCCATGTCGAAGAGCGTGGCGGCGAAGTTGTGACCGAAGTTGCCGGTGCCGCCGGGGCGATTGACGAGTTCGACGGAATCGCCGGCGGGATTGGTGAGCGTGATGACCAGGTCGCCATCGAAGGGATGGTTGAGGCCGACGGCGGTTGAATTCATGTCGGTGCTGGGCGAGCCGTCGAAACGGAACTTCACGTCGATCGGGTCGCCGGGGAGCGCGGGGACGGCGAGCGGGACGGAGACGCCTTGGGGATCGCCGTCGGGGATAGCCGCTGCCGGGCCGGTGTAGGAAAAGGTT
Organism: Planctomycetota bacterium; assembly: GCA_018242645.1. Lineage (GTDB taxonomy): Bacteria > Planctomycetota > Phycisphaerae > Phycisphaerales > UBA1924 > JAFEBO01. Next base: position 673 of record JAFEBN010000211.1, on the reverse strand, counting down.
TGCGGCGGGCTGAATTGGTCGGTGTCGCCGATGGGGAGTTCGAAGTTGCGCGAGAAGGACTGGGCGATGCCGGTGTGAACGGTGAGCGTGAAGGAGGCGGGCGTGCCGCAAGGATGGGACGGAGCGATGGAGATGACGAAGGGCGTTGTGTTTTCGGCGATCTGGGTGGGCGCGAGGTCGATCCAATCGGCGCGATCGACGATGGCCGAGACGGTGGATGTGTTGCTCTGGAGGGAGGCCCAGACATCTTTGCCGGTCGTCATGCCGGCGTTGACAAGGGAGAAATAGAGGCGGACGCGGCTTTCGCCGGCCTCTGCGATGCCGTTGTTGTTGCCGTCGGCGAAGTTGTCGGAGATGCGGGCTGGACGGGAAACGGATCCGGCGAACTCGACGTCGGGGAAGGGCGAGATTCGCGGATAGACGGGGAAGGCGTGGCGGGAGACATCGAAGAAGACGGCGCTCAGGGGCTGCACGATGATGCGCGCGCCGGATGATGAGAAGTTGTCGGGGATGCTGACGAGTTCGGCGCCGTCGTTTGGCGTGCTGGCGGCGAGGACGATGGGGTTGCGGTCGTTGTCGTCGCGCATGAGGCTGATGCGCACGTTTGCGAGGTTGAAGGGCGCGTTCTGCGTGCCGGCGGTGCGCCAGGTGACGAGAAGAGGGCCGGCGGAAC
>JAFEBN010000210.1 GCA_018242645.1 Planctomycetota bacterium | reverse complement strand
TTCAACGGCGTTCCGCAGTACGGCGTCGATCTCAACCGCTACCGCCAGATCCACGAGCAGGACCTCGGCTGGTACTTCGACCTCGTCGATGTCATCTGCCCCTCCATCTACCCGGTGTACAAGGTCGGCTCGCCGCCCAGCGGCAACGTCCAGGATCCCTCCGGAAACGAGGCCTACATCCTCGGCATGGTGAGCGAAGCCGTCCGCAATTCCCGCGGCAAGCCCGTCTACCCCTACTTCATGCTCAAGTACCACATCTCGTCGGGCTTCCCCAACGAGTTCGTCAACGCCATCAACCTCCGCCAGGGCCTCGAAATCCCGCGCCAGGCCGGCGCCGCCGGCGTCGCCATCTGGGATTTCTTCTATACCGATGCGGAGCTCAACGCCTGGCAGAGCTACTTCGACAACACCGCGCGCGACCACATCAACAACGTGATCTATCCCGGCTCGCCGCTCGGCACCGCCGCCGCATCACCGACGTTTATGACCACGGTTGCCGCCGAACCCCCCCAGGTGCCCGACGAAACCGCGGCCCCGCCGAACAAGGTGCTCATCCTCAAGTGATCCAAAAAGGCCCGCACGCGGGCCTTTTTCCTGCGCCCGCATAAACCCACCGCGCTCTCGGTCCTCACGCGCGCCGTCTGATTCGCGCGTGACGCGCGTTCGGTCCCGAAACTCGCGCGCCGCGTTCCCGGACACGCGCCCGGCGACGATCACACCTCTTTTTCGCCGATGACCTCGAAGCCGCCACCTTCGGCCGGGGCTGCGCGGCGAGGAGAGCGTCATGTTCCAGTTCATCGCCCGTGGTCTCGCCGCACTCACGCGTGCAGCCGCCGCGCTCGCGCTCTCCGCGGCGCCGCTCGCGCACGCCCAGCTCGGCACCAGCTTCGAGGGCCACCTCGCCATCCAAAGCCGCAACGCCGGCCAGCTCAATCTCCGCGGCCTCACCATGAACAACGACGTGGTGGGCGGCCAGTTCGGCCTGCACCCGACCGACGGACCGCATCTCATCGCAGGCGATCCCGCCTTCTACTCCGCCCATCGCACCAAGTTCATCGCCGATCTCACCTCGTCGATCCCCGATCCCAACTTCACCGGCATCATCGTCCTCGACTACGAGTACTGGTGGCCGAGCTGGGAGTGGAGCGGCCGCGTGCAAAAAGCGTGGACCGATTACATCAAAACCCAGCGCAACGATCTGCTCGCCGGTCACATGACCAACGAGTGGGACCGGATCATCCAGGACGCGTACAAGGCCGAGGTCCGCAAGTACTACGAGTTCACCATCGCGCTCACCCGCCAGGTCCGCCCCAAGGCGCGCGTCAGCGTCTACGGCATCCCCCTCGGCACCTACTGGATCTTCAACGGCGGCACGCAGTTCGGTCTCGACCTCGCCGGCTACAAGCAGCTCCACGAATCCGAACTCGCGTGGTACTTCAACCTCGTCGACTGCATCTGCCCGACCATCTACCAGGCCTACTCCGTCGGAACCGGCCCCGGCCAGATCGACGCCGCAGGCCCGACCGCCCACGTCAGCGGCCTCATCACCGAAGCCGTGGCCGCCGGCCGCGGCAAACCCGTCTACCCCTTCATGCAGTTCCGCTATCACCCGTCTTCAGCATTCGCCGGTCAGTTCCTGACGCTCGACAGCCTCAACATCTGCATCCGCCTCCCCCGCCAGGCCGGCGCCGCGGGCGTGATCGTCTGGGACTTCTTCTACACCGACAATGAAGTCAACGCCTGGCAGAATTACTACGACAACACCGCACGCCCTGTCCTCGCTTCCACTCTTTCAAACGGCCAAACCGGCGGCCCCGGAGGCACCGGCGGGGGCACCGACCCCGGCACCTCGCCAGGTACCGGCGGCGGCACTGATCCCGGTAGCACCGGTGGCGGCGGTACAGACCCGGGCACCGGTGGCACGGGTGGTGGCGGCACCGACCCTGGAACTGGCGGAGGTATCGATCCTGGCACGGGTGGCATCGATCCCGGCACGGGCGGCGGTGGCACAGACCCGGGCACCGATCCCTTTGGCAACACTGGCAACTCTGGATCCTCCGGCTCTTCAGGCTCGACCACTCCTGAAACCAACCCCGATGTCGCCGCTTCCTCTGGCGGTTCCGGCGGCGGGGGCGGCTCAGGGGGAGGGGGTGGTGGAGGAGGTGGCGGTGGAGGAGGTGGGGGTGGCGGAGGAGGGGGCGGGGGGCTTTCGATGACGGGTGGGGGTGGGGGTGGGGGAGATGGGGGTGGCGGGTCGTCGGATGGGGTGAGCTTTACGGGAGCGGGGCTGGCGGCAATTTCGGCGCTGGCACCGGCTCAGGTCAGCGCGCCGGCGGGGCCTGCGCTGGCGGGAATCGACCCGAAGATGATCCGTTCGTTCAAGGGGGGATGGAAAACAAAGGCTTCGATGTTTTCGCAGAAGGAACTGCAGATGGCGCT
>JAFEBN010000020.1 GCA_018242645.1 Planctomycetota bacterium | reverse complement strand
CCCTCGATGCCTCGATGCCTTCCCCACCCTCGATGCCTCGATGCCTTCCCCACCCTCGATGCCTCGATGCCTTCCCCACCCTTGATGCCTCGATGCCTCGATGCCTTCCCCACCCTTGATGCCTCGATGCCTTGATGCCTGGATGCCTTCTTCACACCCGCAGCTTCATCGCCAGCCGCGCCCGCACGCTCGCCAGGTCCGCGCGTTTCTTGGGCTCCGGTCTCGGCTTCGCGTTCTTGATCCGTTCCCCACCCACCCCACCAACCCCACCCGCCCCACCCGCCCCACGCGCCCCGCCCGTCCCACCGCCTTCACCAGCATTCACCCCGCTCACCGGCCGCACGCCCCACGCTCGCATCTGCGCCTCGCTGGGCGCGCCCACCAGCATGTTCGGCAGCACCGCCGACGTCAGGTCGCGCATGCCCGAGGCGTCGGCCGTCGCCGCCGCGTAGTACGCGGTGTCCCATCCTTCGTTGCGCACGTGCTCGGCGATCTCGGTCCACTTCCCCGCGTTGTTCTGCTCGCTGCACAGGTGCTCCAGAAAATCCTGCGGCACGTCGGGCGGCAAAAACAGCGCCGTCATCACGCCTTCTCCGCTCGCCGCCGTCTTGCCCAGGATCACGCTCACCCGGCTTTCCTCGAGCCCCGAGGCCTCGGCCAGGCTCACGAATTCCGCGTCGGCCTCCCGGGCGTCCTCCGCCTGTTCGTCGCGCACGCCGTCCGCCAGTTGCCGCACCGTCGTGAGCGCCGACCGCAGCGCGTGCGCCACCCGCGTCTTCCACAGGTTCGAGTTGAGCTGCAGCAGCAGCACGCCGCTGGCCCGCGCCCTGGTGTTCTCGCCCATGTCGGTCGGCCTGGCCAGGTACCACGGCTTGGTCATGTTCGCCGACGGCATGCCCTTCACCAGCCGGAAGACGTGCCGCTTCTCGTGCTGCCACTTGAGCCACACCGCGTGCGTGTCGGTGGCGCGGTGGCCCGTATCCCACGCCTGCATGAGAATCCGCATCCACCCGCTGCCGTCGGCCCGCGGGTACTTGCGGTCGCGCACCGCGAGGTAGACCGGCTCGAGCGGCGCATTGGCCGGCAGCGGCCGCGTGAAGTGGTCCACGTAGTACGCCTTGAGCCCGTATTCCGAGAACGCCGTGACCAGCACATACACGTACTCGCCCTGGATGTCCACCGTCGCCACCAGCGCGATCGCGTCCGCCGGCACCGTCCGCCGCTTCCAGTGCTCGAGCCCCGGCACGCCCGCCGCGCCCTTGGCCAGTTCCTTGAGCTCTTTCACGTCGATCGCCGCGGGCGCCTTCTCGGCCAGCCCCAGCACGCCGTTGCGCCACACCCGCTCGGGCTTGCCCTTGGCCTCGAGAAACCCGCGCGCCACCCATCCGAATTTCTGCCAGGGCGAATAGAGCGAGCTGATGCGGAATCCCGCGTGCGAAAGCACGCCCGGGTTTTCCTTCACCCAGCTCCCCCGGCGCAGGCACCCGGGCTTGTGGTGGTTCTCGATCTTGCCCTTGCACCTGGGGCACGCCATCCACGCCGCCTGCTCCACCGCGTCGGGGTCGGCCTCGAGCCCGCCCTCCCATTTCAGGTTCTCCCACACCCACTCGTGCATGTGGTTGCAGTGGGGGCACGGCACGGCGAAGTAGCGCTTATCGCTCAGCGCGTACTCGCGGTCGATGCCCATGCCCTCGTAGCTCGGCGGGCTCACGATCAGGATCTTCGATTCGTCGAACGCCGCCACGCGCTGCTTCGCCTCGTACAGCGTGTACGACTCGCAGCGCTCGAAGTCATCGATCACCACCACGCCCGCCGGCCGCGAGCGCAGGTTGTTGGGGTTGCCCGAGCCGACAAAGCTGATCCGCATCAGGTCGAAATCGAGCTGCTTGCTGGTGTTGTCCTCTTTCGATTCGCCCATGCGGGCTTTGACCACCGGGCATTCCTTGGCGCCGGGCTCGATGCGGACCTTCGCGGCTTCCTTCGACAGTTCGGCGTTGGGGCAGATCCAGAGCCAGGGGGTGGGCATCTGGTCGACGGCGTAGAGCGCCAGCGTGTCCAATCCCATGGTGAAGCCGAGCTGGCTGGCCTTGATGGCGGTGATCCGCTTGACGATCGGGTCGGCGAACACGTCCAGGAAGCCGCGGAGGTACGGCGTCTTGTCCATGTCCACGAGCCCGGGCGTGTCGCTCACCTTGGGGGGCAGCACGCGGTACCTGGCGGCCCAGTCGCTGGGCGTCATCGGCTCCCGCGTGCTCCACGCACGCTGCGCCACCAGCCGCAGCAGCGACCGCTCCGGCCGCGACTCGAGCAGCGGCATCCCCGCCACGATCACTTCCATGGCCGAAGGCGGGTGGGTGAGGGGTGGGGGGAGTGGTGGGGGCATGGAAAAATCTCAAATCGCAAATGGGCAAAGCTCAAATGGGAAGAAGTGTGGAGGTGAACAGGTGAGGAGGTGGGGGAGGTGAACAGGGGAACGTGGACAATGGCTCCAATTTGCTATTTGCCATTCGCCCTTTGCTCTTTGCGCTTTCTCTCTTCCCTCGATGCCTCGACGCCTTGATGCCTCTACTTCTTCCGCACGCACTCCACCTGCACCAGCATCCGGTCCATCGCCGGCACGGCGGTCTTGACGGTGAACACGTCGGGGGTCTGGTGCGGGTTGTCGGCGGGGCCGTAGTCCTCGAGGGTCCATCGGTCATCGGGGATCCACTCGCGCCCGTCGGTGAGGTCCTCGATCGCGACGCTGTAGACCACGCTGGCCACATCGGCGGCCACGGCCAGCATCGAATCGCCGCGGTCCTCGCGGATCCCGACCGGGTAGAACCGCACCTCGTCGCTGTCGCGGGCGCCGCGAGCAACGTCAAAGGCCGTGGCGCCGCCGGGTCCGCGCAGGCAGAGCGACCGCCCGAAGGCGGCCGTCGCCGTCCGAAACCCGGTCATCAGGACTTCGCGGTACACGGTCATGGAAAAATCTCAAATCGCAAATCGCCAAATCGCAAATAGGAGCAGGAAAACAAGGCATGCTGGCTCAAATTTGAGCTTTGAGCCTTTGAGCTTTGAGCTTTTTCACGAACACTTCTTCACCGCCAGCCCCTCGTACTCGCCGCCGGTGCCGGGGAACCAGAGCTCGGGCCGGACCGTCCCGTCCGTCTGTTTGTTGCGTGCGATGAAGCACAGCGCACCGATCTCGGCCGGGTAGATGCGCGTGATCGACGCCTGCGCCGCCTTCACGGGCCGTCCGCAGGATGGATAAACGTTGGTGAGCACCGCGCCCTGTTCGAAGATGCCCTTCACGTCGTATCGGATGTTCTCGGCCACATCGGCCGCGCTGCGCGTTCGCGCGGTGATGCGGGACCAGACCAGGAAATCCGGCTGCTGCTGGGCGAGCGCCACCATCAGGCCGCTCGACGGCCACGAGCCCACGAGCCCGGGCCCGGCCCGGATCTGGAGCGCCCGCTCCAGGTCGTCGATGAGCTGATTCCAGTCCGATGCAAAGATCGGCTGGCCCTTGTTCACCATCCGGGAGAGCTTGAGCACGGTTTACGCCCTCCAGAATCGCTCCACATCCATCGGCACCACGCCGTTCCCGTCCCCGCGTGGTTCGTACTCGAACGTCAGGGTCTGCGTCCGGTCGAACGACTCGGCGTAGCCGATCAATTTCAGCGAAAACGCTTTGAACACCATTTGCGTACCCTCGGGCCGCCGCATCGGCACGCGCACGTCTTTGTCGTTCACCTTGCCGAGAAAGGCCGGGGTCCAGTCCTGTCCGCCGCCTTCCACGGCGACATCGACCAGGACGCGTCCGCGATACGCCTGCATGCCGGCTCCGCCGTTGATCGGCCCGGTGTCGATCGGCGCCCCCGTGTCCCGGTCCACCGCGTGGTGCAGCGTGACGAGCCTGTTGTCGGTCCGAATGCTTGCCCGAACTCTCATGGTCGTTTCCTTTGCTCGCTTACGGCAGGGTCCACAGCACGGCGAACGGCGCCTGCCGATACCGCTGCACCTCGTGCACGTCGGCGGGGTTGATGTTCCCGCTGGTCCCCGGCGAACCCACCGCGCCGTCGGCCTTGGTGTCCACCCAGAAATACGTGTGCTTGGGCGCGTACCAGAGCGTGTGGACGATGCACGTCTGCCCGCTGGGCGTGGTCAGCCGTTTCCAGCCCATGTACAAAAGCTGCTGCCGCCGCACGGTGAACACGGTGTTGTCGTTGCGGGTCGGCGGCAGGGCCAGGTTGTCTTCGGAATTCTGCCGCTTGTTCGTGTTGTACTCGGCGAAGAGCGCGATGTCCGGGGTCTTGCCCGGCGGGTAGTACACGTACACGTCGATCTCGGTGCGTCCCACCCACACCGGCATGCCGGCCCCGCCGTTGATCGGGAACGGCATGTACATCGGTTCGCCCGTGTCCACGTTCACCGCGGCGAAGATGGTGATGCTCTCGTTGACCGAGCGGTACTCGCTGCAGGTGTAGTCCGGCTTGGGCGGCTCGGGCGCGGGCGGGGGCGATCCGGCGCCGCTCCACGAGGCGCCGCCGATCAGCGTGTACCGCGCGACCACCTTGGAGCTCTTGGCGCCGTTGGGCTCGGTGACCAGCGAGGTGCACCTGTGGTTGGGGAACGACGCGCTGAACGCCTCCATCTTGGCCGGAAGCCCGGTGGCCAGGAGCGCCGTCTCGAGATCGTCGGTCTCGACCAGGAAGCTCTTGACGAACGTGTCGCCCGACTGCGCATCCCAGATGCGTCCCCACGGAAACCCCGTGCTCGGATCGCGCTGCGGTTGTGCGGTGATGGGCATGGGGAAATCTCAAATGGGCAAATGGACAAATTGCCAAATGAAGACGCGGAACAGGGGCGTGGATCAAATTTGAGCTTTGCGCTTTGCTGCTTTGAGCTTTTCCTCAGTTCCAGATCGCCCTGCTCGCCTGCTGGATCGCCACGTTGAGCGCCGCGGCGTTCTCCGGCTTGCGCGCCATCGCGGCGGTGTTCTTGTCGATGTTGTCGAGCGACTGCTGCATCCGGCCCGAGCCGCCCAGCGCCGCCATCAGCGTCTGCGAGCCGCCGCCCGCGCTGTAGTCAAACCCGCGGATGATGCGGGCCTTTTCCTCGCCGTCGTTGATGGCCTTCACCATCGCCTCGTAGATGCCCCACGATTGCCACTGCCCCTGCGACTTCTGCGCCGTGGTCAGGTTCTCATTCTGATCAAGCGCGGCGTTGCGGCGCAGATAGTCCGCCCGCGACTCGATCAGCCGGGCTTCCTTCTCGCGCCCGCTCAGCCGCCGGATGACCGCCAGCCCCGACATCTGCTCGATCTCGAACGATTTGGTGGCCTCCTCGCGGCTCTTTTTCATCGCCTCGGCCGTCTTGACCCGGGCCACGGCTTCCCGCTGCGCCGCCTCGGCCTGAGAGTTGAGGGCCATCCCATCTTCGATGAACTTTTTCCGAGCGGCTTCGAGTTCGCTTTCAGCCTCCCTGGCACGCATCGCCCGAATATTCCTGGCATTGCGTTCCGCAATTCGGTTTGACTGCTCTTCGACCGTTGCGGCAAGCTTGGCATCTTGTTCGTGCGCCCACATGCCGTCTCCAAAGTCGTACATTTTGTTGAGAATGGGAACGCGGCTTGCGAATGCCGCGGTGTTGCGTGCGCCCCAGTTGCCAAATTGAGCTGTCCAGCTTCCGGTTGTCGCCGCCTTCAGCTTTGCGTTTACGTCTTTGCCTATCTTTGAGGACGCTTCGAACGCTTCGGCGGTCGCGTCGTTCTGTCTGCGCTTTGCTTCCGGGATATCCATGCCCGAGGAATTTGCGACGCGTATGTAGGCATTGGCTGTTTCGATCGCTGCGTCTCTCCATTCGCGCTGCGCCCTTCCAGCAGCCGCGATGCGTTCAATTGCCCGGTCGATTTCCGAACCGACTTTGATGGCGGCCGAAATGGCCTGGTAGTACCCGCCAAGCTTTGAGGCCAACCCGGCCACGCCGCTCATCCCCGCCGCTTGTCCGCCGAATTTCGCTTGCAGCGCGGCGACGGCGTCGGGCTTGTTAAAAACGCTCTGGTAAATGGCGCTGTCTTGCCCGGCAAGTGCCACGGGCTGCATCCTGAGAGCGATGGGTTTGGCTTCCATCTTCTCTTTGAAGTTCTTGACGAACGTTTCCAGTCGCGTGAGCGTCGACACCACGTCGGTATCCCGCATCCCGATTGTGGTCATCACGTCTGCCATACCGCTTCCTTGTTATACTTTTTCCATGCCGCTGTACGCTATCCGCTGCACTCATCGAATCACCAAAAGGCAATACACGGTTGTCACCGAAGCCCCGACCTTTGAAGAGGCAGCCCACACGACCGCGCACCTGCACGAGGTCATACCGGAAGACGTCCCGCTTCCGCCGCAGCAGTTGCTGCCGGCCGATCCGGCCGAGGCTGTGCTATCCAAGGTTGTGCGCTATGTTTTGCTCGTCCTTGGCGGCTTTGTACTGCTTTTCATTCTGCTCCAAATCCTGATGTTGCTGACCGAGAGGCGTGGCCATGGCTGATTTTTTCGTCGAGTGCGCCGAACGCGAAACCGGCGCTCCGTATCGGATTCTGATTTCTGCTCCCGATGCCGATGTTGCTCTTGTGCTCGCGGCGGAGAGCCATCTTGCATCGAAGGCTGTGCCAGCCCATGGAGTTGTTTTTGAAGACCCGATGAAGCGAGAGCTGCGTCTGCTGCGGCGAGACATGGCTCTTCGTGTTCCAAGCACGGGCAATCTGGCCAGGATCATCCGTCGCAGTGTGTTTCTTGGATCCCTTCAGACAATGTTCTGGGTGTTCGTCGCGTTCCTGATACTCAGCATCATCCTCGGTCCGTTTTTCAGGCAGCCGACGTAAACCCCGCCCGCACCATCTGTTCCTTGAGCGCCTTTTTCGCGATCTTTTTGAGCGGGCTCTGCGCCAGCGCCCGGCGCATGATCCCGAACCGGCTCTCCACGATCGAGGCGTGCGGCTCCTTGATGTGGATCCGCACCAGCGTTTCGTCGCCCACCGTGATCACGCGGCCGTCGCCGCCGTAGGCCGAGAAGTTCACGCGCACCGTCGCCATCCGCACGCTGCTGAAGGCGTCCACCACGATCGCGCCCATCCGGGCCCCGCGCTGAAACCGTTCGAGCTGCTCCTCCGCCTTGGCGATGTTCGCCCGAATCTTTCCCATCGACTTGTCGCCGGTGCGGCCCTCCCGCGCCCGCAGCACCGCCAGCCGCTTCCACCGACGCACCTGCGCCACCAGAATGGCCAGCAGCCGTTCCTGCATCCGGCTCGGCCCGATCGGCGAGACCGGGAACTGTCCGACGCCCGAGGCGTTGCCGGCTTCCGCCAGCGCCGCCATGTACCGCCCGGTGTCCTTGTGCTCCGAAGCGAGGATGAGCGCGGCCCGCACCACGACTTCCGCCGCGCCGATGACCGCCTCCCGCCGCATCTGTTTCGTGCTCTTGGCCCGGGCGATCTTCGCGGCCAGTCCCGTCATATCGACCTTGAGCTTCATGTCCGGCATGTCACGGCCCCAGGCGGGCGAGCAGCATCGCCAGCAGGTTGTCCCGCACGGCGTCTTCCCGCATCGACAGCATCTGCTCGGCAAGGATCTTGGCGCGGTCCGTCGCCGAGAGCGACTGCGGCCACGTGGTCGGGTCCTGGCCGAAGCGCGCCGCGGCCCGCATCAGCATGCCCTCTTCCGAGCGCATCCAGTCCTTGGGCAGTTCGAACGGGTCCCGCTTCTCGTCGTCCTTTTTCGGCGTGTACTCGACGATCAGGCTGTGCGCGTGCGCCTTGATGGTGTCAAAGCCGGACATCGACCGCGACACCGTATAGATCGTGGAGAGCTGGGCCTCGGAAAACACCGACTGCATCCACGCCGCCGCCCGGACGATCCACGGGCCCTGCGCTCGGGCCTCGGCCGGAAACGGCGTTCCTTCCAGCGACAGTTCGCAGGCGATCGCCGCTTCCCCGGCCACCACGTCCTGCGTGAGCTTTCGCTGGGCCGCCTGAAACGCCGGATCGTTCAAATCCGGCTCGGGATCGGCCAGCGAGCCCTTTTCCGGGTTGCGACGCATGGGCGGCGCCGGGTGCACGAACGCCTGGTCCACCGCGAGCGACTCCAGCCCGGAAAGCCCCCGCACCTTGACGGTCGTTTCGCCCACCGGAACATCCCGGTACGCGATGCTCCGCACGAACGTTCGAGATTCGAGACCCATGTGTTCCCCTCGATTCTTACGACAATTCGCTGCTGTACTCGGTGGGCTCGGGGAGATCCTCCATGTCGAGGAACTCGAGCACCCACACGTCGTAGTCGCGGCCGAATTCCTTCTGGATCGGCGTCTGCAGCTCGCACTTGCTCAGCGTCCAGCGCAGGCCCGTCGTCCCGCCCTTCACGTACGGCTCCTGCACGTGGATCTTGTGCTGCGGGCACAGGTCGGTGTTGGTCGGGATGGGCAGCAGCTTCTTCATGATGTCGCTGCTCCCGTAGCTCGCCGCGCAGCGCACCCGCACCTTCAGGTACGATGGCGTCTGCCGTCCCATCCGGCTCTGCTGCAGGTCGTTGCGGTCGTACATCGGGATCCGCTCGCGGCGGCCGATGCGCAATTCCACCGCGCCAGATTCGGGCTCGATGTTCATGATGTTCAGGTACACGCCGGTGCTGACTTCGTAAATGACCTTGCCGCCATTCTGGAAGTTGTGGATGGCCGAGGTCGTGTTCGTCGGTGCGGACATGGGAAGCCTCCGGGGAGAGAGAGGGGGGCCAGTGGCAAATCGCAAATGGGAACAGGGGAGCAGGGGAACAGGGGAGCGAGGTCTTTTCACCTCTTCACCTGTTCTCTTCTTCTCCTCTTCCCGTCTTTCTCACGTCCGGCTGATCTGCAGCCGGGTTTCGATGCGGCACACGCGGAGCTGCCGCGGCACGCTGGGGGGCGGGCTCATGTACGTGCGGGTGGTGCGGTGCATCAGCACCTGGTGGTTTTCGCCCGTCAGTTGCTTCTGGTCGACGCCCGCGATCACCTTGTCCACCAGCCCCGCCAGGGCGTACACGCTGTCTTTGACGTTCTCGATGTCCGCCACGCACTCGATCGCGAGCATCCCGGCGCAGCGGTCGGGGCCGTCGGTGTTCTGTTTGTCCTCGGTCGACAGCGGCCCGAGCTGCGCCACCGCCACCGCCAGCGTGCAGTCGTCCGGCAGCGCCTCGCCGAAGTGGATCACGCTCACCCCGTCGCCCTTGTTCGCCACCGCGCTCTCGATCGCGCCCGTGATCAGCCGCAGCACCGAGGTGTCGGAGATCGTGGGCATGGGAAAATCTCAAAGGGCCAAAGAGCCAAAGGGCCAAAGGGACAAAGTGGCTGCGTGGCAAAGTGGAAGAGGGGAACAGGGGAACAGGGGACGCAAGCGAGAGGTTTTTTCACCTCTTCACCTCTTCACCTGTTCACCTCTTCCGCCTTCACCCCTGCGCCGACAAACTGCTCTTCTTCGCCGTCCGCACCGGCGCCGTACCCGCGGCCATGGCGATCGCTTTGCTGTCTTCCACCGGCTCCGTCACTTCGCCCACCCCACCCACGTCGATCTCGACCGTCGCGCCCTGCTTCAGCTTTTCTCCCATCGCCTTGTCCGCCGTCTCGATCCGCACCGAGACGATGCCCGGTCCGGCTTCCACCGGCACGCACACCGCCGTGACGTGATCGACGTGCCCGTCCGCGCCGTGGTGCACGTGGCTGTCCGACATGAGAACCTTGAACTTGGGCATGAGCAAATCTCCAAAGGGCCAAAGGCCAAAGAAACCGGACGATCGTGAACGGGTGGGGAGGTGAGGAAGTGGGGAGGTGAGGAGGAGAACAGGAGAACAGGGGAACAGGGGAACAGGGGACGCAAGCGAGAGGTTTTTTCACCTCTTCACCTCTTCACCTCTTCACCTCTTCCGCCTTTCCCGACAGACTTCCGGGCTCCATCGCGGGATCCGCATTCGGATCGGCGCCGGGATCCGTGCCCGAATCGGTGCTCGGGTCCGCGCTGGGGTCCACGCTCGGGTCCGCGCTCGTATCGACGCTAGTATCCGGGCTCCCACCCGCTCCCCCCGCCACGCTCGCCCCGGGCTTGCCCACCGGCGAGATGCCGGCTTCGCGTTCGATCTCCAGCTCGCGCTTGCGCCGCTCGACATAATCCGAGAACGTGTTGCCCCGCGCCATGATGATCGCTTCGTCGCGCGTCCAGATGCACCGGTCCACGCCGTCGGCCAGGCCGCCCACTTCTTCCGAAACCTTGATCATCGGCGGCGCCGGGAACACCAGGTCGATCGTGTCCCAGTTGTCCATGTCTGACGGCTTGGCGATCTCGCCCCGGTCGAGCGCCCCGCCGATCACCAGCGTGTAGAACCGCTGGATGACGCCCGCCAGCATCCGCCGCCAGGGCGCCAGCCCTCGGTACGTGCTCGCCAGCGCGGCCCGCGTGCCGTAGTAGTTGCTCTTGCTCGAGTCCAGCAGCGTGAGCTCGATGGGCAGGCCCAGGGCGCCGCCGATCAGCCGGAGCTGGAAGAGGCTGAAAGCGTCGTGCGTGGTGGTCGGGTGCTTGGGGTCAAACTGCCCCATGTCCTCGTTCTCGCGGAGATACGCCACCATCCCCGGCGTGATGTCCGTGATCGGGTAGCCCGCGTCCGGCGAGCTCTGGTCTTCATCGTCCTCGAGCTCGCGGGCCGCGCCCTCGAGCGCGCTCTGCGTCGCGCCCGGGTTGTTGGTCTTGATCACCATCGCCGCCGAGCAGCCGATGATCGAGGCGAGCAGCGCCGAATCCTGGTACTGCTCGAACTGGCTCAGCCGCTGGATGCTCCGGGCCAAAGGCGGGAATCCCCGCGTCTGGTTGCTCTTGCGGACAAACGGGCTGATCGCCGGGATCACCATCTCCGCCGGCACCGGGCTCGCCGTAGACTTGTCGATGATGCCGAAGTTCGAATAGGCGGCGAAGTAGTAGCGGACGGGCGTGCCCTCGGGGCTGAACTCCACGCCCCGCACGATCGTCGAGCCGTCGGCGTGGCGGATCGCGCCGTTGCCGCGGGCGCCGCCCGGCTGCACCAGCCGCTCGCCCTCCACGGCCTGCACAAGCTGCCGGTCGGTCCACAGGTACCACAGGTCGCCGTCGGAACAGACGTCCGCGATGCAGTCCCGCAGCAGGTCCGCCAGCGAACGCGTGCCGGTCACCTCGGGCTTCTTCGACCAGCGCCAGAAATACTCCTCCGCCGCGTCGTTGAATTCGTTGTCCTTGCTGAGCACGCGCAGCACCGGCCCGTGATCGCCCACCACCGCGTCGGCCAGGCGATCGACCAGCATCCCGGCCACTTCGTTGTTGCGGTACAGGTCCTGGCAGAACCGCCGCAGATGGCCGTGCTGGTCCTCGTCCAAATGCGCGTCGGCGCACGCCGCCACCGGCACCGGGCCCGGACGCGTGCGGTCGACCTTCGCCGCCCGGTACGACCCCGCCAGCGCCATGTACTCGCGCCCCGGCATCCCGAGCACCGCGATCGGGTCGGGCCGGACAAAGGGCCTTTGTTTGCGCGAACGGTGAGCCAAGGGAGAGTTCCCGGGCAAGTGGTGGAAAAATCGCCGATTGCAGATCGCAAATGGCAAAGCTCAAAGCAGCAAAGCGCAAAGTTCAAATAAAACAGGGGAACACGGGCAACGCGTTTGCTGGCTCAAATTTGAGCTTTGAGCCTTTGAGCTTTGAGCTTTTCCTCACGGCCTCATCAGCCGCGCGCGGCCGAAGATCGGCCGGCTCTGCGCTTCGACGATGGCCAGCAGCTTGTCGCGCTCGGCGTTCAGGGCGTCGATGTAGTTCTGCAGCTCTTTGCGGCTGGTGGAGAAATTCGGACCGCTCACGTCCACGTCCATCTTCGCCGACACCTCGCCCAGGTGCCTGTCCAGCATCGCGAGCTGCAGCTTCTCGGTCGACTGCTCGCGCCACAGGTGGTAGGCGTAGGACATGGGGAAAGCTCCAAAGTGGCAGAGTGGCAGAGTGGCGAAGTGGAACAGGGGCGAGGTTTTTCACCTCTTCACCTCTTCCCCTCTTCCCCTCTTCTGTCTTTCTTGATGCCTCGATGCCTTGCTGCCTCGATGCCTTCTTTACGTCAACGCTTCCACCAGCACGCCGCCGCCCGTCGCGGTGACCATGTCGAAATCAAAGACCAGCGCCGCCGCGTTGCCGAGTTCGGACATGCGGAGCGTGGCCGGGGTGTCGGATCCCGCCACCACGCTCGCCGCCTGGGCGCCCATGTCGGTGATCTCCTGCGTGTAGTCGGCGTCGGCCGTGAAGCTGATGCCGTCGGCCACGAGCTGCGCGTCGGTCACCGGGAGCCCCGCCGCCCCGGCAGCCGCCGAGAGCGTGACCGCCGCCGTGCCCAGGAGCTGCAGGTACACGTACGGGTCGCCGCCGGTGTTCTCGATGAACCGCGCCGCGTAGATCTTCACGTTGAAGGTGTTGCCGTCGGCGCCGGTGCCGAAGAACTGCATGCGCACGCCGCGGTAGCGGCGTCCGCCGCCCACGTTGCCGCCCACGCCCAGGTACGTCGCCGCGCCGCCAGCGTCGGTGATCGCCTTCATGTTCGCCCACTGCCGGTGCGCCGGGTTCGTGAGCACGTAGTTGGCCGCCGTGTTCACGCCCGTCGCTGGCAGCCGGGTGATGTTCTTGGATTCGAGCATGGGAGACTCCGGGAAAAAGCTCAAAGCAGCAAAGCTCAAAGCAACAAAGCTCAAAGCTCAAATGGGATCAGGGGAACAGGTGAGGAGGTGGGGAGGAGAACAGGGGAACAGGGGAACAGGGGACGCACGCGAGAGGTTTTTCACCTCTTCACCTCTTCACCTCTTCACCTCTTCTGTCTTTCTTGATGCCTCGATGCCTTGATGCCTCGATGCCTTCTTCTTCAGTTGATCGCCCACCGCCCCCGCCCTCGCTTGCGTCCCCGTGGCCCGGCCGCCGCGTCGCTGTAGTACACCGCGAGGATCGGCCCGTTCACGCCGGGGAGCGAGGCGCCCTCGCTCACGTCGCCGGTGAGCTGCTGCAGGTTCAGGTTGAACGCCAGGCTGTTCGACGCCTCGGCCTTGGTGAGCGAGAACTGGAACTGCTCGGGCTGGAAGTACTGGTAAAAATCCCCGCTGTCGGCGGCGCCGCCGTCGTAGAAGCTCGTATTCGCGATCACGCTCGAGAGCACGCCGCTCGCGTTGCGCGGCTGCACGTTTACCTGCCACTGGCTGCCCGAGCCGTCCTGCAACAGGTCCGCCAGGCGGAAGCCGAGCCCGAAGAGGAACGAATTCTCGCTGCGGGTCGCCAGCCAGTCCGAGAGCGTCTGGCTGTCGCTCAGGGCGAGCGCCGTGCCGAACCGCAGGATCTTCGACGGATACACCACGCCCTGGTCGCGGTTGCGGTACGCGGCGAATCGCTCGTAGTTCGTGCTCGCCACGTGCGCGCCGGGCAGAGCGGTCGGCGTATCGAGCAGCCCGCCCGCGAGCGAGCTTCGCACCATGTAGGCGACGATCGTGGTCTTGTTCGCGCCGATCGAGGCCGAGAGCAGCAGCGCGTCGTTGCTGACCTTGGAGGAAACGGTCTTGAGCCCGGTGCTGGTGCCGGCAGAGCCGGAAACCACCTGGAGCTGATCGCCCGCCACGTGCGTGTGCGAAGCCAGCCAGCCGTTCGCCCGGGTCACCGTGGTGCCCGCGCCGTCGGTGCTCGCGCCGCTGACGGACGGGCCGAGCGCGCCCCAGCTGTTGGGGCTGCCGCCGGTGGAGATGCCGCCCTCGCCGACGGCCTGCGTGATGGTCGTCAGGTTGAAGAGCTTGACGTTCATAGATCCGTGTCGCTCGCGTCCTGCCCGCAGACGCCGCGGAGGATGTCGATCTCGCGGCCCTGCTCGCGCACCTGCCGCTTCAGCGCCTTGATGTCCGAACGCATGGTGACCGCCCAGGTGACGGCGGCGGTGGTCGTGGTGATCGCCAGGATCAGGGATCCGATGAACGCCCCCATGCCCACCGAGGTGTTCTCGGCGCGGATGTGCGAGTCGGCGTCGGACACCATCCCGGCCGCCGTCGCGATCATCGTGAAGTAGCTCAGCGAGAGGGTCCCGAACATGGCGACAAACGGCCAGCGTCTGGTCTTCATCGCATCGCCCTCGGTGGTGCGCAAACCCCCAGCCCCACCCCACTCCACCGGCCCGATCCGGCTCAGCGAAACGCGCTTGGGGTGGAATGTCGTCATCACGCGGCCTTGGGCTCGATGAGCGCCGCCAGCACCTTGCGTGCCTTGGTCACGATCCCGTTGCCCTGCGTCGCGTCGATGAGCCGCTTGGTCGTCTTGCTCTGGAGCTTGTTGCCGACCTTCGCGATGGCGGCCGGCATCTTCCCGTTCCGCACCGTCAGGTTCACCGTGTCCGCGATCTCTCTCGCCGATTTGAACCGGCTGCGGACCGCGATCACGGCGGCGACGGCGACGCCCGCCAGGCACAGGCCGCCGATGAGCGTCTGGTGTTCGATGGACGTGCTGATGGCGAACGATCCGAAGAAGACGCACGCCGCGCACACGGCAAACAGCGCCGCCCAGCCGTTGCCCCAGAGCACGAGTCCGATGGCGACCAGTCCGACGATGCCAGCGATCAGCCGCACGCCCACCCAGATCCGGCGTTCGGCCTTGCCGGCTTCCGATTCTGCTTTTTCCGCCCGGGCGATCGCCGCGTCGCGTTCCTTGGCGAGCTGATCGATCCGGGACTGGCTGTCGCGGATGGTCACGGCCGACGCCGCGATCGCGTGCGCGTCGGTCCGGATTTCCTTGTTCTCGGCCTTGATGGTGGCCGCGGGCTGTTCGGCGCCGGGCACCTTCGCGGCCGTGTCCGCCGCCCGGTCGATCTTCTCGGTGCGGTTGATGACATCGACGGCCTTGGCCTTCACGTCGTCGGCCTGTTTGGCGACGATCGGGGGCTCGGATCGTTCGAGCGGCGGCTGCGAGCAGCCACCGAGGACGACGCACAGCATCACCAGAAAACCGGCCGCGAGCGTGACCGCCGCGACCATCATCGGCGCGCCGAGTTTTTCAACGATGCTCCGCATGTCTTCCCTCGATGCCCTGATGCCTCGATGCCTTCCGGCCTCGATGCCTTCTTCCAAAAAGCCGCCCCCGGCGATTTCTCGCGGCAGAGGCGGTGTGTGGTTGGGGGAAAAGCTCAAATCGCAAATCGCAAAGCTCAAATGGGACCAGGAGAACAAAGGCCCTGTCTTGAATTTGAGCTTTGAGCTTTGAGCTTTGAGTTGTTGCGCTTTGCGTTTTTTACGCCACCGTCTGGATCAGGTAGCCCAGCTCGGCCCAGAGCACCTTCTCCTGCACCTTCTGCTTGGCGCGGTAGATGTCGGCCTCGATGCCGTCCTTGCGGTACTGGTCCACGGTCATCACGCCGCCGTAGCGCGTGCTGTACAGGCAGCGGCCCCAGGCCGGATCGTCGATGCTGTCGGTGGTGGCGCGGCGGCAGAGGAAGGCGCCGGTGCCGCTCACCACGCTGAGCTTGCCGAGCGTGGCGGTCTGGCCTTCCTTCGCCGTGTTCACGCGGCCGCCCATGGGGATGATGCTGGGGATGCCCACGGCCTGGGCGATCAGCGCGAGGTTCGGTTCGCCGCTGATGGTGTTGGTGTACTTGTAGTTCTTCCAGAGGTTGTTGTTGTTCTGCAGGTCCCAGATGGTGGCCCAGTCGCACACCAGCGTGTTCATCATCAGCCCGGTCTTGTCGTAGCGGTTCTGGATGCCCTTTTTGACATCAAAGGCCGGATCACCGTTGACCGGATCGCTCCACTTGTTCGCGGCGGTGTGGCCGCGGGTGCCGTCGGCGTAGTCGGTCGTGTTCATGATCGCCGCGAAGCGCCGTTCCTGGTCGCGCAGGACGATTGCCTGGATGCGCTGGGCGATGTTGCTCTCGTACTGGAACAGGTCCTCGTACTCGGCGCGGTCCTCGTCGTCGTAGTTCTCCTCGATGCCGTAGGCCTGCAGCGCGTAGCTGATGCTCGAACGGCCGCGACCGACGTTCTGGAAACTGCCGTCCTTGTTGCGCTGCAGGTTGGTGGGCGATTCAGCCAGCACCTCGAGGGGGATCACCTCGAGCGTGCCGCTCGAGCGATCGACGCCGAACGGCCGCAGCACCTGCGTGCAGGCGGGCGTGAAATCCAGCAGGCCCTGGTTGAAGACGCCCTGCAGATCCTGGCGGGGAGTGGACAGTCCGGACTTTGCGATGCTCATGGGAAATCTCCGCGCGCTGGTCTGGCAGCGCTTAGGTGTGGCTTTGACTCAGACGGAATCGGCTCCGACGCGGCAAAGCGGCGGGGCCGGGAGGAGGGGCGGGGGAAAACAAATCGCAAATCGCAAATGGCAAATGGGAGCAGGAGAACAAGGCATGCTGGCTCGAATTTGAGCTTTGAGCTTTTGAGCTTTGCGCTTTCCTCGATGCCTCGATGCCTTGATGCCTGCCTGCCGCTTACGCGCTCTCGGACTGGCGGGGGATGATCTCGATGAAATCGCCCTGCGCCGTCGCGGCTTCGTTGGCCCAGCCGATGGCGTTGCCGGCCGAGGTGGAAAGGTCGTCGACTTCGCCCGACGCGCGCCCGTAGACCAGCGCGGCGGCGGCGATGGCGCCGGCCGCACGCATCTTGAACGTGCGACCCGCGAACAGCGCGATGGTGCCGTAGCCGCCGCTCGCGATCGCGTCCTGCGCGATGCCGATGGCGGCTTCGCCCAGGCCCGCGGTCTGCACGGTGTTGGCGGCGGTGAGCTTGACACGATCGCCGCGGGCGATCGCCGCGCCCGCGAGCATGTTCTTGAATCCGGTCAGGTTCTCGGTGGCCATGAGAAATCTCCAAAGGGCCAAAGGGCCAAAGAGCCAAAGGGCCAAAGGTCCAAAGGGCCAAACGTGTGCGGCGGCTCGAATTTGAGCTTTGAGCCTTTGAGCTTTGCGTTTTTTTCGATCACTTGATCGCCGGGCAACCGGCGGTGCGCCACGCCTTGTGCAGCGTGCGGTCGTTGTCGCTTCCCGTCGCCATCAGGGCGATGGCGCGGTTGGCGTCGATGTTCTTTTCCGCCTTGATGGCGGTCACGCGGCTCTGCACCGCGGCCATGGCGTCATCGGCGCCGGGCGTGGGCGTGGAGAGCGGGGGCGTCCCGGCGCTGCCGAGGCGCGGGCCGCCGTGCGCGGTGACAACCGTCTTGCTCTCGAGCTCGCTCACGCGGCTCTGCAGCGTCTTGACGCTGGCGTTGGCGGCGGCGAGCTGCGTGGTCAGGCTCGCGATTTTCTTGGCGTCGTTGTCGGCCTTGGCCTGCTCGAGCGTGTGCTTGGCCTTGAGGCTCGCGCGCACCTGGTCCGAATCCTCGGGGAACGCGGCGTCGAGCTGCTCGAACGTGGCGGCGGGGGCAGGGGCGGGGGTGGGGGTGGAGGTGGGGGTTTCCACCATGCCGTGCGCCGCGCCGATCTTCTTCGCGACGTCCTTGGGCATGTCCTTGATGTCGGTCTCGCTGAGCTTGGTCCAGTCGAACATGTGTGCTTCCTTGCTGATGGAGGGAGAGGTTCGGTTGGTGGGGGTGGGGGTGGGGGTGGGGGTGGAGGTGCGGCTGGTGGTGGACATTTGCCGGGCCATCTCGATTGCCTGCCGGGGCGTTGCGACGCCGTCGGCGAGTCCGAGGTCCACCGCATCCTGTCCGACGAACACGCGTCCGTCGGTCACGTTGTTCAGCTTGTCACCGGCCAGTCCGCGGCGAGCGCCGACGTAGGAGGCAAAGGCCCTGGCCATCGAGTTCACTTCGGCCTGCCAGCCCGCGAGCTGATCGGCGTTGAGGGGAAGTCCGCCGGCACCGGCGCCCTTGTGCGGGCCGGAGCTGATGACGGTGCGGTTGATCTTGCGGTCGGCGAGCTGTTTGCTGGTGTCGTCGTGCACCTGGTACACGCCGATCGAGCCGACTTCGGCGGAGGGAGAGAGAACGATCTTGTCCGCGGCGGCCGCGAGCCAGTAGGCGCCGCTCGCCGCCATGTCGTGCGCGTAGGCGAGCACGGGCTTGGCCTTGGCGGCCTTCTCGATCTCGGCGTACGCGTCCTGGACGCCGGCCACGGTGCCGCCGGGCGAGTGGATGTCGAGCAGGATCGACTTGGCCTTGGGGTCGTTCTCGGCGAGCGCGACGGCGCGGGCGACCTGGCTGTACGCCATGCCCACCGGCTGGCTCATCCCGTTCACCATCGAGGAGTGCTTGGCGAGCACGCCCTGCACCGGCACCACGGCCACATCGCCGACCATGAAGTACAGCGGCGCCTTGCCCTGCGCGACCGAATCGACAACGACACTCGGCGCCATCGGCCCTTCTTCGATGGCCGCAAACACGCTTCCCTTGTCCGCCGAAGGCGGCAACAGCCCGAACGCCGACATGCGGTCGGCAAAGAGCTGGTCGCGTCCGGCCACGATGGCGTTCACGTCGGCCGCCGGCAGCTTCTCGCCCGCCTCGTGCCGCTCCACGATGCGCACGAGCTGCGTGAGCACCGAGGGCGACATCGCCCAGCCGTTCGCGAGGATGGCGTCGAGCAGGTTCATGGGGGAAAAGATCAAATCGCAAATAGCGAATTGCGAATTGCAAATCGCAAAGCTCAGGTGAATCGGGGGAACAAGTGAGGAGGTGGGGAGGTGGGAGGGTGGGGAGGTGAACAGGGGAACAGGGGAACAGGGGAACAGGGGACGCAAGCGAGAGGTTTTTCACCTCTTCACCTCTTCTCCTCTTCACCTCTTCTGTTTTCCTCGATGCCTTGATGCCTCGATGCCTCGATGCCTTCCGGCCTACTTCTTCCCCAGCTCCGCCTTGCGGGCCTCGAGCTGGCTGATGCGGTTCTTGAGCACCGCGGCCTTGTCCACGGCTTCGTCGCGGGCCTTGCGGGCCAGCAGGATGAAGCGGGCGAATTTCTTGGTTTCGGCGTCCGCCTTGGCCTTGAGGTCGATCCAGACCTGGTTCAGGTCCACGATGAACTTGTGCGGATCGGCGGGGAGCTTCTTCAGTTCCTTCGCGACGGCCTGGGCGTCCATGGAACCGACGGGCGTCTGGTCCACGTCGGGCACGGCAAGCTCGGTGAGCATGGCGAGCAGCTCATCCTCGGTGAGTTCGGTCTGTCCTTCCGTGGCGCGGAGCGCGGCCAGCAGCGGAGCAACGTCGCCCGTGAGCGCGTCCTCCTCAAGGGCCTTCAGCACGTCGGCCGCGTCGATCTTCTTCGCCATGGAAGCAGCTCCAGAAAAAACTTCTATCCCTTCACTGGAGTGGGGTGATGCTCTGCGCGAAACCGCGTTTTTACGCCGCCAGAGGGGTTGTCACAACGCGGAGCCGAAATTCCGCAAAAGATTTTTCGATCGCAACTCGTGTTTTTGCAATGGCTTGGAATCGGTCATCCGAAAAATTCAAACTCCAATTTCCATTTTCGAGATTTTTGTCACAACGGGCGGTTATCCGGCCGTGTTTTCGCCGAACGGGTCCTCGGCAAGCTGCCGCATCACCGCCCCGAGCTTGTCACGCAGCAACCGCTTGATCTCGGGCACGCTCTCGGCGGGCAGCTTGAGTTCCGCCGCCAGTTCCGCCGCGGCCCGGCCGGGAAACGCCTCGAGTGTCCGCCGCACCACCACCAGGTGCTGGCCCATCTGCACCTGCATCTCGGCGCGGTCGACCAGCTTGCCTTCTTTCTCGCGCACGGTGAGCAGCTCGCGCACCGCCTTCAGGCCCTGCTGCACGGTCTCGATCTGGTGCAGGGTGAGATCGCCGTTCTTCACCGCCTGCATCAGCGCGGCCACTTCGCCGGCCGCCCGGGCGTCCTCGGGCGACATGCCGCGAGCCACCAGCTCGCGCTCGGCCTCGAGGAACACCTCGCGCAGCGTGATCTGCGTCGATTCCGATTCCTCCACGTCGATGCTTTCCCGGGCGGGCTTTGCCCCGGCGCCGCGGCGCTTGCCGCCCCGCACCGAGCTCGGTCCGTTCTCCCGAACCCACGCCGCCGCCCTGGCGGGGTCCCACAGCTTCTCGCCGCCGGGTCCCGTGTCGTCGGGCGACATGCCGCGGGCCTCGTAGTTGTACACCGTCTGGTCGGTCACGCCCAGCCGACCGGCCAGCGCCGTCACGCCCAGCAGCCCGCTCTGGTCCTTGAGTTCGAAGCTCACGCGTTCTTCCGCCCGTCCATCCACGCCAGGGCGTAGCTGGTAAACCGGTTCACATACGACGACACCACCGGCGTCGGCAGCCGGCATTCCCGCGAGGCGTGCGCGATCGAGAACCCGCGCATCACCAGGCGGATCGCCGTCTCCGCTTGGTCCAGGTCCTTGCAGTCGGGGATCGCACGCCGCAGCGTCATGGCCATGTCCTCACCGGCAAACCGCCGCCGGAGCTGGGCCCGCTGCTTCTTGCAAAACGACACGCCGCGCCGATGATTCATTTGCCACCCCCACCCGTACCCCCACCCGCACCCCCACCCGCACCCCCACCCGCACCCCCACCAGAACGCTTGATCCTGATCGCCTTGGACCGGCGT
Source organism: Planctomycetota bacterium (assembly GCA_018242645.1). Classification (GTDB taxonomy): domain Bacteria; phylum Planctomycetota; class Phycisphaerae; order Phycisphaerales; family UBA1924; genus JAFEBO01. The sequence continues at coordinate 6,913 of JAFEBN010000020.1, read as the reverse complement.
CCGAGTTCCTCGCCGCCGCCGCGGTTCATCGCCTTCTTCACCGCCGCGGCCATGTTGCCGCCGAGCAGGTTGATGCCGGTGCGCGCCCGGATGAGCGACGCGCGGTCGGCGATGCTTTCCTCGTGCGAATCGGGCCCGACCCACACCGTCCGCTCCGCGCCGTCGATCACCACGCGGATCTGCCGCATCTCGCTGCCGAGATACCGCCTGGGCTCGGCGTGAAAGTCGGCGCGCTGGATCGATCCGCCGTGGCGGCCGCCGATCGCCGCGGCCCGCAGCATGTCCGATGCCTTTTCGCGCACCAGGTGGGCGCGGTCGTACGGATCTTCCGTCGGCCGCAGGTCCAGCCCCGGCGCCGGCTCGCCGCTCTTGCGCCCGCGCGTGTCGGCGCAGGTGCCCAGCGTGTGCCGGTTGTCGTCGCCGTATTCCCAGACCTTCGCGGCCTTCTCGATCGCCTCCCGCAGGGCCTCCGGCGTGCCCGGCCGCTTCGCCAGTTCGCCCAGCCGTCTGCGCACGCGCACGGGCAGATTGCGGACCGATTCGGTTCCGCCCAGCAGCCGTTCGAGTTTGCGGATAGACGCCTGACGCCCCGCCGAAAGAGCGGCATCAACCCCGCGCGCCGCGCGGGCCCGGATGTTCGAAATGTCCAACGCTCATCGCCGCTTTCAGGGGCAACTGAAATGGGCCGTGCGCCTTGCAGGACGCGAGAAAAGGTTAGTGTGCTGAGAGGGGGCTGTCAAGGGTGGAAGCAAATGGCAAATCGCAATGCTCAAATAGGAACAGGTGAACAGGTGAACAGGTGGGGAGGCGAAAAACCTTCCGCGGCGACGTTTGCCTGATCACCTCCTCACCTGTTCCCCTCTTCACCTCTTCCCCTCTTCCCCTCTACTCCCACCCCTCCCGCACGCACGCCAACTCCACCCCCGCCAGCGTCCGGTCGATATCGCCCCCGTAGATCGCGATCACCTGCGCCCCGCGTTCGTACAGCGCCGCCGCCCGGTCCGCAAAGAACGATTCCCGCCCGCCGTACTCCGGCAGTTCCCCGCTCCGCACCTTCGCCGGGTCCGTCACGCCGTACACAAACGCCGCCACCGGCAAATCCCGGTCCAGGTTGTCCAGCATCGCGTCGATTGGCGCAGCGTTCCTCGCTTCCCACGCCGCCGCCGCGGCCTCGAGCTCGGCGTTGGTCCCCGCCGCCTTGATCGCCGCCGTGTCCGCCACGTCGCCGTAGCAGCGGGGGCACTGCAGATCCTGCCGCAGCACCTGCTGCGTGTGCGTCAGCCCGCCGCCCACTGTCGTGTACGGCCTGGTCCGGTCGGCCACCCGCACCAATCCGTAGTTCCCGTCCCGCAGACCCGCGTACCGGTCCTTCAGCACCTGCCACGCCTCGCCCAGCGCATGGCTGATCGCGCTGTAGTTGATCCCGTCCATCCGGTAGCTCTGGTCGCTCGAGAGCCCCACGTTCGCCGCCGATGTCGGCGCCAGCGCCGTCACCAGCCCCGCCAGCAGCGGATCCTCCAGCAGCGCATCGCGCATCGTCACACCTGCCCCAACCGTCCGAGCACCCGGCATCGCCTTGTAGATCGCCTCCGTGCCGAACCGCGCGTCCTCCCGCACGTTCCAGAAATTCCCGATCTGCCGGTACTGCCCCCCACCAGGGTAACCAGTCGCCTTGAAGTCGCCCAGGGGCGAGCCCAGCTTGTGGTGCTGCTGCTCGAACGAATGCAGGATCAAATTCGGCTCGCAGATCTCCATCCTTGTTCCGCCGATCCAGAATTCCGGCAGCATCTCCTCCAGCGCCTGCGCGATCTCCGCGAACAGCTCGCGGTTGTGCGCCACGCCGTTCCTGCTCCAGAACGTCGAATACCCCGTGTGCCGGACGCCCCAGACCCCACCCCCACCCCCGCCGATCACGGCATTCTGCTGCTGCGTGTACGTCAGCGCGTCGAGCTGCGCCGCGCCCGCCGCCGTCGATTCGCTGTAGCCGTCCGGCACCCGCGCGTCGAGCGTCCGCAGCGGCAGCGTGATCGAGCGCGGCCCGCTCGCCGTGTTCACCGTCGCCGTGCGGGCGCACGCGTCCCGCGGGTCGAACATCAGGCCGAAGCAGTGCCGAGCGAGCGAATACGTCCCGTCGCCGGTCGCGTTGCCGTGGTACGAGTCGGTCGCCTCGCCGAAGTCGATGCACCCGCCGGCAAGCCCGCCATCGGAAAACCCCTGCCCGCGCGTCAGCCCCTGCCGCGCCGCAAACTCGCAGTACTGGTACACGATCCACCGGGCGATGGTCCGGTTGCGCTGCGACCGCTGCTCGGCCGTGAGGTCCTGCAGGTCCGTCGCCGGGTTGCGCGCGTTGAACGCGCCGCCCAGCACCGCCTGCGTCTTGAATTCATCCGGCACCGGCGGCGCGCCCGCGGGCCGGTAGTACTGGTCGGAAAACCCGCACCGCGCCCGCACCAGCACGCGCGGGTGGTTCCAGATCCGGTGCCCCCAGCTCGGCGTGTGGCTCCAGAGGACGAACAGCGGCCCGCTGGTCCCCGGCGTCCGCTTCACCGGCGCCGGCATCGAGTTCATCCGCACGATCGGGCGGCGTGATTTGAATTGGCGCAGGCCGGTGATCATGGGGGGCTCCGGGGAGGGTGGGGAGTGGGGGAAAGGCTCAAATCGCAAATCGCAAATCGCAAATGGGAACAGGGGAAGAGGTGGGGAGGGGAACAGGTGAGGAGGAGAGGAGGGGCCGCAAGCGAGAGGCTTTTCACCTCTTCACTTCTTCGCCTCTTCACCTCTGCCGCCCCTTCTTCGCGGCGTCAAATTTGATCGCGTCTTTTAGTTTGCGCGACCCAAACACTGCGTACATGCGTCCGAGCGTTTTAATAGCGCCTTCACGAGGACCGGCACGGTTGTCTTTCCAAAACTCGTGGTCGGGCGGATAGCAGTGAAACGAATGTCCACGGGCCTCCGCACGGTCGACGCGCTCAGATGTCCATTCGCTAGGCGTCTCGTCTCGAAGCAAAATCTCCGAGATCGGCGCGTCAACAACGGTTGACCACTCACAGAATCCGATGCCAACTTTGACGATTGCCCTTCCCATTACCGCTCCTTTATGCCATGCGTCTTCGCGGCGTCATAGGCGGCAACAACGGCATCTCGTTTGTAGAAGTGGTTGAGCTTCGCGCCTTTACCGGTGATATAAACGCGAAGCTCGTCCGCCGCCTTCTCAACAGCCCGCAGCCTCGCGTTCTCGGCTTCGAGGGCTGCGACGTTGCCGAGAAGTCGCAAGACAGTCGAGCATCCGAACGATTCGCAATGTCCGACTTCCTGCTTTATGCCGCAGCACAGGTTGTCGATGTAGTGCCGCAGTCCGTCGATTTCTTCGCGCGTGTATGGGGTTGAGTTCATTGCTTCACCTCCTGCCCCAGCTTGAACGCCGCGCGGATGGCTTTGGCTGGAGTATTGAACCGCGTGAGCATGTCATTGTCTCTATAGTGCTCGAGTCCAAACCCGCTGTCTCGTAACAACTTCACCACCTCCGTATCCGTGAGCTCGCGTGGGGTCCTACTCATTTCCCCGGTACCTGGCGTTGGGGAAGTGGGCGTCGTTCCAGCCGCACCTGTAGCCGTGGCGCTTGCCTCTCTTCCATCCGGCGTGGTGGATCGCGAGAATGATGACGGCGCCGATGATGATCGCTCCGGCGAGCAGCATGAGTTCTCCGAGCATCCCTGTCCTTTCCCGCCGACTGTTTCGGCGATCCGCGCATCGATGATGGCCAGCAGCCGCTCCGCGCAATCGGCGGCGTTCTCCGTCGTGTTCCCCGCGTTCACGTAAAACAACATCGCCAAATTCCACGCGTTGCCCATGCTGTTCTCCTGTTCCCCTTTTCACCTCTTCACCTCTTCACCTCTTCGGTTTTCCAACCCCGCCCCGCGGCTCTCGCCCCGGAGCGGGTGCACGAATCACGTTCCGTTCAAGAGCACGCGGCAAGCCGCACACCTCCATGCTCTCATCTGAGCTTTGCGCTTTGAGCCTTTGAGCTTTTCCCTACCCCTCGATGCCTTGATGCCTCGATGCCTTGATGCCTTCCACCCCGCCTTCCTCCACGCCATCCCCATTCAGCAACTTCTCGATCTGCTCGAGCGATTCGCGCACGCGGATGTGCTCCCCGGTGCTCATCTTGATACTGCTGTCGGTGTCTTTTCCGGCCGAGCCAGCCGCCCGCGCCGCCGACACCACCCGGTTGTTGTTGAGCACCACCGCCTCGCCCGTCCTGTAGTCGTGCACGATCATGTTCGATTCCTCCGTTTTTTCTGTGCCTCTGTGTCTCTGTGGTGAACTTCCGCTCAGTCCGAATCGTCATCGCCCGCCGGATCAGGCTGCAACAGGTCCGAGTCGTGTTGCGCGTCAAACGTCCGCCGGCACCCGCTGCAGGTCACTTTTTCCGGGGCGCCCATCCACTCGCCCTCATCGTCTTCCGGCACGCCGTGCATCCTGTGCAGTTCTTTGCGCTCATCGTCGCTGAGTTCCATGGGCGAACCGTGATCAAAGTTTTGGGTTCCGCACCCCGGGCATTCCCACCAAAACGCCGTGTGCAGCAGCACCTTTTCTTGTTTTTCACCCATCGCCGTTCCTCCGCTCTCTCAGTGCCTCAGTGGTGAATTTCAGCTCGCTCCGCCCGAAATGCCCGCAGCTTTTCCAACTGCTCCTCGAAATACAGCGCTTCCTGTTTGTGCAGCCACAACGCGATGGACCACGCGAGCCGCCGCCGGTTCCTCGAGATTCGCCGCTGGAGCTTGGCGTCGGCGCGGGCCTTGGCGAGCTCGGCGAACCGATTGACAAATTCGCTGTGCGGCAGGCTTCCCTTCGTGCTGTTGCACGTCTCGCACGCCACGACCAGGTTGCTGCCGCCCCTTCCGCCCATGCTGCGCGGCACCACATGATCGATTGTCGCCGCGTGGTACGCGATCTCGCGGCGGCAGTACACGCACCGCCGGTGCTGCCGAAGCCAGAGAAGTTTGCGCTGCTTCACACACATGGACCCTCCGCTCTCTCTGCGCCTCTGTGTGCAGCGCCTTGTTTCCGGGAGGCTGCCCGCCTTTGTGTTCGGTTGAATCTGTCAAATACCATCCTCGCCTTGCGGACAGCGTCGAGAGCGGCTTCAAGCGGGCATCGCTTTATGGAAGAGCACGGATGGAGTTGCCCATCCGGCAACCACACCAACGTTCCAACCGTGTACCACGCCTGCGCCCTCGTCTCTCCGTTGAGGCGATAGGTGCATCTGACGATGTGGCCAGTAACTGGCCTCACGGCGTTTTTGAATCCGTCGATCACTGTGCGCCTCCTTCGGCTGCGGCGCATACTCCGGCTTCATGACCGCACGCCCTCGCTGCAAGCGTCTCCGGGCTTTCGGCCGACGGCGGCATCCATGTCGGCCTCCACGTGTAATGGTGTCTTCCCGATGCGCGCTCAAGTCGCATGTACGGGATGTGCGTCGACTTGTCATTCGTCACGTTTGCGATGCCGTCCAAAAGAAGATTGACAGCTCGGCGGTGCTGCGGATCGGATAGGTACGGCTTGCCGTAATGCGTGGCCAACCACTCGCAAACATCACGAGCGCCAAATGAAGTCTTGCCGCGCTTGTACCAGAGGATGTAGATGCCGCGCACGGAGATGATGTGCTCGACAGGCTGGAACTCAGGCCACGTCGGAGCCTCTTCGTACTGCTCGCCCTTCGGCGTGCCGTAGCGAAGCGTTGCCCAATCGGGACGCAGCAACGCGCAGACTTCGATGCGGTCGTACCTGCATGGGTTGATCGACCCATCCGGTGCAAGGTGGATCGTGCGAACCGTCGCGGTTTCGACGACTCGGCAGAACGGGAACTTCTCGCCGTACATGCCCAGCCCCGAGATGTGGACAGCAGGAAGGCCACGGACGACCTCGCCGCCCAACATGCACGTTCCCGCCGAACCATCGTCGGTTCTGGTCACGACCTTGCGGACGCGCTCGCCGAATGCGGAACCTTCAAACTCTCCAAACATGTCTCCCGCCTTCACGACGAATCGACTCGCAACCCGTTTCATCACTCGCTCCTTTCAAGCTCTCACACTCTTCCCGCCCTTCTCTTCCACCGCCTTTTCCGTGGTCGTGAACGTGAACCGGCAGGCAACGCACCGTCGCCGACGCCAGACCAGCCGCTGTTCGAACTTCGGCCGAGAGTCGATCACGCCCGTGCGGTCATAGCACTTCGGGCACGGGAAGTTCGGCAGCTTCAAGAGGCTCATCCCGGCGCTCCATTCCGCGCGCGCCGCATCGCGATCATCCGCATGAACGTGTTTTCAAACTCCACCCCGGCCAGCCGCTTGTAGATGCCCCGCAGGCCGTCGCTCAGCGTGAGCATGTCGTTCACGGTCATCGGTTTGCCGGGGATTCCGTCGTTCTCGACAAAGTTGCAGAGGTACGTTTTGACGTGCTCATCGAGCTCCTCGGTCAGACGCCGCATCAGAATGCGGGCCTTTCCGGCCTCGTCGCTCGCCAGCCAATCCATGTGCTCCCGGTGCCGCGCTTCATCCCGGCGATCCGAATCCTCGCACAGCTTCCTCCAGTTCACTTCGCCCTTGTCGTTCACCAGGCTCATCCCCGCACCGCCCTTCGCACCGCGTACCGCGAGCAGACCGTCTTCTCCCCGTTGTCAAACTCGACCAGCACGCTGTTCATGGCGCCACGCGCCAGCACCCGGCACCGCCGCCCCGTGAAGCGCGTGCCGAACTTCTTCCAGCGATAGACATGGTCAAACGGGGCAGCGCTCACCGGCGCACCGCCTTCCGCACGCACGCTTCCGGCAGGTTCGCGCGGATCAACGCCTCGACTACAGCGGGCGGTACCGAGTTACCGATCCGCGCGACCTGGTTCGACTGCGTACCCGTGA
>JAFEBN010000209.1 GCA_018242645.1 Planctomycetota bacterium | reverse complement strand
CCGTCGCGATTGAAGTCGGCGGACGGATTGGCGCCCGAGGAAATGAGCAGCGTGTCGTAGGCCGCTGCGAACACCTCGAAGTCCGCGTCGTTCACCAGTTCCTCCGCAGGCGCGAGATCGAACAGGCATGTTGAGGTGTTGTTGAAATAGCAGCCAAGGTCGGAGGCATGGCCGAGAGAGGGAAACGAATTGCCGTCCAGATCCCGCGTGGTCGGGGGCGTTTCGGTGCTGACCGAAGCCGCCACGGCGGATGAATTCCAGCGGAGGCGATAGTTCAGCAGCTCGATACTGACGGGATCGGCGGGCCCGGTTGCTCCGGCGATGAAGCGCGGCTCGCCGGTCACCAGCGCGCCGGCAAAGGCCACCATTCCCGGCTGTGCGCCGACCGACCCGGCTCCGCCATCGAGCAGATTGGACGTGAGATTGGAAAGGGCTGTGCAGGCGAGCAGATCGATGGCAGGCCCGCTTTGCGAGATATTGTTCCAGGCGACGCTGTCGGACATCGCAATCGAAGGTCCATCGTGCGAAAGCGCCCCGGCCGTGCCGGCTTGATTGTGGGCCAGCGTGCAATGACGCATGATGCCGCGTGCGAAAGACTCGAGACCGGCAATTCCGCCGCCTTTCACAGCGGCGCGATTGCGAACAAACAGCGATGAAGTCGCGGTCCACGTGGCAGCGGCGGCGCCGCCGCCCTGGTAGCCCGACACGTTCGAGTCGAAGATGCAGTTATTGATGTCGACGGTTCTGGCGGAAACCCCGCCCCCGGCGGAGGCCGCCTGGTTCCGGATGAACACGCAGCGGTCGAGCTGAACGGAAGGCAGATACAAAGTCCAAATGGCTCCGCCAGAAGCTTCCGTGCGGTTGTCCAGGAAGGTGCATTCCGCGACAACGAGCTGGGAGGACGTGGCCAGCAGCGCGCCGCTCCGTCTTCGCGACTGGTTGTTCTGGAAATTGCACCGTGTAACGTTGATCGTCGCGCTCCGGTACGCGTCCGTGAGCGTCACGGCACTCATCGGCAGCACCCCGGTGGGATATCCCACAATCGAAATCGCAGTGTTATTGCCTCCGCGAAAATCGATCGAATCGACATGGATGCCGGCGCCGTACGAATCCACCACGAGAAGCAGTTCCGAGTTGTCGCCGGTATTCGCAAATCCGGAAAGGTCGTCGTCGTTGAGATCGCCGGAGAGAACCGTGCGCGTGGTGACAAAGTCCTGCTTATCGGGGGTTGCGGACGATCGCCCGCCGAAGGAGCCCAGAAGAGAAATCGATACCGCCGAGGAGACGCCCAGCGTGGCGATGAATGCGGTGTCGCGGTTTTTCGTTCCGTGATCCGGCTTGTACGTTCCCCGCGCGATCTTCACGACGTACTGCGGCGGCGGAGAAATCCCCGCCACTTTGGAGTTGAGCGCGGACAGCGCGTCCTGCAGATCCCGAAAAGCGGTCTCCCAGCTGGTTCCGTCGCCGCCAGCCGGCGCGGTTTGATCGACATACGACGTGACGACGGGATTTGCCGCAACGGCGCTCAGGCTGGCCGCGATCGACATCATGCCCGCCGCGAGCCGGGCGCGATGGAGCGGAGACGGCGCGGAATGAGCAGACGGCGATTCAGTCGGGTTCAATGCTCAAACTCCTTGCCGAGAGGGAGCTTGAGAATCGACCGTCGCGACGCGCGATCAGTAGAATAAGGATTGCAGCAGCGCGCCGCAAGAATTGCGCGGACGATCTTCGAACTCAGCCGCAGAACAGCTGGTTGTATCCCGCCGCGAACAGCGCAAAGTCCGAGTCATCAACCATCGCATCGCCGTTGAAGTCGGACGGGCATCCCTGGGCCATGGCGGGATCGGCACAGTCGAGGGTGTTGTACGCAGCGGAGAAAAGAACGAAATCAGCGTCATCAACGATGTTGTCGCCGTTCAGATCGCCGGGGCAAGCGCAGAGGCCGGGGGCATCGCCGGTCTTGCCGGTTGCGATCGAGCCGGCAGGCACGCAGAGAACAAAGCCATCGCTGAAATGCACGCCGAGCGTGGTCGTGCCGGGGTTCCACGCGATGTATCGGCGGACGCCCGATTTTTCAAAGACCGCATAGTGGGGGGTGTCGGCGGAGATGGCCGCGTTGACCGGGCCCCAGATGTTGAGCGACTGGATCCACTGGTAGGTGCGGGCGGCGGAGTCGCCGTCTTCGACGTTGTAGCCGGGGTTGCCGTTGAGCAGTGCGGCGGCTTGCGTGGGATTGGCCGTGGCCAGCGCAGAATAAAGGATGCTGTGCCAGGAGGAAGGGTTGTTGCCGGTCTGGGCCATGAGCAGACTCCAGTTGTCGAGCATGCCCTGGCGGTTGTGGCCGAGGTAGAGCGAGGCGGCGGTGAGCGGCAGGAAGTTGATGCCGTGGATCTGTGCGGGGTCGCCGGTCCACCATGTGCCGTAGGCGACGCCATCGCCCCAGACGATGCC
>JAFEBN010000208.1 GCA_018242645.1 Planctomycetota bacterium | reverse complement strand
TCGCCCGCATCGCCGGCATCCAGGGGGCGAAAAGGACCGCCGAGCTCATTCCGCTCTGCCATCAACTGCCGCTGGAGACGGTTTCTATCGAAATAGACCTTCAGGACCAGCGCGTGCACATTCGCGCGAGCGCGCGGGCAACGGCGAAAACAGGCGTTGAGATGGAAGCTTTGACCGCCGCCTCAGTCGCGGCGCTCACCGTGTATGACATGGGCAAAGCCATCGACCGAGGGATGACAATCGAATCCGTGTGCCTGGTCGCGAAATCCGGAGGTGCCCGGGGCGATTACCTGCGCCCCACCCCCACCCCAACCCCAACCCAACCCGGCGGCGCCCCCAGAGGCGCGCCGGGTGCGTCATGAGTCACGCAGCAGTCCGCTGACCGGCAGAACGCCGCGCCCGCTTGTGACCCTTTGCCCCGCCCAAAGCCCGCTTGTCGAGAAGCTGCTGAACCTCCGAACGGCCGCGGCGGCCGGAGAGGATCGCCAGCATCAGGAGATCTGCTGCCGAAGCGCTTTCGAGGATGTCGTTGGCCGAAGTCTGATCGATGTGCGTCTTCATGTTCAGACTTGCCGGTCGAAGGGCTTTTCTTGCTCGGAATTCTCGAACAACTCGGAATTTGTGAATTTCCGTATCCTGTGCGGCCATGCAAGCCCCTTTCCGTGCGGCCGTGCTGACCGTTTCCGACCGATGTGCTCGGGCCGAGCGGCCCGACCTGTCGGGGCCTGCCCTACGCAACCTGCTCACGGGCAGGCTGCCGGCGATCATCGCGGCGTTCGAGATCGTTCCGGATGACCCGGAGGCCATTGCCGGCCAGGTGACGGCGTGGTCGCACCCGGACCAGAAAATCGATCTTGTGGTCACGACGGGTGGGACGGGGCTCGCACCCCGGGACAACACGCCGGAGGCGGTGCGGCGGGTGCTCGAGCGGGAGCATCCGGGGCTGCTGGAACTGGCGAGGTTGCGGTGTTACGAGAAGACCCCCAAGACGTATTTGTCCCGGGGGACGGCGGGGACGCGGAATCGGACGCTCATCCTGACGTTGCCGGGGTCGCCCCGAGGGGCGACGGAGATGCTGGAGGCGTTGCTGGATGTGCTGCCGCACGCGATCGAGACGGTGCGGGGCGAGGTGGTTGACGGCTGAGGCTACTGGCGCAGGATGACTGCGACGTGGTTGAGGTTGGTTCCTGTGGGGCCGGTGCGGATGAGTTCGCCGGCCTGGGCAGGGAGCCGTGAAAAAAAACCGTGACTGTCGTGCGCGGCGAGCGACCGGGCGGCATCGAGCGCCTGTGTTCGGGCCTGCGCAATGGTTTGCCCGTGCACCATGGCGCCGGCGGCATCGGTCGGGCCGTCGATTCCGTCGGTGGAATAGACCAGCGCCTGGAACGGGGTGCCGGCGAGTTCGATTGCCAAGGCGAGAGCGAGTTCTTGACTCGGGCCGCCGGTGCCACGGGTCTCACCGGCGTGGACGGTCCACTCGCCGCCGACAAGAAGGATTTCCGAGGGCTGCATGGATCGCGCGCGGCGGGCGATTGTGGCGGCGAGATCCCGGGCTTCACCTTCGATGGCTCGCAGAACGGTGGCGCCCGGTGCGCCGACCGACCGGGCGTGCGCGGCTAACGCATCCAGCACGCGGTCGTTGGAACCGATGACCGTGGTGTGCACCCGGTCGAAGACGGGATCGCCGGGCTTGGGTGTTTCGGGGAGGACGCCGCGGGCGCCGGCTTCGAGGCGATTGGTGATGGAAGGAACCGACGCGCGGCCGATCGACCGGTCGAGGATGTTCAATGCCTGGGCAAATGTGGTCGGATCGGGCGCGAAGGGACCGGAGGAGATCACATCCAGCGGGTCTCCGAGTACGTCGGAGAGGACAAAGACGGTGATTGCTTGGGCGGCGCAGTGTGCCGCGAGGCGGCCTCCTTTCAACTGCTCGCAGTGCTTGCGAACACAGTTGAGTTCGCGGATGTCGCGACCGGCGCGTTGGAGGCGCGTGGTGCAATCCCGGAGTGCATCGAGTGTGAGACCGTCGGCGGGCAGCGCGAGGTGCGCGCTGCCTCCGCCGGACAGCAAGACCAGCAAATGGTCGGTTGGCGCGAGGGACTGCACGAAATCTCGGACAGCTCGCGCGGCGTGGACATTGCGATCGGTCGGCAGCGGATGATCGGCGGGCAGGAGTGTCGTCCGCGCGTCGGCGAACCGCGCGTGCGCGGCAGGGTCCAGTCGATCGAGGCGCTGGGGTACGCAGGTGACGACACCCGACCGGATGCGCGCGCCGAGGATCTGCACGGCCTGCTCCGCCATTTCGAGGGATGCTTTACCGATCGCGAGCAGGGCGAAATTGCGTGAGGCGGGGATGGCCGGAGCTTCGAGGAACGGCCGGAGTGTGAGGCGGGGGTCGGCCGCTTGCTGTGCCGCGGCGAGAAACGAGCGGAGAGTCGCGGAAGGAAGGGGCATGGGGTTGTCGCGTTCAGGCCTTGAGGGCGTCGAGGCGCTTCACGGCTTCTTCGATCGTGGCGGCCTTTTTGCAGTAGGCGAAGCGCACGAATGCGTGGCCGTGCGCGGGGT
>JAFEBN010000207.1 GCA_018242645.1 Planctomycetota bacterium | reverse complement strand
CAGCCCCCGCTCGTCACCGATCTCCCCTGCCCCACCTGCGAAGCCCCGCTCAACCTCCGCAACGGCGTCCGAGGCCCCTGGCTCGGCTGCTCACGCTTCCCCAAATGCCGCGGCCGCGGCAAATGGGCCGACCTCCCCGAAGCCCAGCGCACCGACCTCGAAAAGAAAATGGCCGCGCACGACAAGGCCAATCCAATCCCCGTCATCAAGACGATGGACGGCGCCGCGCTCACCGACGCCATGGGCAAGCCGCTCGCGACCGCGAAGACGGTGGATCAGCTCTCCGGCGATGGAAGCGATTCGGGCGAGCAGACGCTGGAAGCGGTTGCGGATGAGATGGGGGTCTAAACGTGCGGCGCGATGTGGTCATCGCCTCAGTCCGTCGGGCATTCTTCGTTTTTACAATCATTGCCTTGCCGATCGCAGCGATTGCCGGATGGCAGGCATTGCGGAAGTCTCGTGAAGCGGTCTTGACGGACAAGAGCGGCGTTCAGTGCCGCTGGATCTACGAAGCGATCCTTGTACGCGCACATCAATCTCCGCTGTTTCCCTCTCCAGACGCATTCCCGCAAAACTCGCCTGCTTGGTCTCGGGCACTTCTCGAGTCGCGACAGATCGATGCATCGTGGCTGACTTCGCCACTCTGCCGCGATCGGCCAGTAGCGGTTTCGTACTATTACTTTCGACCCACGCTCGCGCATGATTCTGCTGACGAGTTGTTGATTCTTGAGAACCCGCAACTGCACGACTCGAGGAGAGCCTGGGGTGCATTCAGCAAGCGAGGACTCGTCATGCTTGAAGGCGATGACCTCTGGAATGCAGTCGACGGCCGCATCGCCTCGGATGGGACAGTTTTCAAACGACCCGTCAAGTAAACCGACGAGGCCCTTCGATGTTCTTCTGGCGACGTTACGGGAGTTGCTCAGGCAGCCCATTCTTCTATTCTCACCCCAAGACATTCCACGGCAGGACATCATCGCACAGCCGAGATCACAATTTGCCGATGTCCCCCCTCACCCTCACCATCCTCATCTCCTCTTTCCTCCTCCTCGACGCCATGGTCGTCGCCGCCGTCTTCAGCCTCGGCGCCGCCGAACTCAAATCCCTCGCCGCCGATTTCCCCGCCCGCGAGCCCCAGATCCACGCCGAGCGTCGCAACTTCCAGAGTTTCTCTCTCGGCCTCATGAACTTCGGCTGGTGCTTCCACGTCATCGCCGATCGCGACCACGTCCACATGCTCCCCGCCCTGCTCTTCCGCAAACTCGGCGTCCCCAACTTCAGCCTCCCCCGCGCCGAACTCAAAGACCCGCGCCAATGCCTCGGCGGCGTCCAGGTCACCCTCCGCGGCCGCGACCTCAAAGGCCCCCGCTGGTGCCTCGCGCCCGACATGCTTTAAAAGGCTTTCTCGGCAAACAGTCAGCATCCGGATGTGGTATCCTGCTCTTGGCTCGCACGAATTCCCCTCGAGAGGAGTCTCGCTATGCAGCACCAATCAGCGTTGCGTCAGCCTCTTTGGCTATTGCTCGTTGCACTTCATGCCACGTTGTTGTGTTTCGCAACCTCCACGAAAGCGGCTTCGCTTCCTTCAGATAATCAGGCTTCAGCCATCCTACAGAATTGGGCGAAGTCACACGCATCCGCCAAGTGCCTTGAGATCAACTGGATCTCCGAAGGAATGCCGACGGAAACTCCGGCTGGTCAACCGATCCTGCGCTACACGATGGAGAAACTGAAGTACCGAGGCATCGAAGATACCTTGGTCGAACACTTCACGGTCGAAAAGCCGTTTGTCCGTGTCCCGGCGCCCCAGCTTCAGGCAGCTGACTTTGAAAAAGCACCGAATCGCGGCAAGGTCAGCGAAACGCCGACAACAACGTCGTGCTTTGGCTTTGGAGACGGGGGCATCAACGCTTATCCGACTCCAACATCAACGACGCGAGCGCTCGAAGGTGCCTTCCGTTCGCCCTGGATCGTGGCGCTCTGGCTTCTCAAGAACCCGGATGACTCGCTGTGCAAAGCCGCGATGCGCGGTTCGGATGAAGTCGTTGTGTCTATCGCAGATACCGTTACCATCACGCTTCAACATGCCGGCGACACGTGGAATTGTATTGAAATCAAACGCAATAGACCCGACGGAACCTTTACCTGGTCCGTCAGTTTCTCGGATTTCCGATCCGTTCCCGGCATAACTGCAAAGCTGCCGTTCCAACGCGCGGAAAGACGGCTCGACTCTGCGACAGCCAAAGCGATGCTCGCCGGGAAAGATGTGCCGGTCGTACTCGGCGCCCCATCCGATCGATTTGCCTCGGGAGTTCGAGTTCTCGCTGAGTTGCCCGACGAAGCCTTCGTACTTTCGCCTGAAGACGCAAAGAGCGCCGAGGCAGCCGCACGGGACGATCTCCGCAAGAAAGCCCGCGACGCGGCACCGAAAAAGATCCAGAATTAGCGAGTCCTTTTCGAGCCGGACAGCACTCTACGGCCGTCGCGGCGGCGAACGATACGTTCATGCCCCCGGACGCAGTGCAACACATGTCCCCCTCCGACTTCCGCGAGCAGGCCCACCGCGCCATCGACTTCATCGCCAAC
>JAFEBN010000206.1 GCA_018242645.1 Planctomycetota bacterium | reverse complement strand
GGCTCACCGGCTTCTGGCCCGTCAGCGTGTAGAAACGGTTCTCGTTCAGCACCGGCAGACCCATCGCCGTCGCCTGCTTCATCAGCTCGTTGTACTTGTTCACCGCGCGCTCCAGCCGCACGTACTCCTGCACCACCTCGATCGGCTGGTCCACACCCGGCCGCGGCGGCAGCACCGGCCGCGCGCCCAGCACCAGGAAGTCCACGTCCCCGTCCAGGTCCTCCACCACTTCGCCGCCCCAGCTCGTCACCATCGCCGCGATGTCCGTGCGACCGGCCGACGTCGGCATGCCCGTGCCCTTGGTGTCGAAGTTGCCGTAGATCACAAACTTGTACACCTTGAGCGGATCAAACGCCGCGTTCGCGATCACATCGCCGGTCACGATCGGGTTGCCCTTGGTCTCGCTCACGATCCGCGCCGTGCTCGAATCCTGGCCCACGTTGATCACTTCGATCAGCGCCTTGCCCGGCTTGTACTCGCCGTTCGCATCCATCTTGATCGAGTTCGCGTCGTTGTACACCGCGAACGTCATCCCGATCACCACTTTCTGCGTGCGACCGATGTTCAGGAACACCTGCCGCTGCGCCGCGTTCACGCCGATGATCGCGCCGTCGACCAGCGCATCCTCCGACGTGCCGCGCGCCGTGGTCTTGCTCCGCTCGCCGCGCAGACGCGCCAGCTGGTCCTCCAGGATCAGGCTCTTCTGCTGCAGGTCGCTGATACGCCCGCTCAGCTCGGTCTCGCGCGCCTTCGCCGCCGCCATCTGGCTCTCGAACTGCTTCTCCGCCTGCATCCGCACGCTCTCGATGCCCGAGCGGTACTGGCCGAGCTCGTCCTTGTACTGCCCCACTTCTTTATTGAGCGCCGCGATGGTCTCGTTGTGCCGCGTCACGATCCCCGCCACGCGCTCCTGCTCATTCTTCAGATCCGTCTGCGCCGCCAGACGCGCCGCTTCAACCTGCTCCACCTTCTTGGTCAGCTCATCAACCTGCGACGCGCGATCCTGCGACAGCCGCAGCAGCGGCGCGTTGTTCGACTTCGAAGATTCCGCGCGGATCTGCTCCAGCAGACGATCCGCCGAGTCGTTGCTGTTGCCCGTGATCGCCGCGGCAAGATCCTTATTCGTCTTCACCAGGTACGCGACCAGCGACTGGCCCTGCGCCTTCTTCGCCGCTTCCACCAGCTGCCGCACATCATCCTGCTGACGCTCGCCGTCACGCACGAAGTCGCGGATCCCCACCTTCGCCTCATTCAGCTCGCGCTGCGACTGGTTGTACTTGCCGAACAACACCGCCGAAGTGATGAACAGCCCGAGCGCCGACAGCCCAAGCAGGGTCAACGCCACTCCGACTCCAACGCTCGTGCTCGTCCGGCTCGCCATGCATTCACCTCTTCAAGTCCGCCCAGGGGCGGTACCAACATCTCACCCGGAGCCGGCGGTTCGCCCGCTCCGTAGGGCCGCAAGTCTACCCCTCCCCTGTTCAGTGCTCCCGGCTCTTTGCCAGCATCCTTTATACGGCATTCCGCCCGCCGCGGCTCCGAACTTTCCGCCCTCAATCCGCCACCCCCCACGCCACCCCCCACCACGCTCAACGCGCGCCATTCCCTCAATCCGCTGCCGCGCCGACGCTCTTTGCTATCCTCCCCCCCTACCCATGCCGACCCCCATCTCCATCCGCTCCATCATCAAGGAGTTCCCCGCCATCGGCGCCGCGGGAACCACCCGCGCGGTCGACAACATCTCCCTCGAAATCGCTCCCGGCGAACTCTTTTTCCTCCTCGGCCCCTCCGGCTGCGGCAAAACGACTCTCCTCCGCATGATCGCCGGCTTCATCGACCCCTCCGCGGGGACGATCCTCTTCGGCTCGCGCGATGTCACCCACCTGCCGCCGAACCAGCGCAACACGGGAATGGTCTTCCAGTCCTACGCCCTCTGGCCCCACATGACCATCGAGGCCAACGTCGCCTTCGGCCTCGACGTGCGCAAAACCCCTGCCGCCGAAGCACAAAAACGAATCGCCGAAGCGCTCGCCGCCGTGCGAATGGAGCAATATTCCAAACGCAAGCCAAACCAACTCTCCGGAGGCCAGCAACAGCGCGTCGCACTCGCCCGCGCCCTGGTCATCCGTCCCGATGTGCTCTTGTTGGATGAACCACTCTCGAACCTCGACGCCAAACTGCGGCTCGAGCTGCGCTCCGAAATCCGACGCATCTGCAAAGAGAGCGGCATCACCACCGTTTACGTCACGCATGACCAAAAAGAAGCGCTGAGCATGGCCGACCGCGTCGCGATTCTCCGCGCCGGCCGCCTCGAGCAGCTCGGCACTCCCGCCGACCTCTACAAAAATCCCCACTCCCGCTTCGTCGCCGAATTCCTCGGCGAAACAAACATCCTCGAAGGCACCATCACCGCCATAAGGCCCGATAATACAGCACTTCTAAGCACCCCAGCTGGCGAAATCGCCGGCCACATCCCCTCAGGCCTCGCCCCCCTCCCCCCCGGCTCCAAAGCCCTGCTCTCCATCCGCCCCGAGTCCATCACGCTCGGCAACAACGCCAACTCCCCACACACCGGCACCCTCGCCACCTCCATCTACCTCGGCGA
>JAFEBN010000205.1 GCA_018242645.1 Planctomycetota bacterium | reverse complement strand
ATCGCCTCGCAGAGGACCCGGGCCCCGTTCTCGTTCACGTCGAAGAAGGTCTTCTCGCTGATGCCAAAGTCGTGGTGCGCCGCCGCGAGGTTCAGAACCCGATCGCACCCGCGGATCGCCCGCTGCACAATCTGGCCGTCGCGGATGTCGCCGTGAAAGAACGGCGAACGTCCGATATCCCACTCGGGCTTCACGAGGTCGAGGATGACCACCTCATGGCCCTTCGCCGTCAATTGCTCATGGAAATAGCGGCCGATGAAGCCCGAACCGCCCGGGATGCAGATCCGCACGACTCCGTCTCCAATTCACCCCCACGCTGGAGCCCCAGGGCTTGCACGTGGACAGGACTATAGCATCGGCCGGGCGCCGCCCAACGTTGATCGAACGCCGCAGGTCCGCCGAGAGTTCTCGGCAAAATCTGCTTTCAGCCAATATCCGATTCCACCTCAAGTAGCGGTTCAAACCGGTCGGGCGCGGTCGCCGATGCGTCGCAGCGGGTCGCCCCCGTAGGTGCTCCACGGCGCAAGCGACTCCCGCGCCGTCCCGCGAGCGCCGAGGATGGCCCCTTCGCCCACGGTCACGCCCGGCAGCACCATCGACTCGGCCGCAACCCATCCATCGCGCTCGATCCGTACCGGCCCGCGAGCCTGATGCGACACGCCGGCCGGTGCGCCCGGCACGTGCGTCAGCACCCGCACATGCTGGCTGACGGTGCAGTAGTCGCCGATCTCGATCGGCTCCGTGCAGTCGAGGTACGCCAGGTCGCCCACAGCGCTCTCGATGCCCATGCTCAGGTTCCACGGATGCGTGATGATGCAGCTCGGACGCAGGCGGCTGGTGGGCGTCAGCTTCGCGCCGAACATCCGCAGGATGGCTCGCCGCGGCCCGTACCAATTGTGAAAACAAAGCGCGAAGGCGCGCCGGCCCAGCGCCTGCCACAGCCATTGCCGGACGCCGCTCACGCATCCCCCACAATCTTGGCGGGATTGCCCGCGTACAGCTTGCCCGGCTCCGCATCCTTGAACAGGCACGCGCGCGCCTCGAGCACCGCTCCGTCGCCCACGCGCACGCCCGGCCCCACGAACGCGTCGGGCCCGATCCAGCAGCGCGCCCCCACCGCGATCGGCGGGCGCAGCAGATCGAACCGTCGCTTGGTGTAATCGTGCGAACCCGCGCACAGGTGCGCGAAATGACTGATCACCGTTCCTTCGCCGACCACGATCCGGCCCAGCGAATACAGAATCGCCCGTTCGCCCACGTGCACACCGTCGCCGAGTTCCAGCGTCCAGGGGATCTCGACGCGGCAGCTCCGCGCCAGCCGCACGCCCCGTCCCACCTTCGCCCCGAACCGGCGCAGCAGCCAGCAGCGATACCCGTCCGCGCGATCGGTGCTGATCCGCAGCAGCGTGCGCCCGACCAGCATCCACGCGACGCGCACCAGGTTGCCCTTCAGCCCCCATGTGCTGCCCATCGGTGCCGGCGTGCTCGAAGCGTTGTCGGTTGCCGCCTGATCCATCCGGTCAATTATCGGCGGTTCGGGCCGCTTGAATTTCACCGGTCGGGTAGCCGGCGCGCTTTCAGCGTCAAACTGCCCACAAAGTTGATGTACCAGCGCCGGTACTTCGCGTACGCGCCGTCGCCCGTCCACACCTCGGGCTCGAACCCCACGTGCCGCAGCAGATCGGTCAGCGACGACTTCGTGAAGTAGTGCAGATGGTGGCCGTCCCACCCGTGCTCGCGGCAGTACTTCGCGTCCCGCGTCGGGCTGCCCGTCAGCGGCTGCCGCCCGCGCAGCAGGTCCACCACGTGCTTCACATACGCCATGTTCGGCACGCACAGGATCAGGCACCCGCCCGGCTTGCACACCCGGTGCCACTCGTCGAGCGCCTCGTAAATGAACACCAGGTGCTCGAGCACGGCAATACCCAGCACGACATCAAAGCTCTTGTCCGGAAACGGCAGCGGCTGATCGGCGCTCGCCACTTCGAACCGCAGCTTGTCCCGCAGCGCCGGATCACTCTCCGCTCGCCGGCGCGCCGCGTCCACCGCCGTGCTCGAGATATCGATGCCGGTGAGATGCTCGAATTGCCCCGCCAGCGCCGCCGTCAGGCCGCCGGTGTTGCAGCCGATCTCCAGCACGCGACCTTTCTCGCCCCGAAGCAGGCGCGCCACATCGTCGTTCCGGTTGGTCGAGACCGCGTCCGGCCGCAACGTCGGCGCCGGCGGCAACTTCTCCCCCGGGTACTTGATGTTGTACGCCCTTTGCAGGCGATCCTGAAGCGTTGCTTCTGACATGCAGGGCCCCAAATGCCGGGCCTCGCGCAGCCCGCAATCGAGTATGGCACGCCCCGCAAGAGGCCACAACATCAAACGTGATGGATTCTTCACCGCCCGCGTTCTCGGGCCCGGAAAATGGCTATCCGCAGGCAAAATTTGCCCGCGCCGCCTTCACGGGGCCACGCAGAATCACTTGCTCGGATTCGCCCGGTACCAGTCGATCGTCCGCTTGAGGCCTTCCTCGAAGCCCACCAGGCTCTTCCAGCCCAGCAACTTCTCGGCTTTCTCCACCGACAACTTGCGCCGGGGCTGACCATCCGGCTTCGTGGTGTCCCACGTGATGCCGCCCTTGAAGCCCGTCAGCTTCACGATCAACTCGACCAGGTCCTTGATCTTGATCTCGAAGCTCG
>JAFEBN010000204.1 GCA_018242645.1 Planctomycetota bacterium | reverse complement strand
CCGGGTGTGTTCGGACACTGGTTGTGGGCCTGACCATGGGCGCGGAGACTCCGCAGAGAAGGGGACTGTCCGGGATAACGGTATCCGAGGGGGTTTATTTCGGCGAAATGAGGTCGAAGGGGCAAGAGAGCGGGAGGGCGGGGTGCCTCTGCGGGCCTGAATAGGGGTACGTGCGGGGGCACGCGGGCTCAGAACAGGAAGCACGGGGGGGTTGAGTGGTGGACGCGACCGTCGGTTGGTGGTTGGTTCTCGGCTGCCGGGTGAACGCGTTTTTACCGTTGCTCGAAGCTGCGCTCAACAGCGGAGAGCGAAACTTGCAACTCTTCGAGGAGCGTGCGCATGGTCGGGGAAGAGCGACGGATCGACGAACGGCTGTCCAAGGAAACAGGGTCCGCGGTCGCAAGCGGGATGACGCGCGCGGAGGAGTGTGCGCTTGGGTGGACGATTCGCAACGACAATTGTCACGAATCGCGCGAGAAGATGATCCTCAGCCATCTGCACTTGGTCTCGCGGATCGCGGCCAAGTATGTTGATCGCGGGGTGGCGCTGGGCGAGTTGATGTGCCGCGGGCGGGATGGTCTGGTGCGGGCGGTGGAGCACTTTGATCCGGCGCAGGGGTACCGGTTCAGCACGCCGGCATCGTGGTGGATCCGGGAATCGATCCGCCGGGCACTGCGCGAGGGGAAAACGCGCGCCGCGACATCGTGTGGCAGTGTTGCGAGGATCGATCAGCGCGCGTCCGGCTTGGCGCGAGCGAACTGTGCGGCCGCTTCGACGCAGCGAGTTGAGGACCGAAGGCGGGACGAGGCGCCGCTGGGATTCGGCCGCGATCGGTCGGTGTAGAAAACGCGGCGGCGGGGCGGCGCGATGCTCAGGATGGTTGTCAAAGGTGAGTCAGCCGCTTTCGCGAATTGACTCACGGACAATTGGACGCGGGGGGGGCGTTTTACCGCACCCGGATCCGGCTCATCTGGAAATCCGCTTCTCGACTTGAGCGATCACCTCGATGGCGCCGGATGTCTTGGGAATCTCGATCGCCTTGATATCGAGGCTGGTGCCGATGACGGGGAACGAGGGCAGCAGCTTCGTCGCGTCGTACACAAACACGGGCTTGCCATCGAGAAAGCGGTTGGCGAGCCCTTCCAGCGGGATTTCTCGTAAAATGGGATAGTCCAGTCGCAAGCGGTCGCAACGCCCGTAGCACTTCACAGTCGCGGCGTCGGTCGCCAAGTCGGCGTGAGCTTCGCCTTCGAAGCGGATTCCTTGCGGGTGCACGGCGAGGATCATGTCCCAACCCCAGGTCACAGACCACTTGAAGCAGAGCCAACTACAGTGGAACGTCGGGTGATACCACCAAAGCTCCCCGCGGGCCCCCCCTTTCAGGCGGATGTCCTTGAGATCGAAACGGGGGCTCGCGACGGAGGCGGAGGGGCGCTTTTCGACCCAGACGTCGGCCTGGCTGCAGTGCACTTTGAACTTGATGCCGAGCGCGCGTGTGCTCGCGGCTCGATCGACTTCGGCGAGAGTTTCCGGCAGCTTCTCGAGCCCGCCGTTCAGGATTCTTTGCAGGAGCGCTTTGGGCGGTCCGGAGTAATCCGCGGATTCTTCGGCGGCACGAAGGCATGCCTTGGCGGATTCCAGCACTTGTCCGCCAGAGGATGCGATCGCGGCGAGCAGTTGTGTCTCCTCGTCCGCTGGGGCGCTGGACGAGGAGCCCGTGGGCCATTTGGACTGTTGGCCCGAGGCCCACTTGCTCGCGCGTTGGAACAGTTGCTTCGCCGAAGTGTGGGACAGGTCGAAGGTTCCCTCCTCGGCTCGGGAAGCCGAGATCGACTCCGTCCGATCGGGCTTGAATGGCTCGCGATGCTCGACCACCTTGACGGGAAAAGAAGTGGCATCGAGGAGCGCATCGACGGCGCTCTGCTCGATTCGAACGGCCAGATCCTTACGCACCCCCCGAACACGACGAATAGCCATGCTGAATCTCCCAAGCGGGCGGGTGCGCCACTGCAGGAAGCTCAACAAGAGTTCGTTCGCCGCGCCCCGCCCGGAGATAGGGCGGAGGTGGGCGACTCGGTGTGACAGAAAACAGATAATTTTTATTCAAACGGGCCGGTCGATGTTTGGCATGCAAAGCTCGCCTTGTGCTCCTTGACAAACTCTGTTTGAAGTCGTTACTTCGCAAGCGACTTCACGGCATCCTTGAGTGCGTCGAACTGCTCGTTCAACTTTCGATCATTGAGCTCGGGGGAGGCAATGCCTGTGTCATCTGTGGCTGACCGCGACGCACGCTCTGCGATAGCAGCAACCGATGTGGCTGGTCAAGTAGACTTCAAGCCCACCAATGCACACTGACCGTGAAGCAAGGTCGGTGGCACGAACACGACGGTGATGCCACCCGCCGAAGGCGGGGCGACGGGATGACAAGCGGCATCGCAAGGAGCCGCGTTACCGGTTGGTAGAGGTATGACCCCCAACTCGGCCATTGTGATATCGTGACGCGGTCCACGGAGCGGATCGCATGGGAATCAATTTCGAATCTGGCTGTGTGGCGGAAGTCGCCGCGGAAGAGGAAGTCGAGCGGTTGTCGTCACTTCTGCGGCAGGGCGTGCGTGCGGATGTTCCTTTGGGCCTGCCGGGAAACCACTTCTGCCACCAAAGTGAGATGGGGTGGTCGTGGTGGCATCGGCTGAAGC
>JAFEBN010000203.1 GCA_018242645.1 Planctomycetota bacterium | reverse complement strand
GTCCATCTGCCACAGCGTGTCATCGCCGGGACGGCGCGAGAGGCCCATGACATCGTGCCAGACATAATCGCGTTCGGACATGAACTTCATGACGTCCTCGACCAGCGGCATGTGCGGGAGGAAGTCGATGAAGCTGACTTCGAGAAGGAGAGCGGGACCGGATTTGAGCGCCTTTTCCGCGCCGCGGAGCACTTCGAGCTCGAAGCCCTGCACATCGAGCTTCATGAACTCGGGCTGCGGGATTTCGCCGGCGGCGATGAGTTCATCGAGGACGTACATCTCGGCCTTGGCGGTGCCGCTCGACTTGGCGTCGCTGAGGAGCGAGGTCTGGGTGTTTTCGTCGGAGTAGGTGATCGTGTCGCGCTTGGGGCCGAGGAAGCCGAGCTTGTAGGAGAAGTTGGGGATCTCGGCTTTGCAGCGTTCGAGGGAGTCTTTCTCGCGGGCGTTGGGTTCGAAGGAGACGATCCGGCTCTGGGGGAAGATCTCGTGGGCCATGCGGGCCCATTCGCCGCGGGCGGCGCCGATGTCGAAGATGACCTTGGGGTTGAACCCGCGCGAGGTGAGGTGGCGCAGGCGGGTGGGCATGTCGAGATGGCGCATGGTCGGGATGAGCTGGAGCGCGGCACCGCGGAGCGCTTCTTTGCCCGACTGGGGAATGACTTTGTTGAGGATCTTGTGCGCCGGCATGGGGAACTCCGCGAGCGCGGGAGACAGGGTGCGCTCGACGGACTTTATCGGTCCGGGGAAGGGGGCAGTTCGGTCCGGGAGAGGAAAGAACCCCTGATTGGAGGGTCCCGAGGCCCGCTGGCCGCGATGAAAGCGGCTCAGGGGGGCGATTCGCCTTCCGGGAGGGGGAGGGCGGTTTCGAGGACCCAGTCCCAGGTCTTGAGTGATTGGGAGGGTGGCAGCCCGAGGCGCTCGCGGAGGCGTCGGGCCCAGAACTGGTGCGCGTTCTCGACGCTGTGGAACTGGACGAACCGGGCCGCGGCCGGATGAGGTTTGAAGTCCGGAGCGCTCTCGAGCGCGGAGCGGAGGGCGTTGGCAACGGCGACGGGATCGCGGACGGTGCAGGGCGTGCCCAGCGCAAAGCGGCGGCAGGTTTCACCGGGCCAGCCAAGATCGGAACTGAGGATGGGCCGTCCCTGGGCGGCGGCGCGGATGACGATGCTGGCCGAACCGAGGTGGCGCCGGTACGTCACGCCGACGAGATCGGCCGCGGCGATTGAAAGGATCATCTGTTCGTCGGTGACGTAGCCGTCCTGGGAGATGATGCGGCCCTGGCGGACGAGTTCGGCGGCATCGCCCTTGAGCAGCGATGTGACTTCGGGCATGTGCGTGCCGACAAGCAAGAGCCGATCATCGGAACCGAGCTTGGCATCGAGGAAAGCACGGATGAGGATGTCGACGCCCTTGCGTTCATCGAGGCGACCGACGCAGGAGATGAGGCGGCCGGACTCGGGGATGTTGAGCCGGCGGCGGGCTTCGACTTTGCTGACGGCGGGGTACGCCTCGACGGGATCGGGCGAGAGCACGGTGCGGCGGGCGATCGAGGGCGTGAGCGCCCGGAATGACCGTCGCAGCAGGGGGTCGATGATGTGGAGCGTGCGGAGGCCGGTGGCGCCGAAGAGGGCGGCCCATGCGCGCCGGCGCGCCCAGCGCCTGGGATTGCCTCGGGGCAGGTACACCCAGGAGCAGGTCATGATCATCGCCTCGAGCTCGGTGCGGCTCATGGCGCCCGCGCGCAGCGCGAGGCGCTGGGCGCCGAGCATTTCCAGCACGCCGTCGCCGGACGGGGCGATGATGTGATCGGGCTTGAGATCGCGTGCCGCGGCGACCATGGAGGCGGCGGTGTTCCAGCCGTAGGAGAACTTGTTGGTGGGGTCGGCCTCGGGGTAGGCCTCGGCCATGGAAAAGCGAGAAGCGATGGGCGCGAGCTGCTCGGGAAAGGTTTCGCAGGCGGAGGCGCCGGGGCTGGTGGCGATGGTGATCTTGACGGGCAAGTCGGCGAGGCCGTTGACCACGTGCTTGACGTAGGTGAAACGGTGACCGCGGGGGCAGGATTCGAAGATGACGACGTGCATGCGGCGCTTGAGAGCACCGAGGGTATCGGCTGTTCAGGCGCTTCGCCGTGTGCCGGCCGCGTAGCGGATGGCGGTTTCGAGGCCGTCGACCATTTTCTTCAGGCTGTACTCGCCGGTGGCGGTTCGGAGGGCGTTGGCCTTCATCTTGTCGAGTCGATCGCGGTCGGAGAGCAGGGCCCCGACGATGTGGGCCAGCGCATCGGCCGAGCCATCGTCGTAGGTCATGCCGTTGATCCAGGGCTGGAGGGCTTCAACCTCCGGGGCCCAGGAGGGTTCAAAGTCGGTGGTGACGACGGGCAGTCCGTAGCCCATGGCGTGCAGCAGGCTGAGGCCGATGTTTCTGGGGTAGACAAAGAGGTCGGCGGATGCGAACCAGGGCGCGAGCTCGGCTTCTTCGTAGATCGCGCCGGTAAAGGTGGTGCGTTCGGCGACGCCCTCCTTGGCGGCGCACTCGCGGAGCGAAGCTTCTTCGGCGCCGCCTCCGATGATGACGATGCGGAGGTCCTTGTACTGCCGGGCGAGCATGCCTCCGGCTTTGAGGAGCAGGTCGGTTCGGTTTTCCGGCGAGAGCCGCGAAACAAAGAGGAGCACGGGCCCGTTCAGGCCGTTTTTCTCG